>NZ_JBZXDO010000002.1:0-364795 GCF_058725505.1 Serratia sp. A07
TGAGTAGGTTGTGATCTCAGATTACAAACCGGCCAAAATAATTGTCGCGAACCGGCCAGATTAATTGTCGTCAGATACGCGGTATCTTTTACAAGATGCAGCAGGCCTGCCCGGACAAGGAGCTGTTCGAAGCGCCGACCGCCGGAGAAGGGGCGACCTGTCGCAGCTGCGCGCATTGCCCGTGGATGGCGATGAATGGCCTGAAGGCGATTGCTGAAGGGCTGGAGCAGGGGGGCGCGCAGCATGAGATCCACGTGGACGCCGCGCTGCGTGAGAAGGCCCTGGTGCCGCTGAACCGCATGCTGGATTTCGCCGCTCAGCTTAAGATGCAGGTTAAAGGCAACGCTTAACCGTTTAAAAGGATGACTTCATGAGCTTCTTCAGTACCAGCAATATTCTGGTGCACATTCCGCTTGGCGCGGGCGGTTACGATCTGTCGTGGATCGAAGCCATCGGCACGCTGTTCGGGTTGCTGTGCATCTGGTACGCCAGCAAGGAAAAAATCATCAACTACCTGTTCGGCCTGATCAACGTCACGCTGTTCGCGGTAATTTTCTTCCAGATCCAGCTGTACGCCAGCCTGCTGTTGCAGCTGTTCTTTTTCGGCGCCAACATTTACGGTTGGTATGCCTGGAGCCGCCAAACCCAGGATAATCAGGCTGAGCTGCAGATCCGCTGGCTGCCGTTGCCGAAAGCGTTGGCCTGGGCGGCGGTTTGCGTCATCGGCATTGGCCTGATGACCTTTAACATCGACCGCGTGTTCGCCTGGCTGACGCAGATCGCGGTAGCGGTGATGCAAGGGCTGGGGCTGAACGTGCAGATGCCTGAACTGCAGCCGGACGCGTTCCCGTTCTGGGATTCGGCGATGATGGTGCTCTCCATCGTGGCGATGATCCTGATGACGCGCAAGTATGTGGAAAACTGGCTGCTGTGGGTGGTTATCGACGTCATCAGCGTGGCGATCTTCGCCTACCAGGGGGTGTACGCGATGGCGCTGGAGTATGTCATTCTGACGCTGATCGCCCTGAACGGCTCCTGGCTGTGGATCAAGAGCGCCGGGCGTAACCGTTCCAACCCGCTCTCGTCCGCACCGTAGCAACAGCAGAGGGCGCCGTGGTGGCGCCCTCTTGGCTTAGTGACGATGTCCCAGATGGGAGTGCGCTTCGGCATGTGAGTGTTCACTCGGCTCCGGCGCCCGGTTGATACCGCAGTCCGGCGTCTCGCAGTGCCGGTACTCCATCTGAATGGTCACATGGCCAATCTTGTAGTGTTCCAACAGATAAGCCTGAATGCGTTGCAACAGCCCATCGTGGTCATGCGGCGGGATCACCTGCGCATGCAGCGTCATCAGCTTTTGTTCGCCGATCTGCCAGACATGCACGTGATGGATGTTGCGCACTTCCGGGATATTCAGGCACAGGTCTTTTTGCAGCTTGGCGATATCGACCTCCTGCGGCGTGCCTTCCAACAGCTCGTGGAAACTCTCCTTCAGCAGCCGCCAGGCGCTGCGTAGCACCAGACAGGAGACCAGCACCGACAGGATCGGGTCAATCGGCGTCCAGCCGGTGGCAAGAATGACGATGGCGGCGACGATGGCGCCCACCGAACCGAGCAGGTCGCCCAACACATGCAGCGCGGCGGCGCGCACGTTGATATTTTTCTCTTCGCTGCCGCGATGCAGCAACCAGAAGGCGAACAGGTTCGCCAGCAGCCCCGCTACGGCGATGATCAGCATCGGGGTACCCATCACCGGCTGCGGTTCGAAGAAACGCCGTATCGCCTCCCACAGGATGAATACCACGATCACCAGCAGCGCCGCGGCGTTGAGGAAGGCCGCCAGGGTGGTGAGGCGCAGATAGCCGAAGGTGTGGCGCGCGTTGGGCTTGCGCTGGGAGAAGTGCACCGCCATCAGCGCCACCAGCAGCGCGGCGGCATCGGTCAACATATGGCCGGCGTCGGCCAACAGCGCCAGCGAGCCGGACAACAGGCCACCGACCACCTCGGCCACCATAAAGACGGCGGTGACTAAAAAAGCGGTCAGTAGGCGTTTACTATTACTGTCTTTCGGCAGGTGTACGTGTGGAGTGTCCGACATTATTCATCCTTATGCATAGCGAAAGAGGGGGCGGCGGCGAGCAGAGCGTCCAGCTCCGGTTCTATCTGCGCCACTAACGCCTTTAATTTAGTATAAGCGGCGGCGGCAAGCTCGCCCCGACGTGCGGTATCCACCAGCTGCTGGCACAGCTGCGCGGCTTCCGGCAGCTGCAGCATCAGCAGGCTGCCCTTGATGCGGTGCGCCGCCTGCTCCAGCTGTGGCCAGTCGCTCGCGGCGACGGCGTCCGCGAGCCGCTGCCGGTCTTGGCGCAGCGTATCGCCGAGCGTCTGCGCCAGCCGCTGCAGCATGGCGCGATCGCCACCTGCCATTTCGGCCAGCGTTTGTCGCAGGTCAGTAAGGACTGACTTTTCTTCCTGAGCCTGCGGTTGCTGAGCCAATACCTGGCCGATCGCCGCCAGTGAAATCGGTTTGGTCAGGAAGTGGTCGATCGCCACCAGCCCCGGCGGGATGCGGGTAAACTCCTGCACGTCTGCCGAGCAAAGCACGATGCGGCAAGGCGGGCGTTGCAGCCGCTGTTCGTCGCGGCGGATCAGCCTGGCCAGCGTCAGCCCGTCCGGGCGCGGCATGTTATAGTCGATAAACAGCAGATCGAACGGTTGCCGGCGCTGGGCCTTCAACAGCGCATAGCCTTGTTCAAAGCGGGCGGGTTGCAGCCCGAAGTGGCGCAGCTGGCGTTCCAGCAGCAACAAATTGGTGGGGTGATCGTCGATCAGCGCGGTACGCAAGGCGGAAGACGGCAGAGCATAGGTGTGCTCCTCCTGGGCGACAGCCGGCGCCGCGCCGCTCAGCTCGACCGGTATCGCGACCTCGACGCGGGTGCCGACGCCCGGCTGCGAGTGCAGCCCGATGCGGCCGCCCATCTGTTCGACGATCTCTTTGCAGATAGACAGTCCCAAACCGGTACCCTGCACCGAGATGCGTTGCGCGCCGCGCGCGCGGTAAAACGGTTGGAACAGCTTGCCTATCTCATCGGCGGCGATGCCGCAGCCGCTGTCGTTCACCGTTAATCGCAATTCCCCCTGCCGCTCATCTTGCGCGCGCCAGCCGATCTCGACCTGAATAGTGCCGCGCGGTGTAAACTTTATCGCGTTGTTTATCAGGTTGTTAGCCACTTGAAGTAAACGCTCACCATCAATAATCACCGCCTCAGGCAGCGCCGGATCCGCCAGCACGCTCAGCGTCAACGGGCGTTCGCCGATCAGCGGCCGGTAAAGGGCGTCGATGCGCGCTACCCAGAGGCGCAGCGCCACCGGTTTCGGCGCCAGCGTCAGCGAACCGGTTTCCAGCCGAGCGTGATCTTGCAGGTCGTTGAGCAGGTTGAGCAGCGAAGAGGCCGAGCTGTATATCACCGGCAGGCCTTCCGGCGCGGGTTGGCGTTTGAGCTCCAGCTCCAGCAGGCCGAGGATGGCGTGCATCGGCGTGCGCAGCTCGTGGCTGACGGTGGCGAGGAATTTGCTCTTCATGCGGTTTTCTGCTTCGGCGCGGCGGCGCGCGTGCTCGAGTTCTTCGCGTTCGCGTTTTTCACGGCGCTGCAGCATGAAACGGCGCAGCGTTAGCGCCAGCAGCAGCACGGTGGCGGCGGCCAGCAGCGCCAGCAGCCAGGTGGTCTGCGGCGGCATGCGGTTGTCATTCACCGCGTCGATAAGATTGCTGCGGTCGACGATCCACTCGTCGCGCAGCGATTGCAGGGTGTCCGCTGGGATCTGCATCAGATTCTTATCGAGGATCGCCAACAGAAGAGGTTGATCGCGGCGCACGCCGAAGGCCACCGGGTAGGGGATGTTGTTGGCGGCAAAGGCCAGCTTGATGGCGCCGGAATAGCGCGACAGTGCCAAAAAGTTGGCGGAGATGACGTTATCCACCAGCGCATCCAACTGGCCGTTGGCCAGCGCGTCGTACATCGACTTGCTGTCGGCGAAGCTGACGGTCTGCTCCTGTTCCGGCACCAGCCCCTGCGCCAAATCGCCCTGCAGCACGCCGATGCGCTTGCCGGCCAAATCGTTCCAGGTGGAAATTCCGTCGGCGTGCTGGCCGACGTAAACGCCCCACAGCGAGCGGTGGATCGGCATGCTGGCGCCGTAGCGCGCCTTGACGCCGCGCGCCAGCGGCAGGGCGGCGCGGAAGCTGGCCTGGCCGGCCTGCACCAGCTGATCGGCCTGCTCGGCGTTGCGCGCCCACAGCGGTGCGAAACGTAGCCCGGTGTTTTGCGCGATGATGTTGAGAATGTCGATGGCGTAGCCGCGCGGTTGGCCGTCAGAGCCGCGGTAGGCGAACGGGAAGTTGTTCTCGATGGCGGCGTAATAAACCACGCGGTGGCTCGCCACCCAATTCTTCTCCATCGTCGTCAGGTCGGCATTGCCGGTGTCGAGGTAGCTGGGGATCTTTTTGCTCCAGCGGCTCTGCAGGGCGTTCATCAGCTCCATCGGCGCGTCGGCGATGGCGGTGTCCAGCGTGTCTATCAGCCGTGAGTCGGCGGCGGCGAACACGAAGGACAGGTTGCCCAGGTTCTCGTTGCTTTCAATCTGATAGAGCTGGCCGAGCTGCAGCTGGTCGATGATAAAGCTGGCGCTGGCCTCGTCGGCGATAAAGTAGTCGCTGCTGCCGTTGAGCAGCGAGTAGACCGCCTGCAGATTGTTGTCGTAGCGCTGGATCTGCGACGCCACGGCCTGCAGAGCACCGCCGGACTGCATGTCGGTCAGCGCGCCGATCGCAACGCGGGCGTTGGCGGAATTGAGCATCACCGGCCGATCGTTGCTGCGATCGCGCAATACGCGCAGGTTGCTGACGTAATAGGGTTGAGAGATCGCCAGGCCGTGCAGCGCCTCACTCTGCGGGATGCCGTACAGCAGGTCGACCTTGCCGTCGTGCAGCGCCTGCTCCAGCTGCGTCAGATCGGCAAAGCCGTAAATGGCGAAGCGAATGCCGGTTACCTGCTGGATATAGCCGAGGTAGTCGGCGTTCAGCCCGTACAGATCGTCGTCCACGATGATGTTGTACGGGCTGGTGTTCTCACTGATGATGCCGATGCGCAGCGTTCGGTCGCGCCAGGGATTTTTCTCGCCGACGATCAGCATGTTCTCGGGGGTATTCAGATTGCTGACCAGCTGATAGCGCACCGGCTCCGCCGCCTGCGCCAGACCGCACCACAGGATCAGCAGCAGCAGCGCGCGGCGCATCATGGCGCCAGCTCTTTAAACACCGCCACCAGCTCCAGCAGGTTGCCGGCGCCGGTCTTGCGCTGGATGTTCTTCTTGTGCGTGCTGACGGTCTTGTTGCTGATGTGCAGCCGATCGGCGATCTGCAGGTTGGACAGCCCCTGGCTCAGCAAGCCCAGCACTTCGAGCTCTTTGGGAGTGAGCAGCCCACCGTCCGCCGTCGGCGCTTCTTCGGCCAGCGCGGCGGCGGGGAAGTGGGTTTCACCGTCCAGCACCTGCTCGATCGCCTGTACCAGCTCTGCCAACGAGCTGCCTGTATTGACGAAACCGTTGGCTCCGGCGGCATGGGCCATGCGCGCATAGACCTCGGCCTCCTGCGCGGTATAGATCAGGATCGGCTGCTGCGGGTAGCGGCGGCGGATTTTTTTCAACAGCTGCAGCCCGTCGACCTGCGGCAGGCCGATATCCAGGAGCACCAGGCCGAAAGCGGCCTCGGCCAGCAGGGCCAGCGCCTGGACGTCGTCCTGCGCCGCCTGCAGGCGGTAGGAGCGGGATGATTTCATTAGCGCCGCTTCCAGTGCGACATGAACCACCGGGTGGTCATCAACTAATAACAGAGAGGGCATGTTCAACTCGGGTCGCTTTATATTCCGATCGCTAGCATAGCGAAAAAGGAGGCTCTGCGCTCCCCTGATGAAACAGCACAATCTGCTGTTAATTTGGCGGTTCCAGCGGAGGGGGGCAAAGGTGATTTACAGCGCCATTCCCACAGGCTAGATTGTTGGGATCTACACCGTTACGCACTGCGAAATACCCCTCGATACCGAATGGAAAAGCTATGAATTACCAAAACGACGATTTACGCATTAATGATATTAAGGAACTCCTGCCGCCGGTGGCTTTGCTGGAGAAATTCCCGGCCACTGAACGCGCAGCAAAGACGGTGTCCCAGGCCCGCAGCGCAATTCACAATATCCTCCGCGGCAGCGACGATCGCCTGCTGGTGGTGATTGGCCCTTGCTCTATCCACGATACCCAAGCCGCCAAAGAGTACGCGGGGCGCCTGCTGGCGCTGCGTGAAGAACTGAAGGGCGAGCTGGAAGTGGTCATGCGCGTATACTTCGAAAAACCGCGCACCACCGTGGGCTGGAAAGGCCTGATCAACGATCCGCAGATGGACAACAGCTTCAACATCAACGACGGTCTGCGCCTGGCGCGCAAGCTGCTGGTGGAGATCAACGACAGCGGCCTGCCGGCCGCGGGCGAATTCCTCGATATGATCACGCCGCAGTACCTGGCGGATCTGATGAGCTGGGGCGCCATCGGCGCGCGCACCACGGAATCGCAGGTGCACCGCGAGCTGGCCTCCGGCCTCTCATGCCCGGTCGGCTTCAAGAACGGCACCGACGGCACCATCAAGGTGGCGATCGACGCCATCAACGCCGCCGGCGCGCCGCACTGTTTCCTGTCGGTAACCAAGTGGGGCCACTCGGCTATCGTTAACACCAGCGGCAACGGCGACTGTCACATTATTCTGCGCGGCGGCAAAGAGCCGAACTACAGCGCGGCGCACGTGAAGGACGTCAAAGCCGGCCTGAGCAAAGCCGGGCTGCCGGCGCAGGTGATGATCGACTTCAGCCATGCCAACAGCAGCAAACAGTTCAAAAAGCAGATGGACGTGAGCGCTGACGTTTGCGGGCAGATTAGCGGCGGTGAAAAAGCGATCATCGGCGTGATGATCGAAAGCCACCTGGTGGAAGGCAACCAGAACCTTGAAAGCGGCGAACCGCTGGTTTACGGCAAGAGCGTGACCGACGGCTGCATCGGCTGGCAGGACACCGAAACCGTGCTGCGCGATCTGGCGGCGGCGGTGAAAGCGCGCCGCGGATAATTGCTAAAATGACAAGGGCCTGGCAGCCGGGCCCTTGTTTTATCCTTGTCATTGCACCTCTATATATCCCACTCATTTAAGGCTTACAATTAATAGGCCAATGAAATCATTAAGCGACCTCCTTCGCATTATTCCTATTTAATAAAAGAATAATTGTCACTGCTCATGGCATTGTGCTTATATAAGACGCTTTTTTATTCCACAAACCCCGCATGACAAATAAGCGGGGAGTGGTATGACCTATTCCTTTCAGGACGAAAGAATTATGACAAGCAATACCTCGCAGCCGCTGGGGCTGCACCGGATTAAATTCCATGGGAAAGGCGGCGAGTACTTCGCTATTTGGTTAGTCAATGCATTATTGACCATCGTGACCCTGGGCATCTATTCCGCCTGGGCGACGGTGCGTCGTCGCCGCTATTTTTACGGCAACACGGAATTGGACGGCGATCGTTTCGATTACCATGCGCAGCCGCTGCAAATTCTGAAAGGGCGGCTGTTGGTGATCGGCGGTATCATCGTGTTTTATATCCTGCTGGCGGTGGCGCCGCTGCTGGGGCTGCTGGCCTTATTGGTGTTGCTTGCCCTGCTGCCATGGGTGGTGATTCGCAGCTGGCGCTACAATGCGATTATGTCGAGCTATCGCGGCGTGCGTTTTAATTATGTTTGCCGCACCGGGCGCGCTTATTGGGCGCTACTGTTCTGCCCGCTATTACTGATTATCGGGCTTTATGTCGGCTTAATCATTTTGCTCAGTATTGGCAGCAGCTTTGACAGCATTAACGCCATCGGCCTGATGCTGGTGTTGACGCTGCTGTTGGCCGTGCCGGCATTCGCCGCCGTCAACGGTATTATTAGCGCGCTGCAGCACGATCTGTACGTTAATAATCTGTTCTTCGGCCGCACGCCGTTTATTGCCGAGCTGAAAAAGTCGGCCTTTATCAAATTTGCCTTGATCGGCCTGCTCATTTTCCTGCCGTTTATGTTGGCGGCGCTGGTGTGTATGGGGTCGTTCATGCTGTCGCTGTACCAAATGGTATTGATGGGCATACTGACGGATGAAACCGCCGACTTGCTGGTGTTGGAGAATATTGGCAGCCTGCTGTTGATGATGGTGGTGTTGCTGGTTGGCGCCTTGATTGCCGGCAGTTACCAGATTGTCGCCCAACGCAACTATCTGTTTAACCAGGCGACGCTGAACGGCAGCATCAAATTGCACTCTTCCATGCAGACCCTGCCGTATATGGGGCTGTTGATCACCAATACCCTGATCACGCTGTTCTCGCTCGGCTTTGCTGCGCCGGTGGCGGAAGTGCGTCACGCCCGTTATCTGGCGGAGTGCACGGCGGTTGAAGGCGATCTGGCATTGCTGGACATCGCGGCGCATCAGGAAACCGCCAACAGCGCGGTGGCTGAAGAAGCGGTGCAGGCGCTGGATCTGGGCGGCAGCTTCTGAGGCGCCGATGATCCTTGAGGGCGCCTATCAGTTGCCGGGGCGGGCCGCACGTGAGGCGGCCCGCCTGCTGGTGAACGAAAGCGGCGAGGGCGTGATGCTGCAACGGCAGGATGAGCAACGTTACATCCCCTTGGCGGACATCACCGTCTCTGCGGCGCTGGGCAATATTCCGCTGACGCTGACCTTTAAGGACGGCGCGCGCTTTGTGCCGGACGACGACGCGGCGTTTCGCCGCTGGTTCTATCAGCGGCGTTCGCCGGGCTGGGTGCATCGCCTGGAACGCCACAAACGCGGCGTCGCTCTGGCGCTGCTGATGACGCTGCTGGCGGTCGTGGCCTACGTTTACGTCGTGCTGCCGTGGGCGAGCAGCGAGATCGCCATGCGCATCCCCACCTCGGTGGAACAGACGCTGGGCGAACACACGCAGACGTTTTTAAGCCAGAGCGGCTTCAAGCCTTCTGCACTCCCGGCCGAGCGGCAGCGGGCGTTGCAGCAGCTGTTCCGGCAGGTGATGCCGGCCGAAATGCGTGAGGCGCGTACGCCGCTGTCGTTGAAGCTGATGGCGGTGCCCGGTGCGCCGAACGCCTTTATGTTGCCGGACGGCACGCTGGTGCTCAGCGATAGTCTGGTCGCCCTGGCGAAAAACGACGATGGGCTGGCGGCAGTCATGTTGCATGAGATGGGGCACCACGCTCATCGCCACCCAATGCGCATGCTGGTGCGTTCGTCGCTGGTGGCGTTGACGCTGATGTGGATGACCGGTGACGTCAGCGGCATCGGCGATACGCTGCTGCAGTCTGCGTCCTTCGTGAATGAGATGCAGTTTTCCCGCGTGATGGAGCGCGAGGCGGATGCGTTCGCGATAGCGCAAATGCAGCGACAGGGGCGTTCGCTGGCGCAAATGGCAGCGATCTATCGCGCGTTGGCGCAGGCGCCTGAACGAGAACAGGCCGATGACTGGGCGCTGCCGGCCTGGCTCAGCACCCACCCGGCGATGCAGGAACGGCTGGACGCGGTGAACGAGGCGATGGCGCAGCAGCCGCCACAGTAATCAGTAATAAAAAAGCCCCCGGTTTTCACCGGGGGCTTTTTCGTTAACGGGCGAAATTACTTCGCTTTACCCTGGTTTGCCACGGCGGCCGCTTTTGCAGCGATCTCGTCGGCGTTACCCAGGTAGTAACGTTTGGTTGGCTTGAAGTTCTCGTCAAATTCATACACCAACGGCACGCCGGTTGGGATGTTCAGCTCGAGGATTTCGTCTTCGCTCAGGTTATCCAGGTATTTCACCAGCGCGCGCAGCGAGTTGCCGTGCGCCGCAACGATCACGCGCTCGCCGCTCTTGATGCGTGGCAGGATCTCTTCGTCCCAGTAAGGAATCACGCGATCGATGGTCAGCGCCAGGCTTTCGGTCAGCGGCAGCTCTTGCTCGGTCAGCGAGGCGTAGCGCGGATCGTGGCCAGGGTAGCGTTCGTCTTCTTTGGTCAGCTCAGGTGGGGTCACCGCGAAGCCGCGACGCCATTGTTTCACCTGCTCGTCGCCGTATTTTTCAGCGGTTTCCGCTTTGTTCAGACCCTGCAGCGCGCCGTAATGACGTTCGTTCAGCTTCCAGGATTTTTCGGTCGGCAACCAGGCCTGATCCAGCTCGTCGAGGATGTTCCACAGGGTGTGGATCGCGCGCTTCAGTACGGAGGTGTAAGCGAAGTCGAAAGTGAACCCTTCTTCTTTCAACAGCTTGCCTGCTGCTTTCGCTTCGGTACGGCCCTTGTCGGACAGATCGACATCATACCAACCGGTGAAGCGGTTTTCTTGGTTCCACTGGCTTTCGCCGTGACGCACCAGAACCAGCTTAGTTACAGCCATAGCTTAACTCCTTAATAATCTGACATTTCAATGATAACGAAAATCATTATATTGCCGCGGGCCGGGGCTCGGCAATCGATAGTGTCTAACCATAGCCAATTTCTTGCCGCAAAGTAAGGGCTGGCGAAAGGAAAAAGCTGAATCGTTCAGGCTGGCGCTGCGAGGGGGAAACGGCGCGCCGAAATCGCTTCGGACGCGCCGTGGCGTGGGGCAAATCAGGCCGATTTTTTCAGGCAGCTGCTCATGAAGGTTTTACGCGCGTCGCCCTTCAGGTTCTTGGTCTTGGCGTCGGCGTTGCAGGTTTTCATTTTCTGCTGCTGTGGCGTCAGGGTTTTGCCCGTCGCGGCGGCGCCTTCAGATTTCAGGCAGGTGCTCATAAAGGTGGAGCGATCCGCGCCTTTCAGCGATTTGGTGGATGCCTGTTGGTTGCAATCGGTCATGCGTTTCTGTTGGGCCGCCTGCGCCGGCGAAGGCGTTTTTGTCGCCGTCGTCGCGTCGGCCGCCATCAGATTGGTGCTCAGCATTAAGCCCGCCAGCAATGGAAGTGCAGTAATCAGACGCATAGGTGTTCCTTCAGCTATTGATTGGCCGCCATCGGCCGAAAATTGTGACGTTGCACAAGGCGTTGTGCTTATCACGGTAGCCTGAGTGTAGTGCGCGCTTTGGAATAAGGAAAGGTGGGCGCCGGCGGGGGAATAGCGCTAAAAGGTAAGCATTTATAACAAATCGCCCCCGGCCGCGCGGCGAGGGGCGTGGCGGTCAGATAGGATAAAACTGATAATGCGTGGTGCTGCGGTAGCGGCTCCCCGGCTGCAGCCAACAGTCCGGCTGTGGCCATTCGGGATGGTGCGGGCTGTCCGGCAAAAACTCGCTCTCCAGCGCCACGCCGGCGTGGTTGGCATAGCTGCCGCCGTCGCGCGCCGGCGTGCCGGCCAGATAATTGCCGCTGTAGAGTTGCAGTGCGGGCGCGTCGGTGAACACGCTCATCTGCACTTGCCCGTCGGCGGACCACAAATGGGCCGCCGGGCACTCCAGCGCGCCGCAGGTGCGGTGCAGCAGAAAAGCATGATCGTAGCCTTTTACCCGCTGCTGGTCGCGGTCGCGCAGAAAATCCTGCAGCAGCGTTTTCGGCTGGCGAAAATCCATGCCGCTGCCGTCCACCGGCGTCAGCCCGGCACAGGGAATGCCCTCGGCGTCGACGGGCAGATAGCGATCGGCGAACAGCTGCAGCCGCTGGGCGCGGGCGTCGGTGCCGGCACCGTCCAGATTGAAATAGGCGTGGTTGGTCAGGTTGACCGGGCAGGGGCGATCGACCTGCGCCAGATAGCTGATTTCCACGCGATTGTCGGGGGTCAGGCGGTAGCAGACCTGCACGTCGAGATTGCCCGGAAAACCCTGATCGCCCTCCGCCGAGTGCAGCGCATAGCAGACCTGATGCGCATCGTGCTGTACCCGGCGCCAGCGGCGGGCATGGAAACCGTCGGGGCCGCCGTGCAGCTGGTGGGCGCCCTGATTGGCGGCCAGCGCATGGGGTTTCCCGTCGATGGGCAGACTGGCGTTGGCGATACGGTTGGCGTAGCGGCCGACGGTGGCGCCCAGATAGGCGCCCTGACGTTGGTAGTCCGCCGGGCTGCGGCAGCCGAGCAGTAGCTCGCGCCTTTCACCGGATTTGAGCGGCAAGACGGCGGACAGCCAGGTGGCGCCCCAGTCCATCAGCGTCACCGTCATGCCGCCGGCGTTTTGCAGCTGCGTCAGCTGATAAGGCCGTCCATCGGGGGCGAGTGCCGCCGTTGTCGTCAGCATAGGCCGGCGCCTTGCGAAGCCTGGCAGACATAGAAGGTTTCCTGCAATCCGCCGGTTTGCCGCGGATACTCGTGCGCCACGGCGGCACGCACCGTCTCCACGAGATCTTGCGGCATCAGCGCGACGATGCAGCCGCCAAAGCCGCCGCCGGTCATGCGCACGCCGCCGCGTGGGCCGATCGTCGCTTTGACGATCTCGACCAGCTTATCGATCGGCGACACGGTGATTTCAAAGTCGTCGCGCATCGAGGCGTGCGACTCCGCCATCAGCCGGCCCATGCGCTGCAGATCGCCGGCCGCCAGCGCGTCGGCCGCTGCCAGCGTGCGGGCGTTCTCGCTGATCACATGGCGCGCGCGTTTGGCTACTAACGGATCGAGCTGGCGTTGACGCGCCTCAAACTGTTCGGGGCTGACGTCGCGCAGCGCCTTGACGCCGAAGAACCGCGCCGCTTCCTCGCACTGTTTGCGGCGGGTGTTGTATTCGCTGTCCACCAGCCCGCGTTGCACATTGGAGTTGACGATCACCACCGCGACGTTGTCCGGCATCGGTACCGCACGGGTTTCCAGCGAGCGGCAGTCGATCAGCAGAGCGCTGTCGCGCCGGCCGAGCGCGGAGATCAGCTGGTCCATGATACCGCAGTTGCAGCCGACGAATTGGTTCTCCGCCTCCTGGCCGTTCAGCGCCAGCGCTACGCCGTCCAGCGGCAGCTGATAGAGCGCCTGCAGCGCCTGGCCCACCGCCACTTCCAGTGCGGCGGAGGAGCTGAGCCCCGCCCCTTGCGGCACATTCCCGGCGATCACCAGATCCGCGCCGCCGAAGTCGGCGCTGCGGCGCTGAAGGTGCTTCACCACGCCGCGCACATAGTCGGACCAGCGCTGATCGGGGTGGCTGACGATCGGATCGTCGAGCGAGAATTGATCCTGCTGATTCTGATAATCGGCGGCGAGGACGCGGATCTGGCGGTCGTCGCGCTTGGCGCAGGCGATGACGGTTTGATAATCGATGGCGCAGGGCAGTACGAAGCCGTCGTTGTAATCGGTATGCTCGCCGATCAGGTTCACCCGCCCCGGCGCCTGGATGGTCAACGCCGGCGCGTAGCCGAAGTGTTCGGTAAACAGGGAATGGGTAAGCGGTTTCAGGCTCATGCTTGGGCTCCGGCTTCACGGTAATGAATATCGCTGACGGCGCGCAGACGCGCTGCGGCCTGTTCGGCGGTCAGGTCGCGCTGGGTTTCCGCCAGCATCTCGTAACCGACCATAAATTTGCGCACGCTGGCTGAACGCAGCAGCGGTGGGTAGAAATGGGCGTGCAGCTGCCAGTGCCGATTGTCGGCACCGTTGAACGGCGCACCGTGCCATCCCATCGAATAGGGGAAGGAGCACTGGAACAGGTTGTCGTAGCGGCTGGTCAGCTTCTTCAGCGCCAGCGCCAGATCTTGGCTTTGTGCCGCGCTGAGATCGGTAATGCGCTGCACCGCCGCTTTCGGCAGCAGCAGCGTTTCAAACGGCCAGGCGGCCCAGTAGGGCACCACCGCCAGCCAGTGTTCGGTGTTCACCACGATGCGTTCGCCGGCGGCCAGCTCGCGCTGCGCGTAGTCCAGCAGCAGCGGGGAGGCATGTTCCTGAAAATACTCGTGCTGCAGGCGATCTTCGCGCTCGGCCTCGTTCGGCAGAAAACTGTTGGCCCAGACCTGCCCGTGCGGGTGCGGGTTGGAGCAGCCCATCGCCGCGCCTTTGTTTTCGAACAGCTGCACCCAGGGGTACTGCCTGCCCAGCTCATCGGTTTGCGCCTGCCAGGCGGCGACCACCTGCTCCAGCGCTGGCAGCGTCAATTCGGGCAGGGTCTTGCTGTGATCGGGAGAGAAGCAGATCACCCGGCTGACGCCACGCGCGCTCTGGCTGCGCATCAAAGGATCCTGGCTGTCGGGCGCCGGCGGCGTATCGCTCATCAGCGCGGCGAAATCGTTGGTGAAGACGTAGGTGCCGCGATAATCCGGATTGCGATCGCCGGTGACGCGCGCGTTGCCCGGGCACAGGAAACAGTCGGGATCGTGCGCCGGCAGCGTTTCCGTGGGGACGGCCTCTTGTTGGCCCTGCCAGGGGCGCTTGGCGCGGTGCGGTGAGACCAGCACCCACTGGCCGCTCAGCGGGTTATAGCGGCGGTGTGGATGATCGATAGGGTTAAATGCCGTCATACGGTTCCTTTCTTGGCGTCGACGAGGTGTAATCGCTTTCAGCCGCCGTCTTGATACGCCCGTTGCTGAAAAGGGAGAGTACATTGCGCAAAAAGATAGCATGCTCGCGGCGATAAAAAGGTGATCTAACGCGAAAAATGGAATCGTTTACACTTCATTGAAAAGCGCCGGATGCGCGGAGATGAGCCGGTGGCTACGTGCTTGAGGGGATTGCGGTGAGCTGCCGGTGATAGCGTTTTCACCTGGTCAACCGGCAGAGAGAGGCTCTCTGCCGGCGTCAGCCGTCAGGGGTGCTGATACAGCGGGTAGGTGAAGAACAGCAGATGGGTGAGGTTAAGCCCGAAATGGAACAGAATCGGCACCCACAGGCGGCCGCTCCACATCCATGCCAGGCCGTAGATCACGCCGGCCAGCGTCGCGAAGATCACCATCAGCATGCCGCCGGCCAAATGCGCGGCGCCGAACACCAGGGCGGCGACGATCAGCGCCGGCCAGGCCCCCAGCCATTGGCTGAGGCGCTGTTGCAGGTAGCCGCGAAACAGCGCTTCTTCGGCCATGCAGACGAAGAACAGGTTCGCCATCACGAACGGCAGGATCCAGGCGGGCGCATGCAGTTCGATTTTTAAACCGCCCAGCGCCACGGCCAGCAGCAACAGCGCCGGTACGCTGATGATCAAGGCAATCCAGGAACCCGAGGCGACGCTTTTTTCCGCTTTATCGGTTCTGAACAGCGTGGGCAAGCAGGCGAACAGCAGGAAGGGCACCATCGCCTTGTCGAAGTTGTAATACATGGTGAACGGCGCGCTGAGCGGGCCGGCTTTGTCGCCGTCGATCATCAGCTGGTTGTGGATGCCCGGCACCAGATGCAAGAACAGCGCGATGCAGCCGGCGACCACCAACCCTTCGAACGCGATCGCCAGATTACGCTGCTCGCGAAAATGGTGACGCAGCCCCGCCAACGCTGCGATCGCCAGCAGATAACTCAGGCTGAGTGGCGTCAGTACCCCATGATAAAGCCCCATGCCCGCCGAGGCGGCCAGGATCACCCAGGCTATCAGCCGGTTAAACGGCAAGAAAAATAACGAAGCAGCCAGTACGCCCCACATAATATGTCCCTTTAAAATATGTACACGGCGCTCAGCGCCTTTGCGGCGTGCGATGATGGCGAAATTGAGCGCTAAAGCGGATAGTAGCACACCCAAATGACGCTAAAGGTCGGGGCAGTGACGGATTTGTGCATGATGCCGGCCCATACGACCGGCGACAACGCGGGTCAGCCTTTCATCCAGGCCTGCGAGCGGGTGATTTCGGCCAGGTTTTGCAGGGTGTCCAGGCTCTGCTGGTGGATCTCCTGCGTGGGGGCCGCGCACAGGTCGTGCAGCACGGTCACCTGAAAGCCGGCGTCGTGCGCCTGACGCGCGGAGCTCTCGATGGCGAGCGGCGTGCTGACGCCCGCCAGCAGCAGATGATGGCACCGATGCTGCCGTAGCCAGGCTAACAAATTGTTACCGGAGAAGGCGCTTACCGCCGTTTTTTCAAACAGCAGATCGGTCTCTTCCTGATGCAGTTCGGGCATCCAGCGGCAGCCCGGGCTGTTAAGCCGCAGCGCGCCTATCTGTTTCAAATGGTTGAACAGCGGCGAGTGGGGGGGAATATCATGATAATCGTCGGCGAATCCCACCCGCACCCAAATCACCGGGATTTTTCGCACCCGGGCGTAGGCCGCGGCGGCATTGACGTTGGCGAGCAGGTGGGTCGCCACCACCTGTTCGCGGCAGTGGTTGGCGCGCCCTTTGGGCCCGATCAGATCCTCGATCAGGTCGATAATAATCAACGCAGCGGACATGGCGTCTCCAGAAAATGGCCTTCTTTCTTTCTATGATAAAAGGCCAAATGTGATGTGCTGCGGTGAAGTGTTGCCGGATATGTTTACGCCGCGCTTCAGGCGGAGGCCGTCTCCAGCCGTTGCTGTTGGTAGCCGTAGCCGCCCTCGCCGTCGGGCACGAAGCTGAGGCGGTGAGTGATGCACTGCGGCGCGTCTTCGGCATGGTGCGAGACGAACAGCAGCTGGGTGGCGCCCTGGCCGATCAGCACGTCGATGAAGCGACGCACCAGCTGGCGATTGAGCGGATCCAGCCCTTGCAGCGGCTCGTCGAGGATCAGCAGCGCCGGGTGTTTCACCAGCGCGCGGGCGATCAGCGCCAGCCGCTGTTGGCCCCAGGAAAGGCTGTGGAACGGGGCATCGCCGCGCGCGCCGTCGAGCCCGAGCAGCGCCAGCCATTGTTCGGTCAGCTGCCGCTGACGATCCGAGACCGCCTGATAAATGCCGATCGAATCGAAGAACCCCGACAGCACCACGTTGCGCACGCTGGTGTTGACGCGATAGTCCAGATGCAGGCTGCTGCTGACGTAGCCGATATGGCGCTTGATCTCCCAGATGGTTTCCCCGCTGCCACGGCGGCGGCCGAACAGCGTCAGATCGTTGCTGTAGCCCTGCGGATGATCGCCGGTGATCAAACTGAGCAGCGTGGATTTGCCGGCGCCGTTCGGGCCGACGATCTGCCAATGTTCGCCGGGGTTAACCTGCCAGTCGAGATGATTGAGGATCGGCCGATCGTTATAGCTGACCACGCCGTCG
Source organism: Serratia sp. A07 (assembly GCF_058725505.1). NCBI lineage: Bacteria > Pseudomonadati > Pseudomonadota > Gammaproteobacteria > Enterobacterales > Yersiniaceae > Serratia > Serratia sp. A07. The sequence continues at coordinate 17,114 of NZ_JBZXDO010000002.1, forward strand.
CGCAGGACGATCAGCGGCCGATCCGCCGGCAGCGTCACCTTTTGCGTCGGATCCTCGGTCTCCGGCAGCGCCAGCCCGCTGAGGTTTTCGCTGTGCGCCAGCTGCGCCACCAGCGCGTCCGCCATCACCTGGCGGCGCGGCCCGCGGCTGGTCAGGGTGCAGTCCGCCAGCACGCCCACCTGCCGGACAAAATCCGGTATTTCGTCGAACCGGTTGAGCACCAGCACCACGGTTTGGCCCTGGGCGGAAAGCTCGCTCAGCAATGCGGCGAGCTGCGCGCGCGAGTGAACGTCCAGCCCGTCGAAGGGCTCGTCGAGGATCAGCAGGTCAGGCTCGGGCATCAGCGCCCGGCATAGCAGAGTTTTACGCGTTTCGCCGGTGGAGAGGTATTTGAAGCGGCGTGTCAGCAGGGCGGTGATGCCGAACTGCGCGGCCAGCCGCTCGCAGCGGGCGGCGTCTTTCACCTCTTCCTGAATGATTTCCGCCGCGGTGCGGCCGGTGTCGTCCTCGTCCGCGCTGAGCAGATCGGTGTTGTTGCGTTGCCACTCGTCGCTGACCATTTTTTGCAACTGTTCGAAGGAGATGCGCACCGCGTGCTGAAAATCGCTGCGGCGTTCACCGCTCAGCAGAACCAGTTCGTCCGCCAGCGCGCGCGCCAGGGCGGATTTGCCGCTGCCGTTGGCGCCGACGAAGGCCCAGCTGTCGCCGGCCTGGATTTCCAGCGCGTCCAGCGTCAGGGTGCGGGTATCGCTTAAGCGGAATGAACCTTGCGAAATGTGCAACGACGACATCACCTGTTCCTTTTTTTGCAATTATTTGCCTTAGAAATAGGCGCATTGCAGGGGGATGTCAATCAACAAAAACGCAACGTCACGTTGCGCTTAACACAACGTGGCGACAATCACGCGATCGGCGTTGAACAGGGCGTGTACGGCGGCACCGACGCTCAGCTGCAGACGCTGCAACTCCGCCGTCGTCAGGGTGGCGCACAGGGTTTCGCCGCCCGCCAGCGTCACCAGCACCTCGCTGTGTTCAGCGCCTGGCTGAATGCCGGCCACCACGCCCGCCAGCGCGTTATCTGCGCCGGTATGCTCCGCCGTATCGACGCTTAACCGCACCCATGGCGCCTTGATCAGCGCCAGCACCTCTTTACCCGGCGTCAGCTGCAGCCGGTCGGCGCTTTGTTGGGTGACGGCCGCCATCAGGCGAGTGGTGCCGTCGTTCAACAAAATCGCCAGGTGCTGCTGCACCTGCTGATGATCGCGTTCGATGACGGTGCCGAAGAACTGATTGCGCGCGCTGGTTTGCAGCGAGAAGCGCGAGATGGCCGCCAGCAGGCTGTCGAGCGGCAGATCGTCCTGCTGCAACACGTCGAAAGCTTTTTGCTGCACCTGGCCCAGCAGGTCATACAGCTGGATCAACCGCTGGCCATAGTGCGTCAGCTGCGCGCCGCCGCCGCCTTTACCGCCGGTGGCGCGTTCCACCACCGTTTGTTCCGCCAGCTGGTTCATTTCATTGATGGCGTCCCAGGCGCTTTTATAGCTGATGCCCGCCAGTTTGGCGCCCTGGCTGATGGAGCCGGTGTGCTGCACCTGTTTCAGCAGCGCGATGCGGCGCGGATCGGCGAACAGCTTTTGCTGGAGTTTGAGAGTCAGAAGAATTTCGGCCTGCATAGCGCATCCTGTCGGCGGCAAAAATCTTATTGTCGCCGATTTGGCGGCAAAGCGCCAAACGCAGTGCGGTGGAGCGCGTGGCAATAAAGACTGGTATTGCCTTGTTGTTATAATATAACATAATAGAAAAACAATAAGGCTTTACGCCGGCTTACGGCCGGTTTTTATTTCACCACAGGGATGCTCCACATGAGTACGACACGCCGGCGTCTTGTCACGCCCAGAAAATCTTTATGCCTTGCCGCCTGGGTCGGCGGCGCACTGACGGCGCCGCTGGCTTTCGCTGCCGACTGCGATACAGCCCGCAATGCCACGGGGTGCGAAGAACAGCTCACGGTGGAGGCGGCGGCCCCCGCCGGGCGCTACGATGCGTTGAGCGCCGTGAGCCGCAGCGCTTCGCAGCTCGGGCTGACCGCTCGGGAGACGCCGCGCAGCGTCGATATCATCAGCGCAAGAGCGATCCAACAGCGGGGCGACCGCTCGCTGGCCGCCGCCGTCGAGCACGCCACCGGTCTGTCCGGCGTCGCTTCGCCAACGTTGTCCAATAACTTTTCCGCGCGCGGTTTCCGGCCTATCGCCTGGTTGTATAACGGCGTGGAGATGCCCGGCAGCACGCTGCAGCTGGGCGATCCGGCGCATTACGACAGCATCGAGGTACTGCGCGGGCCGGGATCGGCCTTGAACGGCCTGAGCGCCGCGGGCGGCAGCGTCAACCTGATCTCGCGGCGGCCGACCTTCAGCCGCCAGCCGTTCGAGCTCGATTATGGCTTCGGCAGTTACCGCAGCCAGCGTCTGCATCTGGGGGCCGGTGGCGCGCTGGTGGACGATGCGGTGGCGTACCGGTTGGACGTCAGCGGCAACGACAGCGGCAGCAACGTGCAGTATGAACGCGATCGGCAGAAGCGGGTTTCCGGCTCGCTGCTGTTTAAGCTGACGGACGATGCGCTGTTGACGCTTAGCCTGGACCGCATGCTCAACCGCACCAACAATCCTTACTACGGCACGCCGCTGCTGGACGGGCGCATTGCCGGCGAGCTGCGCGACATCAATTACAACAACCTGACCGACAGCCGCATCCAGAGCAACGCCACCGCATTTCAGGCCAGCCTGGACTGGTTTATGACGCCCGAAGTGGAATGGCATAACCAATTCTATTACTACAGCGGCTTTCGCGAATGGCGCAACGTCGAGCGCTTCCGCGTCGCGGCGGCGGCCCGGCCCGGCGACGTCAACCGCGACTCCTTCGGCGCCCTGGCGCACGACGACGATCTGATCGGCAACCGCAGTTCGCTGGTATTCGACCGCGCCATCGCCGGTTTTGATAACCGGTTGCTGGTCGGCCTCGATCTGAGCAAGCGGCATTTTCAGTATTATTCCAACGGTTTCCCCGGCTCGGAAGACGTGCCGCTTGGCGCGCCGCCCAGAGAGCCGTTCGCCCAGGGTACCGACCGCCAACGCGCGCCGGTGCGCCACGTTACCCAGAACCAGTACGCCGCCTTTCTCGAGGATCGCTTCAGCCTGACCGAGCGTTTAGCGTTGCTGGGCCAGCTGCGCTACAACCATATGAACATGGACTGGCGCTTCCAGGGGCCGCAGGAAGAGAGCCGCGCGCACACCTACGTTTTCAGCACCTGGAGCCTGGGCCCCAGCTATGCATTGACCGACAACCTCACGCTCTACGCCAACTACACCACCGGCCAGGAGCCGGGCAACGATCTGTTCTTCCTCAGCCCAACGCAGACCGATCTGCCGCTGACGCGAGCGCGCCAGTGGGAGGCCGGCGCCAAAGGGCAGTTCTGGGGGAACAAGGGCGAGGCGACGCTGGCGCTGTACGAACTGCGCAAGGACAACCTGTTTGTGCCCGACGCGCAGCGGCCGGATGCGTTGAACGCGGTAGGCAGGCAGACGTCGCGCGGCATTGAGCTTGGCGTGGTGCTGCGTCCCGACGAACGCTGGGAGCTGGCCGGCAACGCCGCTTACACGCATGCCCGCTACGACGACTATCGCGGCGGTAGCCCGCTGCGCAGCTACAACGGCAATCGCCCGGCCTATATCCCGGACTGGACCGCCAACCTCAGCGTGCATTATCAGGCGACGGAGCGCCTGGGGCTGGCTTCTTCGCTGCGCTACGTCGGCAGCAGCTACAACGACGACGCCAACCGGCGCAAGATGCGTGCGTACACCACGCTCGATCTGGCGGCAGACTATCAGCTGACGCCGATCGTCGATGTCGGTTTTCGCATTCGCAACGCCACCAACCAGCTGTACGCCTATCAGCGTACTTACCCGGACCAGGCGCTGATCGCGCCGCCGCGCAGCTATGAAACCTTCGTGTCGGTCAGGTTCTGACGGCGTGAAAGGCTGGCTTGCCCTGCTGTTGTGCGCCCTGGGATTGGGCGGCAGCGCGCCGCTGCGTGCCGCTGCCGTCAGCCTGCAAAATTGCGGGGTAACGCGCGATTACCCGCAGCCGCCGCAGCGGGTGCTGGTTTACGCCAACCCGGCGCTGGAAAACCTGATGGCGCTGGGGCTGGCTGGCCGCGCGATCGGCGTGGTCGGGTATGACCGCACGCGCGATCCCGTGCCAACGGCGTCGGCCGAGACATTGCAGGCGCCCACCAGCCCGGCGCCGCCCACGGCGGAAGCGTTGCTGCTGATGCGGCCGGATTTTGTCTATTCGGCTAGCTATTACTGGCTGCACAGCCCGGAAACGCCCGATCGGGCGCGGCTGGCAGAATGGGGCATCGGCACTTATCTCTCTCCCGGCGCCTGCAGCGGCCAGCAAAGCGCGATCGCCGCCGCGCTGACATTCGAAGACATTTTCACCGAGCTGCGGGAGCTGGCGCGCATTTTCAACGTCAGCCGCGCCGGTGAAGCGCTGATCGCGCGGCTGCGCGGGCAGCTGAGGGCGTTTGAGGCGCAGCGCGCGCCGCTGCCGCATTTACGTCTGCTGTGGTGGTATGCCGGCGCGCAAACGCCCTACGTGGCGGGCTGCTGCGGCGCGCCAGGTTTGCTGAGCCGCAGCGTCGGCAGCGAGAACCTGTTCGGCGATCGGCCCGAGCTGTGGCCGACGGTGTCCTGGGAGGTTATCGCCGCCCGCGATCCGGATGCGATCGTGCTTGGCGATCTGCCGCGCGGCGGCCTCGGCGACAGCGCGGCCGATAAGATCGCCTTTCTGGAACATCACCCGCTGACCGCGACGCTGCGCGCCGTGCGTCAGCGGCGCTACGTGATCCTCCCCGGTTACGACATGGACCCTTCCGCCCGCACCGTGGCGGCGCTGGGCCGTTTGATTCGGGGCCTGGCGGCCTTGCCGCCGCAGGCGCCGACTTTTTCCAACAAGGAACCTTGATATGACTGCCGTTTCATTCTCTTCGCTGCTGGACTCCTGGGATCGCCAGCAGGCGGCCTACATCGCCGAACGGGAAGCGCGTTTTAACGCCCAGCTGGAGGTGCTGGCGCTGGCCGCCGGCCAGGATTTTCACGTGGTGGATCTGGCCTGCGGCCCGGGATCGCTGAGCCTGCGCATTTTGCAGCGCTTTCCGCAGGCCAGGGTGACCGCCATCGATCTCGATCCGCTGTTGCTGGCGGTGGCGCGCGGTGCGCTGGCGGAGTACGGCGATCGGATCCGCATTCTGCAGGCCGATCTGGCGGATCCGGCCTGTTTTGCCGCGCTGTCCGGCCCCGCGCCACAGGCGGCGGTATCCAGCACGGCGCTGCACTGGCTGATGCCCGAGCAGCAGCTGGCGCTGTACCGCAACGTTGCCGGGCTGCTGGCCGACGGCGGCGTGTTCCTGAACGCCGATCATCAGCGCTATGACCAGCGTCAGCCGCGGCTGAAAGCGTTGGCGGAGCGGCACGACGAGCAGACCCAACAGCGCGCCTGGGACAACGGCGTCGAGGATTGGGATCGCTGGTTTGCGGGCGCGCTGCAATCGCCGACGCTGGCCGCTTATCAGGCCGAGCGTGAAGCGCTGTTCGCCGGCCGCCCGGTGCCGCCGCCGACGCCGGTGGATTTCCAGCTCGCGGCGCTTAGACAAGCCGGTTTCAGCGAGGCGGGGACGGTGTGGCAGCTGTTGGACGACTATGTGATCGCAGGCTGGAAATAGCATGATCCGGCGGTTACTGCCCGGCCGTGAGGCCGGCTGGCTGCTGTTGCTGGCGGCGGCGTTGCCGCTGGTCCTGCTGGGCGCCACCCTGTCGGGGCCTGCGCCGATCGCGTGGCACGACGCCTGGCGCATCGTATTCGGCGTCAGCGGCAGTGCGGCGACCGACGCCGAGGTGTATCAGCGCATCATCTGGTCGCTGCGGATGCCGCGCGCGCTGTTGGCGGCGCTGGCCGGCGCCGGGCTGGCGTTGGCGGGCACCGTGCTGCAGTCGCTGACCCGCAACCCGCTGGCCGATCCCTGGGTGCTGGGCATCTCCTCCGGCGCCGGCGTGGGGGCGGTAACGGTATTGGTATTGGGGCTGGGGGGCGGCCTGCTGTCAGTGTCCGGCGGCGCGTTTATCGGCGCGCTGGGAGCATTTGCGTTGGTGATGCTGCTGGCCGGGCGTTCGCTGCAGGGGGAGTCCACGCTGTTTATTCTGGCCGGGGTGGCGGTGACGCAGCTGCTTTCTGCGTTGACTTCGCTGATCACCCTCTGGCAGGCGGACGCCAACGCCACGCGCGGCGTGATGTTCTGGCTGCTGGGATCGTTCAGCGATGCGCGCTGGCCGCAGGTCGGGCTGTGCGGGCTGGCGCTGGCGGCGGCGCTGCTGCTTTGTTGGCTGCGGGCGGGTGAGCTGGACGCGCTGGCGTTCGGCGGCGTGACCGCCGCTTCGTTGGGGGTGGCGGTGGCTCCGCTGAAGCTGCTGCTGTATGTGGTGACCACCGCGCTGACGGCGGCGATCGTCGCGTTCAGCGGCGCGGTGGGATTTATCGGGCTGACGGTGCCGCATGTCGCCCGGCGGCTGGTCGGCTCGCGGCATCGGCTGCTGTTGCCGGCCAGCGCGCTGTGCGGCGCGCTGTTCGCCGTGGCGGCGGACACGCTGGCCAGAACGCTGTTTGCCCCGCGCGAGCTGCCGGTCGGCGTGCTGACGGCGCTGCTGGGGGTGCCGGTATTCCTGCTGTTGCTGTATCGGAAGGTCAATGCATGACGATTGAAAAAGCGCGATCCGGCCTGCGCGCCGAAGCGGTGAGCTGGCGAGCGGGCGAACGCACGGTGCTGGAAAATCTGGATTTCTGCGCCTTGCCCGGTGAGGTCACCGGCGTGCTCGGCGTCAACGGCAGCGGTAAATCTACGTTGCTCAAGCTGCTGGCCGGGTTGCAGCCTGCCGCCGGGGGCCGCGTTTGGCTGGAAGGGCGCGAAATTACTGCGTTTTCCGGGCGGGAGCGCGCCAGGCGCATCGCCTTTCTCGAGCAATCCGCCCCCGGCGCCTTCGCGCTGCCGGTGAAGGAGGCGGTGCTGCTGGGGCGCCTGGCCCATATCGGCCGCTGGCGCGGTTTCGGCCCCGAAGATCGCCGTCTCGCCGGGCAGGCGATGGAGCAAGTGGGCATCAGCCACCTGGCCGATCGCGATTGGCAGCGGCTGTCCGGCGGCGAACGGCAGCGGGTGCACCTGGCGCGCGCGTTGGCGCAGCAAACGCCGTGGCTGCTGCTGGATGAGCCCGCCAACCATCTGGATATCGCCCATCAGCAGCAGTTTATGGCCTTGCTGCGGCGGCTGAAGCTCAGCGTGGTGGTAACGCTGCACGATCTGAATCTGGCCGCCTGCTATTGCGATCGGGTGGCGCTGCTGCAGCGGGGCAGGGTCTGTGCGGCAGGTGCGCCGCGGCAGGCGCTGACGCCGGAGAACATTCGCGCGGTGTACGGGGTGGAGGCCCGGCTGGCGGCGCCCGCCGGCTATGCGCCGCCGCTGATCTATTACCCCGCCTCGGCATGAGCCCGGTGGAAAGGGCACGTTTAGCCGATCACAATTTCGCCCCGCTGGCTAAAATAACTCCGGTTTTACCGATTTTTTGGGTTAGAATAACCCGATATGCGGTGAAAGGCATTTGCTGCTCAATGGGCAGTTAAGCGAGGCTATCATGTTGGAATTATTGAAAAGTCTGTTGTTTGCCGTGGTCATGGTGCCGGTGGTCATGGCGCTGATCCTCGGCCTGATCTACGGTTTTGGCGAAGTGTTCAACGTCTTCTCCAAAGTGGGCCGTTCGAAAGAAAATCGCACCCAGCACTGACCGTTCCCCATCCTGATACCCGCCGGCATCGCCCGGCGGGCATTCCTCAAGTTATCTCACGCTTTGCCGATAAACCGCATGACAAGCTTTCGCGCAACGTTATATTATTTTTTATATAACGAAGAGTGATAATGCACGTTAACTTGCGGAGAAAAACAATGAAACAGCAATGGACCAAATGGGTTGGCGGGATCGTGTTGGCATCGGGCCTGGTGGCACAGGCTTCGGCGGCGGAAAAGATCACCGTGTTCGCCGCCGCGTCGCTGACCAACGCGCTGCAGGACATCGCCACCCAGTATCAAAAAGGCAAGGATGTGCAGGTGGTTTCCTCCTTTGCGTCCTCTTCGACGCTGGCGCGCCAAATTGAGCAGGGCGCCCCGGCCGATCTGTTCATCTCCGCCGATCAACAGTGGATGGATTACGCCATCGACAAGCAGCAGATGGTGAAAGACACCCGCTATACGCTGCTGGGCAACGAACTGGTGCTGATCGCCGCCAAGAGCGATATGCAAGATAAGATCGCCATCGACAAGCAGACCGACTGGACCAAGCTGCTCAACGGCGGCCGTCTGGCGGTGGGCGATCCGGATCACGTGCCGGCCGGCATCTACGCCAAAGAGGCGCTGGAACACCTGGGCGCCTGGAGCGCGCTGGAGCCGAAACTGGCGCGCGCCAACAACGTGCGCAGCGCGATGGCGCTGGTGGAGCGCGGTGAAGCGCCGCTCGGCATCGTCTACGGCTCCGACGCGGTCGCCAGCGACAAGGTGAAAGTGGTGGGCGTATTCCCGGAAGACAGCCACAAACCGGTTGAATATCCGATGGCGATTGTGAAAGATCGTCAAAATCCGACGGTCAGCGCTTTCTATACCTATCTGAAGGGCCCGGAAGCGGCCGCTATTTTTGAACATTATGGATTCACCCCGCGTAAATGATTCTGAGTGAGTACGAGTGGCAGGCGGTTGAGCTGAGCCTGAAAGTCTCCGGTTTGGCGGTGGTCTGCAGCCTGCCGTTCGGCATTCTGATGGCCTGGGTGCTGGTGCGTTGCCGCTTTCCCGGCAAGGCGCTGCTGGACGGCGTCATTCACCTGCCCCTGGTGCTGCCGCCGGTGGTGGTCGGCTATTTGCTGCTGATCGCCATGGGGCGGCGCGGCGTCATCGGCGAGTGGCTGTACGACTGGTTCGGCTTCAGCTTCAGCTTTAGCTGGCGCGGCGCCGCGCTGGCATCGGCGGTGGTGGCGTTTCCGCTGATGGTGCGCGCCATCCGGCTGGCGCTGGAAGCGGTGGATATCCGGCTGGAGCAGGCGGCGCGCACGCTGGGCGCCAACCCGTGGCGGGTGTTTTTCACCATCACGCTGCCGCTGTCGTTGCCCGGCGTCATTGTCGGCGTGGTGCTGGCCTTCGCCCGCTCGCTGGGGGAGTTCGGCGCCACCATCACCTTCGTCTCCAACATTCCCGGTGAAACCCGCACCATTCCGCTGGCGATGTATACGCTGATCGAAACGCCGGGGGCGGAAGCCGCCGCCGCGCGGCTGTGCGTGATCGCCATCGTGCTGTCGCTGGCTTCGCTGATGGTGTCCGAATGGCTGGCCCGCTGGGGCCGCAAACGGATGGGGGTGTAAATGCTGGAGCTGGATTTCTCGCAGCAGCTGGGCGACCTTAATCTCAACGTTCGCGCCGATTTGCCGGCGCAGGGCATCACCGCGATTTTCGGCCTGTCCGGCGCGGGCAAAACTTCCCTGATCAACGCCATCGGTGGCCTGACCCGTTTGCAGCAGGGGCGCATCGCGCTCAATGGCCGCACGCTGGTGGATACCGCCGCGGGCCTTTGCCTGCCGCCGGAAAAGCGCCGTATCGGCTACGTGTTTCAGGATGCACGGCTGTTCCCGCACTATCGGGTGCGCGGCAACCTGCAGTACGGCATGGCGGCCGGCATGCGCGCACAGTTCAACACTATCGTCGAGCTGCTGGGCATCGGGCCGTTGCTCAATCGGCTGCCGCTGACGCTCTCCGGCGGTGAAAAACAGCGGGTGGCGATCGGCCGCGCGCTGCTGACCGCGCCGGAACTGCTGCTGATGGACGAGCCGCTGGCCTCGCTCGATCTGCCGCGCAAACGCGAGCTGCTGCCGTATCTGGAGCGGTTGGCGCAGGACGTCAACATCCCCATCCTCTACGTCAGCCATAGCCTGGACGAGATCCTGCGCCTGGCCGAGCAGGTGATGGTGCTGGATCGCGGCGAGGTGCGTGCGTTCGGCGGGCTGGAAGCCGTCTGGGCCAGCAGCGCGCTGCGGCCGTGGCTGCAGCGTGAAGATCAGAGCAGCGTGCTGCGCGTCAGCGTGATTGAGCATCATCAGCGCTATGCCATGACCGCGCTGGCGCTCGGCGATCAAAGGCTGTGGGTCAGCGGTATCGACGCCGAACTGGGCACCCAGCTGCGCATTCGCATCAACGCCGCCGACGTCTCGCTGGTGCTGCAGCTGCCGGTCAACAGCAGCATTCGCAACGTGTTGCCGGCCAAGGTAAGCGAGTGTCTGGACGTGGACGGGCAGGTGGAAGTGAAGCTGGCGGTCGGGGAACACGTGCTGTGGGCGCGGATCACGCCGTGGGCGCGAGACGAACTGGCGATCCGCCCCGGGCAGTGGCTGTACGCGCAGGTGAAGAGCGTGTCGATCAGCCGCGAGAGCCGCTAAGACAGGCCCTCCCGGCGGGAGGGCGAAAAGATTACAGTACGCGGGTGCGGATCACCTCGGCGATGCCCGGCTGCAGGTTATCGGCGATCACCAGATCGGCGCGTTCCTTGATCGCGTCATCGGCGTTGCCCATCGCCACGCCCAACCCGACCGCTTCCAGCATGCTGATGTCGTTGTAGTTGTCGCCGAATGCCACCACCTGATCCATGCTCAGCCCCTGCGACTCCACCCATTGGCGCAGGCGCTTGCCTTTGCTGTTGCCGCCTTTGGCGATATCCACCTGATCGCGCCAGGACCATTCGCATGCCAGCCCCAGCTCTTTCTCCACCGTGTCGGCAAACTCGCGCAGCGCCAGGGTATCGGCGTGCGAGGTGGCGAATTTCCAGATCGCCTGCGCGTCGTCGGCCGCCTGCGCCAGGCTGCCGACCTGCAGCAGCGTTGGGCGCTGCGCTACCGGCAGGGTTTCGGCCCAGGCCAGCGAGCGGGTCACGTGGCCGCTCGGCTCCTGGTAGAGCATGGCGTCGTCAACATACATCAGCCCGTGAATGTCGGTCTGTTTGAGCATCTGCAGCACCTGCTTGGCCTGATCTTTCGCCAGAGGATCGGCCGCCAGCACCTTCTTCTGCTGAAAATCATACAGGTAGGTGCCGTTGCAGCAGATGGCCGGGGTGTCTATCTGCAGCGCCTGGTAGAACGGATGGATAGCGACGTGGTGGCGGCCGGTGACCACCACCACCTGGATGCCGGCGGCGCGCGCCTGCGCCAGCGCTTCCAGCGACTGCGGTAAGATGCGTTTTTGGTTGTCCAGCAGGGTGCCGTCAAGATCGAGGGCGATGACGCGGTAGCTCATAGGGTTCTCGTTATCGTTAGCCATAAAATTAATCCGATGGTACACCGGATAGCCAACGGAGAAAACCGCGTGAGCTTCCGGTGCTAAGCGGGGTTGCCATGCGACGGATGTGCGGTAAGCTAGGGGCAATCGAACGGCCTGAAACCGGTTCCTCTTTTACCCTTTGCAAGGAGAACACATGAAGCAAATCGTTTATGTCGCCAGCCCGGAGAGCCAGCAGATCCACGTTTGGCAGTTGGACGATGCCGGCGCGCTGGCGCTGCTGCAAACCGTTGATGTGCCGGGCCAGGTGCAGCCGATGACCCTTCATCCGGACAAGACCCACCTGTACGTCGGCGTACGTCCGGCGTTCGGCATCGTCAGCTATCGCATCGAGGCGGACGGCACGCTGCAGCAGGCCGGCATGGCGCCGCTGCCGGGCAGCCCGACCCATATCTCCACCGATTTGCAGGGGCGTTACCTGTTCTCCGCCTCCTACAGCGGCAACTGCGCCAGCATCAGCCCGATCGGCCACGACGGCGTGGTGACGGCGCCTATTCAGCAGATCGACGGCCTGACCGCGCCGCACTCGGCGAATATCGATCCGACCAACCAGCTGGTGCTGGTGCCTTGCCTGAAAGAAGACCGCATCCGCCTGTTCAACCTGAGCCTGGCGGGCCAGCTGACGCCACACGCGCAGGAAGCGGTGGCGACCGCCGCCGGCGCCGGGCCGCGTCATATGGCGTTCCACCACAACGACAAGTTCGCCTACTGCGTCAATGAGCTGGACGGTACGGTGGACGTGCTGGCCATCTCGGAAAACGGCGGCCACTACACCGTGACGCAGACGCTGGACATCATGCCGGCCGACTTCGACGGCACCCGCTGGGCGGCGGACATTCATATCACGCCGAACGGCCGCTTCCTGTACACCAGCGATCGCACCGCCAGCATTCTGACCATCTTCAGCGTTTCCGAAGACGGCGGCACGCTGAGCGTGGTCGGCTATCACCCGACCGAAGCGCAGCCGCGCGGTTTCAATATCGATCACAGCGGCCGCTTCGTGATTTCGTCCGGCCAGAAATCCGATCACATCGCGGTGCATGAGATTGATCAGCGCAGCGGTGAGCTGACCACGCTGGCGCGTTATCCGGTGGGCAAAGGCCCGATGTGGGTGAGCGTGCTGGCGAAGTAATTCGGCGGTCAGACGAGTATGGAAAAAGCGCGGTTCGGTTGAATCGCGCTTTTTTATTGGCGGGGGATCAGTTGAACGTCACCGTCAGCGTGGCGCTGCCGAGGCTGTGGAAATGGACGTTAAAGCCCACCAGCGCGCCGCTGGATCCCTCATCCACTTCGATACGCTCCACGTCCAGCGCATGCACGGTGAACTGGTAGCGGTGGCTCTCGCCCTCTGGCGGCGCCGCGCCGCCGTAGCCAGCCGAGCCGAAGTCGGTGCGGGTCTGCAGTGCGCCGGCGGGCAGCGGCGCTTTGCCGGAGCCCGCGCCCTGCGGCAGCTCGCGTACGTCGGCGGGAATGTTGGCCACGATCCAGTGCCACCAGCCGGAGCCGGTCGGGGCATCGGGATCGTAAACGGCGATTACGAAGCTCTTGGTGCCGGCCGGCACGCCGTCCCAGGCCAGGTGGGGCGACAGGTTATCGCCGTGGTAGCCCATGCCGTTGAAGACCTGCGCCTGCGGCAGCTTGCCGCCGTCCTGCAGATCGTTGCTGTACAAACGAAAAGCCATAGTGACTCCCAGTTGTCGGTAAACGCGGACCCTTAAGCTAGATCGTTTCGCCGTGACAATACAAGTGGGATTGCCATTCGCCAACGGCGGCACGGATCGGTTACCATGGCCGCATCTTCCTTCCTACAGACCGCCGGATAGCCAAACAACGCCACCATGATCTCACTGAAAAAACGCACGCCGTGGTTCGGCTGGCTGCGCCGTTGGGCCAAAAGCATCAAGCGCGATATTTACGCGCTGTGGCTGGCCGCCCGTGATAAGCGCACCCCGTGGTACGCCAAACTGATCGCGCTGCTGGTGGCCGGCTATGCGATCTCGCCGATCGATCTGATCCCGGACTTCATTCCGGTGCTGGGCTATCTGGATGACGTCATCATCGTGCCGTTGGGCATTATGCTGGCGGTGCGCCTGATCCCCAAGCCGCTGATGGCCGAGCTGCGCGAGAAGGCGCAAAAGCGCGTCGATAACCCCACCGGCCGCATGGCGGCAGCGATGATCATTTTACTTTGGCTGCTGTGTCTGGGATTGCTGGCCCGCTATCTGGACCAGCATTGGTAAGGCATTAACGCGCGGCGGCGGCGACGGCGGCGGTCAGGCGGCTGAGCTGTTCCGCTTCGATGATGTAAGGCGGCATCAGGTAAATCAGCTTGCCGAACGGCCGGATCCACACCCCGCGTTCGACGAATCCGCGCTGCAGCTCGGCGACGTCCACCGGTTCACGCATCTCCACCACCCCAATCGCGCCCAGCACCCGCACGTCCGCCACCTTCGGCAGCGCCGTGAGCGGCAGCAGTTCCTGTTTCAGCTGGGCTTCGATGGCGCTCACCTGCACCTGCCAGCGATTTTCCGACAGCAGCGCCAGGCTGGCGTCCGCCACCGCGCAGGCCAGCGGGTTGCCCATAAAGGTTGGGCCGTGCATAAAGCAGCCGGCCGCGCCGTTGCTGATGGTCTCCGCCACGTGGCGGGTGGTCAGGGTGGCGGACAGCGTCATGTAGCCGCCGGTCAGCGCCTTGCCCAGGCAGAGAATGTCCGGCACCACCTGTGCGTGCTCGCAGGCGAACAGCTTGCCGGTGCGGCCGAAGCCGGTGGCGATCTCGTCGGCGATCAGCAGCACCTGATGGCGATCGCACAGCTCGCGCACCCGCTTGAGGTAGGTCGGGTGGTAGATACGCATGCCGCCGGCGCCTTGCACCACCGGTTCCAGGATTACCGCCGCCACTTCACCGGCGTGCTGCTCCAGCAACGCGGCGAACGGCGCGATGTCCTCTTCGCGCCATTCCTCATCGAAGCGGCACTGCGGCGCGGTGGCGAACAGGTGCGGCGCCAGGTAGCCCTGATAGAGGCTGTGCATCGAGTTGTCCGGATCGCAGACCGACATCGCGCCGAAGGTATCGCCGTGATAGCCGTGGCGCAGCGTCAGGATGCGCTGCCGCCGCTCACCGCGCGCCTGCCAGTACTGCAGCGCCATCTTCAGCGACACTTCCACCGCCACCGAACCGGAATCCGCCAGGAACACGCACTGCAGCGCTTCCGGCGTCATCGCCACTAACCGGCGGCACAGCGAGATGGCGGCCGGATGGGTAATACCGCCGAACATCACGTGCGACATCTTCTCCAGCTGCCGGCTGGCGGCCTGATTCAGGTGCGGATGGTTGTAACCGTGGATCGCCGCCCACCAGGAGGACATACCGTCCACCAGACGCCGGCCGTCCGCCAGCTGCAGCTCGACGCCGCTGGCCGACTCGATCGGGTAACAGGGTAACGGGCGGCTCATGGAGGTGTAGGGGTGCCAGATATGACGTTGGTCAAACGCCAGGTCGGAAGCGGTCACAGACATACTTGTAAACCAAATTGAATTAAGATTGGTTGACAGTATATCCACAATATTTAAACTGGCGACACTTTTTCGTTTTGGAGACGCCATGATGGCCGATCGCATTCACTGGACAGTAGGGCAAGCCCAGGCCCTGTTTGATAAACCTCTGCTTGAACTGCTGTTCGAAGCGCAAACCGTACACCGCCAGCACTTTGACCCGCGTCAGGTGCAGGTCAGCACGCTGCTGTCGATCAAGACCGGCGCTTGCCCGGAAGACTGCAAATACTGCCCGCAAAGCTCGCGCTACAAGACCGGCCTGGAGTCGGAGCGGTTGATGCAGGTCGAACAGGTACTGGAATCGGCGCGCAAGGCCAAGGCAAACGGCTCGACCCGTTTTTGCATGGGCGCGGCGTGGAAGAACCCGCACGAGCGCGATATGCCTTATCTGCAGCAGATGGTGCAGGGCGTGAAAGCGATGGGCATGGAAACCTGCATGACGCTGGGCACGCTTGACGGCACTCAGGCCGAGCGGCTGGCGGAAGCCGGGTTGGATTATTACAACCATAACCTCGATACCTCGCCGGAGTTTTACGGCAGCATCATCACCACCCGCAGCTACCAGGAACGCCTGGATACGCTCGACAAAGTGCGCGACGCCGGCATCAAAGTATGCTCCGGCGGCATCGTCGGGCTGGGTGAAACGGTGCGCGACCGCGCCGGGCTGCTGGTGCAGCTGGCCAACCTGCCGAAGCCGCCGGAGAGTGTGCCGATCAACATGTTGGTGAAGGTAAAAGGCACGCCGCTGGCGGATAATGATGACGTCGATCCGTTCGACTTTATCCGGACCATCGCGGTGGCGCGCATCATGATGCCGTCTTCTTATGTCCGCCTCTCCGCCGGCCGTGAACAGATGAACGAACAGACGCAGGCGATGTGCTTTATGGCCGGCGCCAACTCGATCTTCTATGGCTGCAAGCTGCTGACCACGCCGAACCCGGAAGAAGACAAGGATCTACAGCTGTTCCGCAAGCTGGGGCTGAACCCGCAGCAGACCGCCACCGAACACGGCGACAACCAGCAACAGCAGGTGCTGGCTAAGCAGCTGCTGAACGCCGATACCGCCGAGTTTTACAACGCGGCGCCGTGATGAGCTGGCAACAACGCATCGAGCAGGCGCTGGCAGAGCGGCGCCTGAACGCCGCCTACCGTCGGCGACAGACCACCGAGGGCGGCAACGGCCGCCAGATCCGACTCGGCGATCGTCTCTACCTGAACTTCTCCGGCAACGACTACCTGGGGCTGAGCCAGGATGCGCGGGTGATCGCTGCCTGGCAGCAGGGCGCGCAGCGTTACGGCGTCGGCAGCGGCGGGTCGGGCCACGTCACCGGCTTTAGCGCGGCGCATCAGGCGCTGGAGGAGCAACTGGCGGCGTGGCTCGGCTATCCGCGCGCGCTGCTGTTCATCTCCGGTTACGCCGCCAACCAGGCGGTGCTGGCGGCGTTGATGCAGAAAGGCGATCGCATTTTAGCCGATCGCCTCAGCCACGCCTCGCTGTTGGAGGCGGCGGCGCAATCGCCGGCCGAGCTGCGCCGCTTCCAGCACAATCAGCCGCAGGCGCTGGCGGATCTGCTGGCCAAACCCTGCGACGGGCAGCGGCTGGCGGTGACCGAAGGGGTGTTCAGCATGGACGGCGACGGCGCACCGTTGGCGGAACTGCATCGCTTAACCCGCGCGGCGGGCGCCTGGCTGATGGTGGACGATGCCCACGGCGTCGGCGTGCGCGGCGAGCAAGGCCGCGGCAGCTGCTGGCAGCAGGGCGTGCGCCCTGAACTGCTGGTGGCGACCTTCGGCAAGGCGTTCGGCGTCAGCGGCGCGGCGGTGCTGTGCGATGAGGCGACCGCCGAGTATCTGCTGCAGTTCGCCCGCCATCTGATCTACAGCACCGCGATGCCGCCGGCGCAGGCCTGTGCGCTGCAGGCGGCGCTGGCCTGCATTCGAGAGGGCGATGAACTGCGCGCCCGGCTGCAGGACAACATTCGGCGTTTCCGCCAGGGCGCGGCGCCGCTGGCGCTAACCCTGACGGATTCCGATACCGCCATCCAGCCGCTGCTGGTGGGGGACAATCAACGCGCGCTCGATCTGGCGACCCGCCTGCGCGAGCGCGGGCTGTGGGTGAGCGCCATCCGCCCACCGACGGTGCCGCCGGGCGGCGCGCGGCTGCGCATCACCCTGACGGCGGCGCATCAGCCGCAGGACATCGATCGCCTGCTGGAGGTATTGCATGACGTCAGCCAATGACGCGGTGAACAAACAGGCGGTCGCTTCGGCCTTCAGCCGCGCCGCCGGCAGCTACGACGCCGCCGCCGCGCTGCAGCGAGACGTTGGCGAGCGCTTACTGGGGATGGGGAGTGCCCATCCGGGCGAACGGCTGCTGGATGCCGGCTGCGGCACCGGCTATTTCAGCCGCCTGTGGCGCGAGCGCGGCAAGCAGGTGACCGCGCTCGATCTGGCGCCGGGCATGCTGGACGTCGCCCGTCAACGGCAGGCGGCGCACCATTATCTGCTGGGCGATATCGAACAGGTGCCGCTGCCCGATGCGGCGATGGACATCTGTTTCAGCAGCCTGGTGGTGCAATGGTGCAGCGATCTGCCCGCCGCGCTGGCGGAGCTGTATCGCGTGACCCGCCCCGGCGGCGTAATTCTGTTTTCCACGCTGGCGGCGGGATCGCTGCAGGAACTGGGGGACGCCTGGCAACAGGTGGATGGCGAGCGCCACGTGAACGCTTTCCTGCCGCTGGCGCAGATCCGCGCCGCCTGTGCTGACTATCGGCACGAGCTGGTCACGGAGCTGCGCACCCTGAACTACCCGGACGTGATGACGCTGATGCGTTCGCTCAAGGGCATCGGGGCCACGCACCTGCATCAGGGGCGCGAGGGCGGCCTGATGTCGCGTGGCCGTCTCGCCGCGCTGCAGGCGGCTTACCCGTGCCGGCAGGGGCAGTTCCCACTCAGCTATCATCTGGTTTATGGAGTGATTTATCGTGATTAAACGTTGGTTCGTGACCGGCACCGACACCGAAGTCGGTAAAACCGTCGCCAGCAGCGCCTTGCTGCAGGCCGCCAACCGGGCGGGCTACCGCAGCGCCGGTTATAAGCCGGTGGCTTCCGGCAGCGAGATGACCGCCGAGGGGCTGCGCAACGGCGACGCGCTGGCGCTGCAGGCCAACAGCGGCGTGGCGCTCCGCTACGACGAAGTCAACCCTTACGTTTTTGCCGAACCGACCTCGCCGCATATCGTCAGCGACGATGAAGGCCGGCCGATCGAGGCGGCGCAGCTGTCCGACGGCCTGCGCCGGTTGGAGCAGCGCGCCGACTGGGTGCTGGTCGAGGGCGCGGGCGGGTGGTTTACCCCGCTGTCGGCGCAGTACACCTTCGCCGACTGGGTGCAGCAGGAGCAACTGCCGGTGATCCTGGTGGTGGGCATTAAACTGGGCTGCATCAACCACGCGGTGCTGACGGCGCAGGCGGTGCAACAGGCGGGGCTGACGCTGGCCGGTTGGATCGCCAACGACGTGCCGCCGCCGGGGCGACGGCATCAGGAATACCTGGCCACGCTGCGCCGCATGCTGCCGGCGCCGCTGCTGGGCGAAATCCCGCACCTGCCGCAGGCCGAGCGGGCGCCGCTGGGGCAGTATCTGGATATCAGCCTGCTATAAACCCTCCATGAGGGAGGCTTTCTCCCTCATTCTCCTTCCTGGCGCGCCAGCCCGGCGCCGATCAACGCCTCATCCAGCTGCGCCAGTGCGCCGTGCGCCACCGAGCGCCCGCTGTCCAACAGGCAGAAGCGGTCCGCCACCCGGCGCACGAACGGCAGCTGATGCTCCACCAGTAAAATGGTCATGCCCAATTCGCGGTTGAGCCTGCGGATCACGTTGCCGATGTCGGTAGCTATCGAGGGGGGGACGCCCGCCGTCGGTTCGTCGAGGATCAGCAGCGCCGGCTCCTGGGCCAGCGCCCGACCAATCGCCAGCTGGCGTTGGGCGCCCACGCAAAGATCGCCGGCGCGGCGCGCGCGCATCTGGCGCAAATGGGGAAACAGGCTGTAGATCAGCGGCGGAATGCGGCGAGGGGCGCCGCGCCCGGCCATTTGCGCCACCTGCAGATTTTCCTCCACGCTCAGCTGCGAAAAAAGCTGCCGCCCCTGGGGCACGTGGCTGATGCCCAGCGCGGCGCGGCGCTCCATCGGCTGTAGCAACAGGTTTTGCGGCGGCTGATCCGCCGGCTGCCAGGTCATGCTGCCGCTCACCACCGGCACATGCCCCATAATGCAGTTGACCAGCGTGGTCTTGCCCACGCCGTTGCGGCCGAGCAGCACGGTGCACTGGCCGCGCGGCAGCTCTAGGTTGATGTCCCACAGGGTGTGGTTCTGCCCGTAAAATTGATTGACCGATCTCAGGCTCAGCATTTGGCATTCTCCTCATAGACGCCCGTTTCACTCGTTGGCGGGGACTGCAAAGGCCGCATGCGCGGCGAATTTCCCGAGTGTGGCAATGTCTGGAACAAAATGCCGTCCGTCTAATGAGCCAGAGCAAGGTCTGCGGTAGACGGAATGACAGTCAATATGTCGTTAAAAACGACGCTTGTGACGACTTGGTGTCGTTCTTGCGCTTTTACGGGCGATAGCGCCGCGGAGATTACGCGTCGCGGAAGGCAGCGCATCATGCTGTCGCACCGCGTTTATACGCAGGAAGATAAAGCAACTCTCAGGCCAGTTTTGCCGCCGGGTGAAAACGGGGATTGTTATCGCCTTGTTAACCACGCGTCAGGCCTGACAGGCGCTGCCGTGGCGGCCCGAAAATACGCGGGGAAGTTAACCCGGACGTTTTTTGCACTCTTGTGGTGCTCTTTGGTCAGGGCATGGTGCAAGGCGTTGCGCTGCCGTCAAGAGCGATCCGCGTGAAAGGGGCCAATGCGATTTTGGCAATGGGGATTTTTAGTATTAATCGGCATAAACAAAGCGATATTTTTATGAAAAAATAACTAAAAAAGGCATTTTGGCGAGTGTAAAGGGCGAAAAGCTTTCTTTCTGTAACTCCCGCCCCGGGCGGGGCGGTGAGAGTTATCCACTATTCCTGTGGATAACCTTGTGTATTAGATTTAGAAAAACGCTGTAAAGCGAGAGCCGACGCGGGTTCTGTTCGCTTTGTCCGCATTCTCGTCTTTTTATTAATATTATTAAATATCAATAATTTAATTAAAATCAAGACGCAGGGGTATTGATCAGGCCTCTATGTATGATTTTTCGACGCGGTGCTATCAATAAGTTAATTCGCGGCAAGTTCTGGGGATAAATCTGTTATTGACAATAAAAATGTCACCGGGCTGTAACGCCACGGTGCAGCGGCGTTGCTGCGGCGTCGATCCCAGCGACGAATCCGCTTGAAGCTGGTTTTATATCCAGTATCATGGGCACTGGCGCAAATCGCCGACACTTTCCATAATTAGGGGCCATGCCCGGCGCAGAGCCGGCTGGCCGCCTGAGCGCGCGCATCTCCACAGGGTAGCCGAGCAATGAGTAAACTTTTCAAACTGCATTCAGAGTTCAAACCGGCCGGCGATCAGCCGGAAGCCATCCGCAAACTGGAAGAGGGGCTGGAAGACGGCCTGGCGCACCAGACGCTGCTGGGGGTCACCGGTTCGGGCAAGACATTCACCATCGCCAACGTGATAGCCGATCTGAATCGGCCGACCATGGTGCTGGCGCCGAACAAGACGCTGGCGGCGCAGCTGTACGGCGAGATGAAAGAGTTTTTCCCGGAGAATGCGGTGGAATACTTCGTCTCCTACTACGACTACTACCAGCCGGAAGCCTATGTGCCCAGCTCCGACACCTTCATTGAAAAAGACGCTTCGGTGAACGAGCACATCGAGCAGATGCGTCTTTCCGCCACCAAGGCGCTGCTGGAGCGGCGCGACGTGGTGGTGGTGGCGTCGGTGTCGGCGATCTACGGCCTGGGCGATCCGGATCTTTACCTGAAGATGATGCTGCACCTGACCCAGGGCATGATCATCGATCAACGATCCATTTTGCGCCGGCTGGCGGAGCTGCAGTACTCCCGCAACGATCAGGCCTTCCAGCGCGCTACCTTCCGCGTGCGCGGCGAGGTGATTGACATTTACCCGGCGGAGTCGGACGAGCTGGCGCTGCGCGTCGAGCTGTTCGACGATGAAGTGGAACGGCTGTCGCTGTTCGATCCGCTGACCGGGCAGATCGAGCAGGTGGTGCCGCGTTTTACCATCTACCCGAAATCGCACTACGTGACGCCGCGTGAGCGGATCATGCAGGCGATGGAAGAGATCAAGGTCGATCTGGCGGACCGCCGCAAGGTGCTGCTGGCCAACAACAAGCTGCTGGAAGAGCAGCGCCTGACGCAGCGCACCCAGTTCGATCTGGAAATGATGAACGAGCTGGGTTACTGCTCGGGTATCGAAAACTACTCGCGCTACCTGTCCGGGCGCGCCGAGGGCGAGCCGCCGCCGACGCTGTTCGACTACCTGCCGGCGGACGGCCTGCTGGTGGTCGACGAATCCCACGTCACCATTCCGCAGATCGGCGCGATGTTCAAGGGCGACCGCGCGCGTAAAGAAACGCTGGTGGAGTACGGCTTCCGCCTGCCGTCGGCGCTGGACAACCGCCCCTTGCGCTTCGAGGAGTTCGAGGCGCTGGCGCCGCAGACCATCTATGTCTCCGCGACGCCGGGCAAATATGAGCTGGAGAAATCCGGGGGCGATCTGATCGATCAGGTGGTGCGGCCGACCGGGCTGCTGGATCCGATCGTGGAGGTGCGGCCGGTCGCCACCCAGGTGGACGATCTGCTCTCCGAGATCCGCAAGCGCGCGGCGATCAACGAGCGCGTGCTGGTGACCACCCTGACCAAACGCATGGCGGAAGACCTGACCGAATACCTGGAAGAGCATGGCGAGCGCGTGCGCTACCTGCACTCGGACATCGATACCGTGGAACGGGTCGAAATCATCCGTGACCTGCGTCTGGGCGAGTTCGACGTGCTGGTGGGCATCAACCTGTTGCGTGAGGGGCTCGACATGCCTGAGGTGTCGCTGGTGGCGATTCTGGACGCCGACAAGGAAGGCTTCCTGCGTTCCGAGCGTTCGCTGATCCAGACCATCGGCCGCGCGGCGCGTAACCTGAACGGCAAGGCGATCCTGTATGGCGATCGCATCACCGATTCGATGGCCAAGGCGATCGGTGAAACCGAGCGGCGCCGCGCCAAGCAGCAGGCCTACAACGAAGCCAACGGCATCGTGCCGCAGGGGCTGAACAAGAAGGTCGGCGATATTCTGCAGATCGGCCAGCCGGTCAACCGCGCCAAGAACAAAGGCAAGGGCAAGGCGCTGGACGGCGGTGCTTCGCTTCAGAACCTCACGCCGAAAGCGCTGGATCAGAAAATCCGCGATCTGGAGGCGCAGATGTACACCCACGCGCAAAACCTGGAGTTCGAACAGGCCGCTGCGCTGCGCGACGAGATCCACCAGCTGCGCGAGCAGTTCATCGCGATTTCCTGACCGTTAGATGGCGCCCGCGCCGCGGGCGTCAAAATTCCTTGTCGGCCGCGCCAAAGCTGTTATGGTGTGCGGCCCGATTTGACCACGAAGAGTACCGAACATGAGCCAACACCAGTCCAAAGACCCGCTGCACGGCGTGACGCTGGAGCAACTGCTGACTAAACTGGTGGATCACTACGGTTGGTCCGAGCTGGGTGCGCGCATTCGCATCAACTGCTTCCGCAGCGATCCGAGCATCAAGTCCAGCCTGAAGTTTTTGCGTCGCACGCCCTGGGCGCGCAAAGAGGTGGAAGACCTGTATATCGATATGGTCAGCCATCCCGCCCCAGCCAGCGATAATCCCTGGCTGCGTGGGCGAGACGGTTAAATTCGATCAGCGGCGATCGGCCAGCGCCACCAGCGCCCGATCCAGCGCCTGACGCAGCAGCTGGCGATCGTGGCGGTAGGGGATGTCGCTCGCTTCCAGCGGCTGTTGAATCACCACCCGATCCTGCACTTCACTGGCGTCCACCGCCGGGCCGACGATCAGCGCATCGATCATCCGGCGGCCAATCTTCTCTTCCATCAGCGTCAGCTTATCCTGTAGCGACAGCGCCGCGGCGGCCACGCTCAGCTCGCGGCCGAGGTTGCCGATATAGATCATGCTGGCGCTGCTGCGACGCAGTGCCTGGGTGAGATCGTCCAGCAGCAGCAGCGGCATCAGGCTGGTGAGGAAACTGCCCGGCCCGATCAGGATCACGTCGGCCTGCGCGATGGCGTCCAGCGCTTCGCGCGTGGCGTTGACCGGCGGTGACAGCATCAGCTCCTGCGGCATATGGGTCAGCTGGTCGACATTCACTTCACCGTAAACATGGTTGCCTTCGTGATCGTGCGCCATCAAATCCACCGGCTGCTCCGACATCGGGATCAGCGCTGCGTCCACCTTCAGCAGGCTGCGTACCAGGTTGATCGCTTCCAGCGGGCGCACGCTCAGGTGATCCAGCGCTTTCAGCATCAGGTTGCCGAGGTTGTGGCCGGCCAGCTCACCGTTGCCGCTGAAGCGGTATTCGAACATCGCCGAGGCGACGCTCGGTTCGGTGATCAGCTGGTTGAGACAGTTACGGGTATCGCCCCAGGCAATGCCGCCTTCCGAGCGGCGGATGCGGCCGGTGGAACCGCCGTTGTCGGTGGTGGTGACGATGCCGGTCAGGCGGGAGCCTAAGGACGACAGGGCCGACATCACACGGCCCAGACCGTGTCCGCCGCCTAACGCCACCACGCGGTCGAGATCGGCCAGGGTACGATTGCGCATAAATTTCCTTACAAAGGGGCTGAACTGCCCGCATAAGGTAGCGGATCCGGCATAAAAACGCGATAAGAGTGTCATTTGCGTGATTCCGGTCAATTCGTCCGCGCAAGTGATGTTTATCATGGTTTACCAGAATACGCGGCGTCTAAAAACGCTGTATAGACAATTATATAGCGAATTTGCGCGTTGGCTATCGTTGCCGATTAGCGCTAGAATTCTGCTGAAAACCACGGTTTCGTTCCGGCTACTCAAGGTAGCTGGAAGAGAAATCAAACTCCTAGCCCCTGCGCCTACGTTGTTCATCCGGAACGATATGGCGCCTGGGCCGTGGCGAAGTCAGCCACCAGGGTGCAGAGGGGAAACGCTCGCATCTCCCGACTTTGGAAAGGTGTTATGGTGCCGCAACTCATTGATGCTTATGAGCGCAAGTTCTATTACCTGCGCTTGTCGATCACCGACGTGTGCAACTTTCGTTGCACCTATTGTCTGCCCGACGGCTACAAGCCGAGCGGCAGCCCGAAAAGCTTCCTGTCGCTGGATGAAATCCGCCGCGTCAGCCGCGCGTTCGCCGAACTGGGCACCGAAAAGGTGCGCCTGACCGGCGGCGAGCCTTCGCTGCGCCGCGATTTTACCGAGATCATCGCCGCCGTGCGGGAAAACCCGGCCATCCGTACCCTGGCGGTCACCACCAACGGCTACCGTCTGGCGCGCGACGTCGCCGCCTGGCGTGACGCCGGTCTGACGGCGATTAACGTCAGCGTCGACAGCCTGGATCCCCGCCAGTTTCACGCCATCACCGGTCAGGACAAGTTCCGCCAGGTGATGGACGGCATCGACGCCGCCTTCAGCGCCGGTTTCAGCAAGGTTAAGGTCAACGCGGTGCTGATGCGCGACGTTAACCACCAGCAGCTCGGCGCCTTTCTCGCCTGGATCAAAGACCGGCCTATCCAGCTGCGTTTTATCGAACTGATGGAAACCGGCGAGGGCGGCGAGCTGTTTCGCAAACACCACGTTTCCGGCGAAGTGATTCGCCGGCAGCTGGAGCAGCAGGGCTGGCAGCGCCAGGCGCGCGGCCGCAGCGACGGCCCGGCGCAGGTGTTCAGCCACCCGGACTACCAGGGTGAGGTGGGTCTTATCATGCCTTATGAGAAAGACTTCTGCGCCAGCTGCAACCGGCTGCGCGTTTCTTCCATCGGCAATCTGCACCTGTGCCTGTTCGGCGAGCAGGGGGTGCCCCTGCGCGATCTGCTGGCGGACGACGGCCAGCTCGACGCGCTGAAGGCGCGCATCCAGAGCGGGCTGCTGAGCAAGAAGCAGACCCATTTCCTGCATCAGGGCAACAGCGGGATCACCCAGAACCTGTCGTTTATCGGCGGCTGACAGCCAATAGGAGCCTATTGAACCATGAGCCATGCGAGCAGCGAGTTTATTCCGGCGCATATCGCCATCCTGACCGTGTCCGACAGCCGCGGCGCGGCGGAAGACACCTCCGGCCAATATCTGCAGGAAGCGGCGCAGGAAGCCGGCCATCAGGTGGTGGATCGCGCCATCGTCAAAGATGACATTTACCAGATCCGCGCGCGGGTTTCCGCCTGGATCGCTGATGACAACGTGCAGGCGGTGCTGATCACCGGCGGCACCGGTTTTACCGCCCGCGACAACACGCCGGAAGCGCTGCTGCCGCTGTTCGACAGAGAGGTGGAAGGGTTCGGCGAACTGTTCCGCATGGTGTCGTACGAAGAGATCGGCACCGCGACGATCCAGTCGCGCGCGCTGGCCGGCCTGGCCAACCGCACGGTGATCTTCGCCATGCCGGGCTCTACCCGCGCCTGCCGCACCGCCTGGGAGCGGATTATCGAAGAGCAGTTGGACGCGCGCCATCGCCCGTGCAACTTCCAGCCCCATTTGAAGAAGCCCTGAGTCATGACACAGCTAACCCACATTAACGCCGCCGGCGAAGCCCATATGGTTGACGTTTCCGCCAAGGCCGAAACGGTGCGCGAGGCGCGCGCCGAAGCCTTCGTCGAGATGCTGCCCGCCACGCTGGCGATGATCGTCGACGGCAGCCATCACAAGGGCGACGTGTTCGCCACGGCGCGCATCGCCGGCATTCAGGCGGCCAAACGCACCTGGGAGCTGATCCCGCTGTGCCACCCGCTGATGCTGAGCAAGGTCGAAGTACAGCTGGAGGCGCAAACGCAGCACAACCGGGTGCGCATCGAAACCTGCTGCCGGCTGACCGGCAAAACCGGCGTCGAGATGGAGGCGCTGACCGCCGCCTCGGTGGCGGCATTGACCATCTATGACATGTGCAAAGCGGTACAGAAAGACATGGTGATCGGCCCGGTGCGCCTGCTGGCGAAAAGCGGCGGCAAATCCGGCGATTTTAAGGTGAACGTATGATCGATATTCTTTTCTTCGCGCAGGTGCGCGAACTGGTGGGCACCGGCGGCCTGTCGATGCCGGCGGATTACCCGACCGTCGAGGCGCTGCGCCAGGCGCTGTGCGCGCGCGGCGATCGCTGGGCGCTGGCGCTGGAGTCCGGCAAGCTGTTGGCGGCGGTCAATCAGTCGCTGGTGGCGGCGGACCATCCGCTGCGCGCCGGCGATGAAGTGGCCTTCTTCCCGCCGGTCACCGGGGGGTAAGCATGGAAAATACCCGCATTCGCGTGGGCGAGGCGCCGTTCAACGTCGGCGACGAGTACCAGTGGCTGGCGCAGTGCGACGCCGATGGCGCGGTGGTGACCTTCACCGGCAAGGTGCGCAACCATAATCTGGGTGACGACGTCAGCGCGCTGACGCTGGAACACTACCCCGGCATGACCGAGAAGGCGCTGGCGGAGATCGTGGCCGAGGCGCGCAGCCGTTGGCCGCTGCAGCGGGTGACGGTGATCCACCGCGTCGGCGCGCTGTATCCCGGCGACGAGATCGTGTTCGTCGGCGTGACCGGCGCGCACCGCAGCATGGCGTTCGCCGCCAGCGAGTTCATCATGGACTACCTGAAGACCCGCGCGCCGTTCTGGAAGCGCGAAGCCACCGGCCAGGGCGATCGTTGGGTCGATGCCCGCGACAGCGATCGCGAGGCCGCGCAGCGCTGGCACGACGCGGCTAAATAACGCGTCAACAGCGGAAACAAATCAAGACCTTTGCCGCTTTCGCCCGGCATATTCTGTGGTACGCTTATAGCAGGCGAAGCCCCGTTCGCGGGGCTTCGGAATCTTGTTTACTACGCAAAAGGTAACCGTCATGGACCGATATCCACGCTCTAATGGTTCAATCGTCGAACGTGCCAACAGCGGCATTCAGGCCTACATGGCGCAGGTTTACGGCTGGATGACCTGCGGTCTGCTGCTGACGGCGTTCGTTTCCTGGTATGCGGCCAACACGCCCGCGATCCTCAACTTCATCTTCTCCAGCCAGATCACCTTCTTCGGTCTGATCATCGCCCAACTGGCGCTGGTGTTCGTGATCTCCGGCATGGTCAACCGCCTGAGCGGCGCGGTGGCCACTTCGCTGTTCATGCTGTACTCGGCGCTGACCGGGCTGACGCTGTCGAGCATCTTCATCGCCTACACCTACAGCTCGATCGCCAGCACCTTCGTGGTCACCGCCGGCATGTTCGGCGCCATGAGCCTGTACGGTTACACCACCAAGCGCGATCTGAGCGGCTTCGGCAGCATGCTGTTCATGGCGCTGATCGGCATCGTGCTGGCCTCGCTGGTGAACATCTGGCTGAAAAGCACCGCGCTGATGTGGGCGATTACCTACATCGGGGTGGTGGTGTTCGTCGGCCTGACCGCGTACGACACGCAAAAACTCAAGGCGATGGGCGAGCAGCTGAACGCCGATGATAAAGACAGCTTCCGCAAGTACGCCATCGTCGGCGCGCTGACGCTGTATCTCGACTTCATCAACCTGTTCCTGATGTTGCTGCGTATCTTCGGCAACCGTCGCTAAATCCGTGGCCTTTCAAGCAGTAGCTTGAAATCCACAGGACTTACCGGGCTCTGCATGTGACATGCAGAGCTTTTTTTATGCGATTTTGCGGCGGAACAGCGCGTAGGCGGCGCTGCCGGTGGTGGCGGTGATCACCAGCAGCGGCCACAGGCTGTGCCAGATGATGTCGAAGCTGGCGTCCTTCAGGTAGATCTGCTTGGTGATGTCGGTGAAGTGGCGTATCGGGTTGACCCAGGTAAGATCCTGCAGCCACACCGGCATATTCTCCACCGGCGAGACGTAACCCGAGAGCAGGATCGCCGGCATCATGAACACGAACACGCCGATAAACGCCTGCTGCTGAGTGGCGCACAGCGACGAGATCAGCAGGCCGAAACCGACCAGCGACAGCCCGTAGATCAGCATGGTGGCATAGAACAGCAGCAGCGATCCGGCGAACGGGATCTGGTACAGGAAGATGCCGATCAGCAGCACGATGCTGGCCTGGAAGCTGGCGACGATCAGCGCCGGCACCGCCTTGCCGATAAAGATCTGCCAGGTGGTGAGCGGCGAGACCAGCAGCTGTTCCAGCGTGCCCTGTTCGCGTTCGCGCGCCACCGACAGCGAGGTGACGATCAGCACGCCAATGGTGGTGATCATGGCGATCAGCGACGGCACCACGAACCATTTATAGTCCAGATTCGGGTTATACCAATTGCGCACCACCAGCTCGCTGTTGTTGGGTTTGGCGCGGTTGCCGAGCAGCTCGTTCTGATATTCCTGCACGATCTGCTGCACGTAGTTGGCGGCGATCTGCGCGCTGTTGGAGTTGCGCCCATCGAGCAGCAGCTGCAGCGGCGCGGTGTTGCCGGTGGCGATATCGCGCGAGAACTGCGCCGGGAAGCGGATCAGCAGCAGCGCCCGCTGGTTGTCGATGGTGGTCTTTATTTCCTGCGGGCTGCGCAGCAGCAGCACGTGTTGAAAGGCCTTGGCCTTGGCGAAGCGCTGGGTCAGCTCCACCGAGGCCTGGCCGCTGTCCTCGCTGTAGACCGCGATGGTGGCGTTGGTGACTTCCAGCGTCGCGGCGAACGGGAACAGCAGCACCTGCAGGATCACCGGCATGATTAAAATGGCGCGGGTTTGCGGATCGCGCAGCAGCGCCTGCATTTCCTTGATGATGAGCGTCAACAGACGATGAAACATCGCTCTTTCTCCTCAATCCAGCCGGCGCTGGGTTTTCCAGGCCGTCAGGCCGATGAACACCACGGCGGAAGCGATCAGGAACAGCAGATTGATCAGCAGCACGGTGCCGACGTTGCCCGCCAGGAACAGCGTTTGCAGCGTGCTGACGAAGTAGCGCGCCGGAATGATATAGGTCACCGCACGCACGATGGCCGGCATGCTGTCGATCTGGAAGATGAAGCCGGACAGCATGATCGAAGGCAGGAAGGCGGCGTTCAGCGCCACCATCGCCGCATTGAACTGATTGCGGGTGAGGGTGGAGATCAGCAGGCCCATGCCGAGGGTGCTGGCGAGGAACAGGCTGCTGATCAGCAGCAGGATCGGCAGGGAGCCGCGATAGGGCACGCCGAGCACCCATACCGCCACCGCCATGCACAGCGCCATCGCGGCCATGCCGAGGAAGTAATAAGGGATCAGCTTGGAGAGCAACAGCTCGCTGCGCGTCACCTGGGTGGACAGCAGGGCCTCCATGGTGCCGCGCTCCCATTCGCGGGCGATCACCAGCGAGGTGAGAATGGCGCCGATCACCGTCATGATGATGGTGATGGCGCCGGGAATGATGTAGTGCCGGCTGATGGCCGCCGGGTTGAACCAGTAGCGCATCTGTACGTCAATCAGCGGTTTGTCGCTGTTCCCCCGATCGGTGGCGCGCTGCTGCTGCCAAATTTGCCATACGCCCTGGGCATAGCCCTGCACGAAGTTGGCGGTGTTCGGCTCGCTGCCGTCGGTGATGATCTGGATAGGGGCGCTGTCGTGCGGGCGCGCCATGCGCTGGTCGAAATCCACCGGGATCACCACCAGGCCGCGGATCGTGCCGGCCTGCATCTGCTGGATCAGCTGTTGGCGGTTGTCGCTGATGGTCGGTTCGATATAGGGCGAGCCGGCGAACGCCTGGGCCAGATCGCGCGCGTCTTCGCTCTGCTGCTCCATCAGAATGCCCAGATGCAGCTTGCTGGAGTCCAGGTTGATGCCGTAGCCGAAGATAAACAGCAACATCAGCGGGATGACGAAGGCGATCAGGCCGCTGCTGGGATCGCGCAGTATCTGCCGCGTTTCCTTCAGGCACAGTGCGCGCAGCCGGCGCCAGGAGAAGCCGCCGTCGTCGATTGGGGTGCGGTTATCGCTCACCGTGATTCCTCCTCATCGTAACCCTGCACCAGCTCGATAAATGCCTGCTCCATCGAGGGGTTGGGATTGTCGTCGCGCGCCACCTGCTGTTTGAGCTCGTCCGGCGTGCCGGCGGCGATGATCTTGCCGCGGTACACCAGGCCGATGCGGTCGCAGTACTCCGCTTCGTCCATAAAGTGGGTGGTCACCATCACCGTGACGCCCTTGTCGACCATGCCGTTGATGTGCAACCAGAACTCGCGCCGCGTCAGCGGATCGACGCCGGAAGTCGGTTCGTCGAGGAACAGGATATCCGGTTCGTGCATCAGCGCGCAGGCCAGCGCCAGGCGCTGTTTGAAGCCGAGCGGCAGCGCGTCCGGCGTCTGATTGAGGATCGGCGCGAAGTTGAAGGCGCGCGACATCTCGTCGATTTTGTCGCGCTGCGCCTTGCCGCTCAGGCCGTAGACGCCGGAGAAGAACTTCAGGTTCTGCACCACCGTCAGGTTGCCGTACAGCGAGAATTTTTGCGCCATGTAGCCGAGGCGCTGGCGCGCCTGGCCGGAGCTGGTCTTGAGATCCATCCCCAGCACCAGCGCCTTACCGCTGGAGGGGATCAGCAGGCCGCACATCATTTTAAAGGTGGTGGACTTGCCGGCGCCGTTCGGCCCGAGCAGGCCGAAAATTTCGCCGCGCCGCACCTGGAAATCAACGTGATCGGTAGCGGCGAAGTCGCCGAATTTTTTGGTCAGCTGCACCGCTTCGATCACCGTTTCACCGCTTTCGCCGTTGACGGTCGGCATGATCTCCGCCAGCGCCGAGCGGTGGTTGGGGCCGCCGCCGAGCAGATCGATAAACGCATCCTCGAAGCGCGGATCCGCTTCGTCCAGTTCGGCCTCCGGCAGATCCAGCGCCTGCAACAGCTGCCGGTGATCTTCGCCTTCCTTCAGAATCAGGCGCAGATACTTGCCCTGGATCACCCCATCGGTGACCGCCGGCAGGCAGATCGCCCGCTGCAGCAGCGATCGATGGCTGCCGGGGGGCGCGGCGATCAACACCGTGCGCCCGGCCATACGGCGGGTCAGCGCCTGCGGCGCGCCGCTGAACAGCAGCTCGCCCTCGTTGAGCAGCAGCACTTCGCGGCACTGTTCGGCCTCGTCGAGATAGGAGGTGCTCCACAGGATCAACATGCCGTCGTTGGCCAGTTCATGCACCATGCGCCACAGCTCGCGGCGCGAGATCGGGTCGACGCCGACGCCCGGCTCATCCAGCAACAGCACCTGAGGTTCGCCCACTAGCGTGCAGGCCAGGCCGAGTTTCTGCTTCATACCGCCGGACAGCTTGCCCGCCAGGCGCTCGGTGAAGCGGGTCAGATCGGTGAATTTCAACAGCCGCTCGAAGGTCTGGCGGCGAAGATCGCCGGTGACGCCGCGCAGATCGGCGTACAGCGTCAGGTTCTCCATCACCGTCAGATCCTCATACAGCCCGAACTTCTGCGGCATGTAGCCGAGGATCGCGTGCAGTTGACGATCCTGCGCGATCGGATCCAGCCCGGCGACCCGCAGTTTGCCGCTGCTGGGCTGCAGCAGCCCGGCCAGCATGCGCAGCAGGGTGGTTTTGCCGGCGCCGTCCGGGCCGACCAGCCCGATCACCGCGCCGCTGCGCAGGGTGGTGGTCAGGCTGGCGACCGCCGGTTTCTCAAGCGACGGGAAGCGCTTCTCCAGCCCTTCCAGCTCAATGGTGTGCGCCTGTTCCATGGCCGGCCTCAGGGTTTGGCGAAGCGCAGGGTGACCGGCATGCCCTGGCGCAGCGCGTCGTCGGCGTCGGTGACGATCACCCGCAGGCGGTACACCAGATCGGTGCGCAGATCCGGCGTTTCAACGCTTTTCGGCGTGAATTCCGCGGTCGGCGAGACGAAACCGATCTTGCCGTGGTAAGGCTTGTCGGGGCGGCCGTCGGTATAGATCTCCAGTTCGGTGCCGGGCACCGCCTGGTTCAGGCTGGTTTCGTTGACGTAGGCGCGCACCCACACCGGCCGGGTCAGCGACAGGGTGAAGACCGTGCCGCCGGCGCCGAGCATGGTGCCCGGCTCCACCGCGCGGGTCAGTACCGTACCGGCGGAAGGGGAGACCAGCGTGGCGTCTTGCAGGTTCAACTGCGCCTGTGCCAGCGCCGCCTCGCTCTGCGCCACGTCGGCCTTGGCCTGTTCGATTTCTTGTGGGCGGTTGCCGCTGAGGTATTGCGCCAGCTTGTCTTTCGCCGCCTGCAGGTTGGCCTGCGCCTGATTGCGGGCGGTGCGTGCATCCTCCAGCGCGTCGGCGGAGGTGGCGTTTTTCGCCCACAACCCCTGCTGGCGTTTCAGGAAGCTGTCGGCGTAGGCGAAGGCGGACTGGCGCTGCGCCATTTCCGACCGTACCTGGGCGATCTCTTCGCTGCGGTAGCCGGCCTGCAGCAGCGACAGCTTGGCGCGCGCGCTGCCGACGTTGGCTTCGGCCTGCTGCAGCGCGTTGCGGTAGGGCGCGTCGTCCAGTTTGCCGAGCAGCTGGCCCGGCTGAACGGCATCGCCTTCATCCACCGTCAGCGACGCCAGGCGGCCATCGACGCGAAAGCCGAGGTTCACCGTGCGGATGTCGACGTTGCCGTACAGCGTCAGCGGCTTATCCTGCTGTTGTTGGTAATGCCATACCCCGTAAGCGGCGGCCGCGATCAGCAGAATTAACAACACGATCAAGGCACTGCGTTTTTTGTTCATAACACTCCCTGCCTGAATTTACGCGCCGTGACGTTGGCGCAGCCCGGTAACCAGAATCTCAATATGTTCGCTCAGCACGGCGCCGATCTGCGCCGCTTCGTCCTCGCCAATGGCTTGCCAGCCGGCCTGGCGGCGGATGGTTTCGCGCGCCACGCGAAACGACAGCACCTCGCCGATCAGCGCGTGGGTATGCAGCACGAGGCGGGTCGCCTGGTCGTCGGTACCGGTCGCGGCCGCCAGCAGGCGGCATAGCCGCGCGTGCATCGGCGCGATCACCTGGCGGTGGATCAGCGGGTAGGCCTCGGTCGGGGCGAGCTGTTCGCGCGACATGATTTTGCTCAGGTTCAGCGTGTGCGGCTGGGTCATCAGTTCGCTGAAGGCCAGCAGGCCACGCTGCAGCAAACGCAGCGCCGCGTCGGGTGAGCGCTGCGCGGCGGACTGTTGCCAGAAGCGATCGACCTCCTCGGCCAGCGGGGCGAACGCCTGCTGGATGAAATCGGCGAGCGACTGCGCCACGGCCAGGTACAGCCCCTCTTTGGAGTTGAAGTAATAGGTGATGGCGGCGATATTCTGGCCGGCCCGTTGGGCGATGTCGCGGGTGGTGGCGCCTTCCAGGCCGCATTCGCCGAACAGTTCGGTCGCCGCGGCGAGCAGCTGCCGGCGCGTTTGCTCGCCGCGCGCTCGGCCGGCGGCCTGATGAGGGACGGAAGCTGGCATGGGGCACGCTCAAAGTTAATCAATCATTTGATTAACTTTATGCCAGATTGTTTAAAACGCAACCGCTAATCACAATGAGTTATGTGATCGGCTTCAGACAATGCTGAATTTACGGCAGATTGTGCTCTGGGTGCGTAAAAGTGCTTTTTATTGCGCGACTTCTGTTACAATCGCCGCCTGGTGCACTGCAGTTTGTGCCAATCCCTCGTGGTCATGCTTAATGCCCCGTCTGATCATCCTCCCAGGAAACTGCACCGAACACCGTTAGGTTAGGGGGGATCTGGAGTTTTTCTCTTTATGTCATTTGAAACCCTCGGCTTAAGTGCTGAAATTGTGCGCGCTGTTGAAGAACAGGGCTATCGCGAACCGACGCCAATTCAGCGTCAGGCTATCCCTGTCGTGCTGGAAGGTCGTGACCTGATGGCCAGCGCCCAGACCGGCACCGGTAAAACCGCCGGTTTTACCCTGCCGCTGTTGCAGCTGCTGAGCAAGCATGACCATCCGGTCAAGGGCCGTCGCCCGGTGCGCGCGCTGATCCTGACGCCAACCCGTGAGCTGGCGGCGCAGATCGGCGAAAACGTCGATGCCTACAGCAAACACCTGCGCCTGCGTTCGCTGGTGGTGTTTGGCGGCGTGAGCATCAACCCGCAGATGATGAAGCTGCGCGGCGGCGTCGATATCCTGGTGGCAACGCCGGGCCGTCTGCTGGATCTGGAACATCAGAACGCGGTTGACCTGTCCAAAATCGAAATTCTGGTGCTGGACGAAGCGGACCGCATGCTGGACATGGGCTTTATCCACGACATCCGCCGCGTGCTGGCCAAGCTGCCGGCCAAGCGTCAGAACCTGCTGTTCTCCGCGACCTTCTCCGACGACATCAAGGCGCTGGCCAACAAGCTGCTGCACAACCCGGCTTCGGTAGAAGTGGCGCGCCGCAACACCGCGTCTGAGCAGATCGAGCAGAGCGTGCACTTCGTCGACAAGAAGCGTAAGCGGGAACTGCTGTCGCAGATGATCGGCGAAGGCGACTGGAAACAGGTGCTGGTGTTTACCCGCACCAAGCACGGCGCCAACCACCTGGCGGAGCAGCTGAACAAAGACGGTATCACCGCAGCGGCGATCCACGGCAACAAGAGCCAGGGCGCCCGTACCCGTGCGCTGGCCGACTTCAAAGACGGCCGCATCCGCGTGCTGGTGGCGACCGACATCGCGGCGCGCGGCCTGGATATCGACCAGCTGCCGCACGTGGTGAACTACGAGCTGCCTAACGTGCCGGAAGACTACGTGCACCGCATCGGCCGTACCGGCCGCGCGGAGCGCACCGGCGAAGCTATCTCGCTGGTGTGCGTGGATGAGCACAAGCTGCTGCGCGACATCGAGCGTCTGCTGAAGCGTGAAATTCCGCGCATTGCGCTGCCGGGCTACGAGCCGGATCCGACCATCAAGGCCGAGCCGATCATCAACGGCCGTCAGGGTGGCGGGCGCGGCGCCCCGCGCGGCAACGGCGGTGGCCAGCGTTCCGGTAACGGCGGCGGTCAGCGCAGCGGCAACGCGAACGGCGGCCAGCGTGAAAACCGCGGCAATGGCAACGGTAACGCCCGCCCGCAGGGTGATGGCCAGCGCCGTTCCGGCGCACCGGCTTCGCGTCGCCCACGCAACCGCAAACCGGCTGAATAAGCCTGATTGCTCAAAGAGTAAGCCGCCGATACGGGCGGCTTTTTTTTTGCCTGGCGGAACGGCATTTTCGTACTAGGCTGGACGGTGGCTAACCCTACATTCCAGGAGACGGAGATGAAATTGAAGTGCGCAATTCTCGATGATTACCAGCAGGTGGCGCTCAAGATGGCGGACTGGTCGGCGCTGGCCGATCGGGTGGAGGTGTCCGCCATCAGCGCGCACTTTACCGATGAGACGGAGCTGGCGGTGCATCTGCAGGAGTGCGACATTCTGGTCATCATGCGCGAGCGCACGCCGATGACCGCCTCGCTGTTGGCGCGGCTGCCGAAGCTGAAGCTGCTGATCACCTCCGGCATGCGCAACGCTTCTATCGATTTGGCTGCCGCCGCCGAGCGCGGCGTAGTGGTATGCGGCACCAGCAGTGGGTCGGCGGCGCCGATGGAGCTGACCTGGGCGCTGCTGCTCGGGTTGGCGAAGCATATCGTGCCGGAAAGCGTCGGGCTGAAAAACAACGGCCCGTGGCAGCGGGATCTCGGCGTCACCCTGCAGGGGAAAACGCTGGGGCTGCTGGGGCTGGGCAAGATCGGCGGCCAGATGGCCCGGGTGGCGCAGGCGTTCGGCATGCGGGTGTTGGCCTGGAGCCAGAACCTGACGGCGGAACGGGCGGCGCAGGAGGGGGCCCTGTTGGCGCCGTCCAAACGGGCGCTGTTCGAGCAGAGCGATTTTGTCTCTATCCACCTGGTGTTGAGCGATCGCAGCCGCGGGCTGGTGGGGCGCGACGAATTGACGGCGATGAAGCCCACCGCTTACCTGATCAACACCGCGCGTGCGGGCATCGTCGATCGGGCGGCATTGGTGGACGTGCTGCAACAGCGGAAGATCGCCGGCGCCGGGCTGGACGTGTTCGAGACGGAGCCGCTGCCGGCCGACGATGCGTTTCGTCAACTGCCCAACGTGCTGGCGACGCCGCACGTGGGTTACGTGGCGGACGACAACTACCGCGCCTACTTCACCGAGGCGGTCGAGGACATTGCGGCATTCCTCGCCGGCCAACCGATCCGCCGGCTGGGCTAACGGCGCTTTTAATGCCCGCAGAGGCTTGTCTGGCGCGGGCATTCACCCGTATCATTGCGGGTCTTTTTTTAGCTGGGATTGGTCATGCGCGTATTATTGGCTCCGATGGAGGGCGTTCTCGATTCTTTGGTGCGTGAGTTGCTCACCGACGTGAACGACTACGATCTGTGCATCACCGAATTTTTGCGCGTGGTCGATCAGCTGCTGCCGGCCAAATCGTTCTACCGGCTGTGTCCGGAGCTGCGCCACGCCAGCCGCACGCCGTCGGGCACGCTGGTGCGCGTACAGCTGCTGGGGCAGTACCCGCAGTGGCTGGCGGAGAACGCCGCGCGCGCGGTGGAATTGGGCTCTTACGGCGTCGATCTCAACTGCGGCTGCCCGTCCAAGCTGGTGAACGGCAGCGGCGGCGGGGCGACGCTGCTCAAAGATCCGGAGTTGATCTACCAGGGCGCCAAAGCGATGCGCGCGGCGGTGCCGGCCCATCTGCCGGTCACGGTGAAGGTGCGCCTGGGCTGGGACTCCTCCAGCCGCAGTTTTGAAATCGCCGATGCGGTGCAGCAGGCGGGCGCCAGCGAGCTGACGGTGCACGGCCGCACCAAAGAGGACGGCTACAAGGCGGATCGCATCAACTGGGCGGCGATCGGCGAGATCCGTCAACGGCTGAGCATCCCGGTGATCGCCAACGGCGAGATCTGGGATTACCAGAGCGCGCAGGATTGCCTGCAGGCGACCGGCTGTGACGCCATCATGCTGGGGCGCGGTGCGCTCAACGTGCCAAACCTGAGCCGGGTGGTGAAGTACAACGAACCGCGCATGCCCTGGCCGCAGGTGGTTGAGCTGCTGCAAAAATACGTCCATCTGGAAAAGCAGGGCGACACCGGCCTGTATCATGTGGCACGCATCAAACAGTGGCTGGGCTATTTGCGCAAAGAATATGACGAAGCCACCGAACTGTTCAGCGAAATACGCGCGCTGACGACGTCAGGGGATATTGCGCGCGTCATCTGCCGCAGCTAAAAATAAACCCGCACGCGGCGGGTTTATTTAAATCGGTATTATCAGGCGGCTTTGTCGAGACGGTTCAATTCTATCTCGATATCCTGAATGGTTTTTTCCAGCCCTTCCAGGCAGGCACCCTGTTTATTCAACAGGTCGTTAATGGCTTCGGCGAATGCCTTATTTTTGCATTCCCCCTGATCGAAGGCCAGCCAGTGTGCGGAGAGCGTTTCGGTGTTCGACTGCGCATAGTGGCGCATTTCCTTCAGCTGGGAAGCGACGTTGCGTAAATTATCCAGCTGCGCCTGTGCGTTTGCATTGTTGCTCATGAATTTCTCCTTGAGTTGGCCGTTAAATAATTTCGACTGCGGGATTAAGCTTACCCCATCTAAATAAAAATATCATCCTTGGTGGCCCAGGCGGTTATTTTTTAATGAATACG
The DNA here is from genome assembly GCF_058725505.1 of Serratia sp. A07. Lineage (NCBI taxonomy): Bacteria > Pseudomonadati > Pseudomonadota > Gammaproteobacteria > Enterobacterales > Yersiniaceae > Serratia > Serratia sp. A07. Next base: position 54,887 of record NZ_JBZXDO010000002.1, read on the forward strand.
GATATATTTATTTCTCGGCTGAACAAGGACTTGGAAGGAATTGTAAAAATAGATAAATACGGTTTTTTTGGTGGTTATTTACGGTCATTCCATGAGGAATGACCGTTATTCTAACGCTTAAGAGTGATGCTTATTATGCCGCGTCCGCCAGCATAAACATGCCGTAGGGGTGAATTTCCAGATAATACTGTTCGCCGACGTTGGGCTGCAGGCGGGTGGCGTTGACCTGCAGCAAAATCTGCTGCCCATGCCACGCCACCGTGACTTCATACTGCGGCCCCATATAGGCGACATGCTGGATCACGCAGCGCTGGCTTTCCTCGCCGTGCTCGCTCAGCGTGATCGCTTCCGGCCGCACGCCCACCGTACCGGCGCCTTCGGTGGCAAAGTGCGCGGGGCGCGGCAGGCGATAGCCGCTGATATCGACATAGTCCGCGCTGAAGCCGGCCGGGAACAGGTTGGCGTCCCCCATAAAGCTCGCCATAAAGCGCGACGCCGGCTGCCGATAGAGATCCTGCGGCGAGCCTATCTGCATGATATGCCCCTTGTTCATCACCAGCACGGTGTCTGAGACCGCGAAAGCCTCGCTCTGATCGTGAGTGACGTACAGCGACGTGATATCAAACTGCTTTTGCAGCTCGCGGATCTTTTCGCGCATGCTGCGGCGCAGGTTGGCGTCGAGGTTGCTCAACGGCTCGTCGAACAGCAGCACTTTCGGCTTGAGGATCAGCGCGCGCGCCAGCGCCACGCGCTGCTGTTGGCCGCCGGAGATCTGATCGACATAGCGATCGTCGAACCCCGCCAGATCCACCATCGCCAGCGCTTCCTGCACGCGCGCTTTCACTTCGGCGCGCGGAATGCCGAGCATCTTCAGCCCATAGCCGACGTTTTCTCCCAGCGACATGTGCGGGAACAGGGCATAAGACTGAAACACCATGCAGATGTCACGCTGCTGGATGGAACGATGGGTAACGTCTTCACCATCAATGAATATCTGCCCGTCGCTCGGTTTCTCCAGCCCGGCGACCAGGCGCAAAATGGTGGTCTTGCCGCAGCCGGAAGGGCCGAGCAGCGTCACCATCTGCCCCCGAGGGATGGTGAGCGTGATGTTATCGATCACCGTGTTGCTGCCGAACCGTTTGGAGACGTTGCGCAGTTCAACGAAATTTTTCTGGCTCATCATGGGCTCCATTACGCCTGGTTTTTGGCTTTTGAACGGGAGATGCGTGCCTCGCCGATCAGCCAGTCAAAGAGAAAAATAATCGCCAGCATCACCACGATCAGAATTGAACCGTAGGCGATCGCCACGCCGTATTCGCCGTCTTCCACGCGGTTGAGGATGTAGGCGGTGGCCACGCGGGTATCGGGCGTCACCAGGAAAACGATGGCGCTGACGGTGGTGATGGCGCGCACGAAGCTGTAGATCAGCGCCGACAGGATCGCCGGGCGCAGCAGCGGCAGCAGGATGTGCGTAATGGTGCGCAGCGAGCCGGCGCGCAGGCTGAGCGAGGCTTCGTCCAGCGATTTGTCTATCTGGCCCAGCCCGGCGATCCCGGCGCGAATGCCCACCGGCACGTTGCGCATCACCATCGAGATAATCACGATGGCGGCCGTCCCGGTGAGGTACACCGGCGCGCTGTTGAAGGCGAGAATGTAAGAGACGCCCGCCACGGTGCCCGGCACCGCAAAACACAGCATGGTGGTGAACTCGATGGTCTTTTTGCCCCTGAACTGCTGGCGCACCACGATCCAGGCGATCAGCAGGCCGAAGGCGGCGGTGATCGGCGCGGCGATCGCGGCGTACAGCAGCGTGTCGAGCAGCGAAGGCCACGCGCCGTCGCTCATGCCCTGGCCGAACAGCTTGATGAAGTTATCCAGCGTCAGCGTGTAATCCACTCCCCAGTTGACGGTGAAGCTGCCGTAGAAAATGCTGCCGTAGAGCAGGGCGTTAAAGGCTACCCACACCGCCAGCAACGCGATCACGCCCCACACCAGCGTGACCGGCAGCGGCTGTACGTCGCCGCGATAGGATTTGCCGGACACGGTGACGTAGGAACGCTTGCCGATCCACAGGTACTGGATGCAGAACACCAGCAGCGAGAACAGCAGCAGGAAGGCGCCGAGGGTGCTGGCGGCCTGATAGTCGAGCTGCGAGCCGGTGATGTAGAAATAGATTTGCGTCGCCAGCACGTCGAAGTTGCCGCCGAGCACCAGCGGGTTGCTGAAGTCGGCCAGCGATTGCACCACCACGATCAGAAACGCGTTGGCCAGCGCCGGTTTCAGCAGCGGCACGAACACGCCGTTAAAGGTTTGCCAACGGCTGGCGCGCAGGGTGTAGGAGGCCTCTTCCAGCGAAGGATGAATGGTCTTGATCGCGCCATCGAGGATCATGAACGCCATCGGCGTGAACGCCAGCACCTGCGCCAGCCAGATGCCGGTAAAGCCGTACAGCCAGTTGGTGTTGGTCAGGCCGAACCAGGCCACCATCCACTCGGTGACGTAGCCGGAGCGCCCCATCATCAGCGTGACGCCCAGGCCGACGACGAACGGCGGCGTGACGATGGGCAGGATGGAGAAGATGCGGCCGATAATGGCGCTGCGCTTGGCGATGCGGGTGGTGTAAATCGCCAGCACCAGGCCGAAGAAGGTGCAGCCGGCGCCGACCGCGATCGACAGGGCGATGGAGTTGAGGATCACCTGAACGATATGCGCCTGCGACAGCACGTTCATAAACGCCAGCGGCGCGAATGCCCCCGCCTGGTCGGTGAACATCGGAATGAAAATCGCGATGCTCGGCCAGACGATGAAGACGCCGATCAGCGCCACGATGGTGACCAGCGCACCGATAACGAAACGGTCGCCGCCCAGCCATTCGAGGCGGGTCAGCGCCAGCGTCATGATGGCGCCCAGCGCGGTCAATTGCACCAGGGTGGCGTAGCCTAAACCGCGCCCCGCCACCGTGGCGCTGACGACGATAAAGGCCATGCACAGCAGCGCCCAGCCGGCATCGAACGCGTGGCGCCGCCGCCGTTCACCGCCCGCCGGGGCGTAAGGGCGAAGCAGCAGCAGGCTCGGCAACAGGCACCATAGCCAGCTGACATTGCGGTGTGACCAGCCGTAGGCCGCGAGGATTTCATCGCCGGTGGACTCCAGCAGGCCGTAATCCAGGCTCCAGCTCGGCAGCAGGGCGAACGCCAGCCAGCCAAGCAAGACCCAAAGGAATATCGCATCTCGTTTTTTCACGAGATGGAGTGCATGTGTATGTGACATAAGTTTCCCGGATGTTCAGGCCGGGTAAGGCGTGAGGCTTACCCGGCAACAGGCGCAGAATGTGGGCTTATTTACCCATCTTGACTTCGCTGACCCATTTATTGATCAGCGCCTTGCGGACCTCGGTCGAGCCGTACTTGTCCATGTCGTAGTTGATCAGCTTCAGGTCGTCGAGCTTCAGCGAGTTCGGCGAGGTAGCGGCGGTGGTGTTGGTCAGGATCTGATAGGACTTGCCTTTCTGCCATGCCAGTTCCTGCGCCTCTTTCGACAGCACCCAATCCACAAACAGCTTGGCGTTGTCGAGGTTACGTGCGCCTTTGAGGATGCTGACGCCGCCGATTTCGTAGCCGGTGCCTTCACAAGGCGAGATCAGCTCAAGCGGCGCGCCCTGTTCTTTTTCGAGTGAGTAGTCATGCAGGAAACCGATGCCGATCGCCGTTTCACCGCGGGCGGCGTTGCGCGCCGGGGCAATGCCGGACTTGGTGTACTGCGAGACGTTGGCGTTCAACTGCTTGAGGTAATCGAAGGCCTGATCGTCTCCCCACAGCTGGGCAAAGGTCGCCAGCGCGGTATAGGCGGTGCCGGAGCTCTGCGGATCGGCGATTTGAATCTCGCCTTTGTATTCCGGCTTGGTCAGGTCTTTCCAGCACTTGGGCACCGGCAGGTTTTTCTCTTTGAGACGCTGGGTATTGACGCCGAAGCCGAGAATGCCGACGTAGACCGCCGAGGAGTAGTTGCCTTTCAGCTTCGCCGGGTCGCGGAATTGTTGCATCACCTGTTCGAGGTTCGGCGATTTGTAGGGCTGCAGCAGCCCCATTTCACCGGCCTGGGATTGCGGATCGAGCGTGCCGCCGTACCAGACGTCCGCCTGCGGGTTTTTCTTCTCGGCGTCCACTTTCGCCAGCGTGCTGCCGGAGCCGTTGCGGATGAACGAGGTTTTCACGTCATATTTCTCGCCGAAGGCTTTGGTCTCCGCTTCGCACATTTCATTGGTGGCGCTGCAGTAAACCACCAGGCGGCCCTTGGCGTGCGCGGCGCCGCTCAGCGTGGCCAGCGCGATGCCGGAAGCTATCAGAGTCGTGACCCACATTTTTTTCATTGTTTTATCCTTCTCTCGGTAGAGGTGGCGACGCTCGCCATCAGCAGCGGCATCAGCAATAAACCCATAAGAACGGCGGCGATCGACAGCAAACTGAACATGCCTGACCAGCCGTAGCCTTCGATGACCTGCGACAGCGGCCAGCCCGCCAGCGCTGCCCCCAGGTAGGCGAACAGGCCGAGAAAACCGGTGATGGAGCCCGCTGCGCCTTTGTGCCCGCATTCCACGGCGGCGAGGCCAATCAGCATCTGCGGGCCGAAGACAAAAAAGCCCACCGTAAAGAAACAGCCCGCCAGCAGCGCGTAGTGATGCACCGGCGCCAGCCACAGCGCGGCGACGGAAACCATCAGCCCGAGCGTGAACAGCAAAATCATCGGCGCGCGCTGCCCGCCGAACAGCACATCCGAACCCCAGCCGGCGAACAGCGCGCCGAGCAGGCCGCCTATCTCGAACAGCATCACCGTGGCGTTGGCGCTGAGCAGGTTGACGCCATGGCTTTCCGTCAGCCAGAGATTGCCCCAGTCATTCAACGCGATGCGGATCAGATAGACCAGCACGTAAGAGACGCCGAGCAGCCAGATCATCGGGTTCTTCAGCATCGTGGTGCGCAACATCTGCCACAGCCCCAGCGGCGGGCTTTGCTGTTCCTGGCGCAGCTCCAGCGGATCGTGGCGCCACTGGCCGACCGACGGCAGGCCTTCTTCCTGCGGCGTGCCTGTCAGCTGCTGCGTGAGCCAGAGGCCCAACACCATGCTGACGGCGCCCGGGATCAGCATCGCCGCCTGCCAGCCCCAGCGCTGGGCAGCGAAGGCGCTGATCAGCGGCACGATCGCGCCGCCGAGGTTGATCGACATGTTCCAGCAGCCCCACCAGAAGCCACGCTCGTTGCGAGAATACCAGTGGGTCAGCAGCCGCGCGCAGGGCGGCCAGCCCCAGCCCTGAAAGAAGCCGTTCAGCGCCCAGACCACCAGCAGCAGCGTCAGCGATTCGCCGAAGGCAAACGCCACGTTCAGCAAGCCGGTGGCGAACAGGCCGATCCCCATAAACCTGCGCTGCCCGTGGCCGTCGTGCCACAGCCCGGCGGCGAATTTCGACAGGCCGTAGCTCAGGTAAAACAGCGAGCCGAGCAGGCCGATGTCCCCTTTATCCAGCCCCAAATCCGTTTGCAGCGCCGGCAGCACGTAATTCACGCTTTTGCGCGTCAGGTAAAAGGCGGCGTACCCGATGACCATGTACAGCAGCAGTCGCGGGCGCAGCGCGCGGTAACGATGATCGATTTCAGATGCCGAGCGTGCCTGCATAGCCGCCTCCCTGGTGGTGACTATAAGAAGGTGAAAGGGAAAGGGGATGAGATAAAGTCCGGAGTGGCTAAGACTTTTTCCTAGTTAGCCGGCGGTTTGTTGCAAATTTGTGGGCAGGTTAACAATTACCCGCGTGCCGCACTGCGTTTCCAGCGTCAGCTCGCCGCCCAGCGCGCTGACCCGCTCGCGCATCCCCTGAATGCCGAGGCCGGGCACCTTGTCCGCACGGATGCCGATGCCGTTGTCCCGCACCTCGAGGTGCAAAAGCGGCCCCTGTTGATACAAAACGATGGCGACTTCGCTGGCCTCGGCGTGTTTGCACACGTTGTTGAGCAGCTCTTGCAGCAGGCGGTAGAGGGTGAAGCGCACCGTTTCGCCGGCGGGCGTGTCGCTCAGCCGGTAATCGAAACGGCAGTGGATGCCCCGTTCGGCAAAGGCGAATTCGTTCAGCAGGTGGTGAAGCGCCTCTTTGAACGCCAGCTCGTCCAGCGCGGGCGGCCGAAGCTGGCGCAGCAGCTGGCGCGTGGAGTGATGAATGCGCCGGGCGAGCTCGCCTATCTGGTGCGCGGCGGCCTGGGTTTGCGCCGGATCGTGCGCCCGTTTGACCAGCTGCGACTGGATTTGAATCGCGGTGATGTTCTGGCCGATTTCATCGTGCAGCTCGCGCGCCAGGTTTTTCCGCGTGTCTTCTTCGGTGTGGATCAGTTTTTGGTCAGCGCCCGCCGCGCCGCCAGCTCTTCTTCCAGGCGACGCTGATAGTGGTGCAGGTTTTGCGCCAGGTGCTGCTGGCGGCTGATGGCGATACCCAGGCCGATGCCGAGCAGCGCCTGCGTCGCCAGAAAGATTTCCAGCTCGACCAAGTTGCCGAACCCCACGCCGACCTGCCGGGCGAGGGTGATCATCATGCTGCCGAGCAGGCCGGACAGCACGCCACCCTGCCAGCCGAACTTCCACGCCATCACCACGTTCGGCAGAAACACCACGATCAGCAGCAGGCGCTCGATTTCCGGCGACAGCACCATCTGCGTACCGATGCCGATAACGAAAAACAGGCTGCACCAGATGATTAAGGACGCGCGCAGCGGCGGGTTGGGGGTGTCCAGACCCAGCAGGTGGTAACGGTGCTGCTGGCGCAGAAATTCAAAGATCAGATAGACGAACGGGGTCAGCAAGACGCCGCCGGTAAACGACGCCAGGCCAAGCAGCATCGCCGGGCTTGGCACAAACGGCGAAAGCAGGGCGGTGTTGAGCAGCGAGGCGGCGGTCACCGCAGCCAGCAGCAGCGTCAGCCGCTGCCAGTAGAGCGGAAAACGGTGCCAGAGTCGTTGCGCGACCGCGGCCGGAAACAGGGTGATAAACGGCGCGGCCAGCAGGCCGTAGCCGCTCAGCAGGCGTTCGCCGTGCAGCCAGAACAGCAGCAGGATCGGCGGCACGATCAAGGCGGGCCAATAGCGACGCGCCAGCAGGATCAGCAGCGCGAGATAGACGCCGTGCGGCAGAAACAGCGCCGCCTGGTTGCCGTTGCGGGTCAGATAGAAACCGAGCGTCCACAGCATCAGCCAGCCGCTGCCCCAGGCCAACAGGATAAACAGCGAGATAACCCAGGGCCGGAAGCGGGGCGACATCAATGCCCCGCCAGCAGCTGATGGTCGAGAGCGAAATGCACCAGCTCGATGGTGCTGTTGCACTGCAGCTTGCCCAGGACGTTGGCGCGATGCACGTGCACCGTTTTATGGCTGAGATCGAGCTTGAAAGCGATCTCCTTTACGCTGTCGCCTTTGACCAGCAGATCGAAGATTTCACGCTCGCGTGGGGTCAGCACTTCCAGCGCGGTGGCCGGCCGCTCGCCGCCGCGCAGCGCACGCAGCGCGTCGGCGCACAGGTAATGGCCACCCATATCGACGGAACGCACCGCCTGCACCAGCTCTTCCGGCCCGCAACGTTTGGTCAGATAGCCGCTGGCGCCGGCGTCCAGCGCGCTCTGCACGAAGGTGGGGGAGTCATAGATGCTGAGGATGATCGCGCGGAACTGCGGCTTCTGCGCCCGCAGGCGTTTCAACAGGCTGAGGCCGTTTTCATCCGGCATGGCAATATCCATCACCGCGACGCTGACGTCGTCGCGCAGCAATGCCGGCCAGGCCGCCGCCGCGCTGCTGTATTGCCCCACCACGTCGAGATCGTCCTCGAGGTTGAGCAACTGCGCAAAGCCGGAGCGCACCACCACATGGTCATCCACCAGTATCACACGGATCATTTTTCGCACTCTGTTGCCGAATCATGGCCCTATGATGCCTGCCGCCGCGGTGCTGGCAATCAGCCAAGCGCGGTTATGCAATCGGTGTAACAGAATCGTAATAAAAGGGCGCCGCCGGCGCCCTCAACGATCCAAATCGATGGCGAAATGCTGCCACAGCGCGGCGCGCCGTTCCTCTTCCGAATGCAACGTCGTTTCGTGGCGCTGGTGATCTTCGGTCACGATCAGCTTCATGTCGCTGAGGGTCACACGGCCGTGTTCCGTCGGCCGTGAACACACCAGGCGCTGGGTGAAATGCGACTGCGGCGAGGTGCTGTGGAAGCGGCACATCTCGTCGAACTCGTGCAGCTCGCGTGGCTGAACGGTAAAGCGATACAGGGTTTTGGCATGCGAACGTTGGTCGCCGTTGCGGCGCTCCAGCAGGTAATACTCGCCTTCCCGTTCCAGGTGGAAGGTGCCGCTGGCCTGCGGTTGCGGCTCGGCGATGACGATCTTCAGCGGCGTCAGGAAGGAATCGCCGAAACCGACGTCTACCAGCCATGCTTGATCTTCCAGATCCACCCGCAGCGCCAGGTGGTCGTAGGGCGGGCCGAAATGGCCGTCGCGCGCGCGGATCTCGCCGGAGATGAAGCTCACCTTGAAACCGATCTCGCGCAGCAGCAGAGCGAACAGCGTGTTCAGCTCATAACAGAAACCGCCGCGGTTGCGCTCGACCACCTTGCTGAACAGCGCCTCCGGCGCCAGCCGGATGCCCTGATGATAAATAATGCTCAGGTTCTCGAACGGGACGCTCAGTATGTGGCGATGGTGCAGCTGTTGCAACGTGGGGAGGTCAGGGCGGGCGGCGCCGGTAAAGCCGATATGCTGTAGGTAGCGTTGGGTATCCACAGGGTGTCTCGCATGAGAAAAAGTAGGCATAAAATAGCGGGCTTTGCGGCGTTTGTGAGCGCATTACGTGCTGCGCTGTCGCTGCTGCCGCAAACTGTCACCGGTCGGCGCTAGCCTGTTCCCCTGAGTTCAACGTTGCAGGAGAACGGCTATGCAAGATTTCAAACATCGGGTGGCGCTGGTGACCGGCGCTTCCACCGGCATCGGCGAAGCGATCGCCGCCGAGCTGTTTCGGCGCGGCGCCACGGTGGTAATGACCGGCCGCCACGCTGCGCCTCTCGCCGCAGCCGCCGCGCGGCTCGATCCCGACGGTCGACGGGTGATGACGTTGCGGATGGACGTGCGCGATGCGCCGTCGGTGCAGCAGGGCATTGAAGAGACGGTGCGGCGCTGCGGCGCGCTGCATCTGCTGGTCAACAACGCCGGGATCACCGGCCCGCACGAGGTGGACATCGATCGGTACGCGGTCGAAGACTGGCATGAGGTGATCGCCACCTGCCTGAGCGGCACGTTTTTCGGCATGAAGTACGGCCTGCCGGCGATCGTCGCCGGCGGCGGCGGGGCGGTGGTGAACCTCTCTTCCGCCAACGGCGTGGTGGGCATTGCCGGGATTGCGCCTTATACCGCCGCCAAGCATGGCGTGCTGGGCCTGACGCGCTCGGCGGCGCTGGAATTCGCCACGCGCGGCGTGCGCATCAACGCCGTCGGGCCGGGCTATGTGGATACGCCGGCTATGGGGGCGCTGCCGGCGTCATCGCGGGCGCAGATGGCCGCTTCGCACCCGCTGGGGAGAATGGCGACGCGGGAAGAGGTGGCGAAAACGGTGGCTTTCCTGCTCTCGGACGACAGCAGTTTCACCACCGGCGCGTTTTACAGCATCGACGGCGGTTATACCGCGCGTTAATGGAAAACAGGCCCCTTGCGGGGCCTGTGCGGTTACCAGGATTTATGTGGGTTGAGTGAGACGATGTCGATCTTTTGACACAGCAGTTGGGTCAGGTCCACCGAGGTGGGCTGAGCGGCGCTGCCGACAAAGTTTTTCAGCACGATGGCGATACGGGCGTAATTGACGTAGCCCTCAGGCAGCGGCAAATACTCGGCGACGTCGAGTGCGGTAATGCGATCCGAGGTCATCGTTGCCGAAGTGGTCGGCGTTACCGTACCGGTGCGGCCCCACTGGCAGGCTTTTTCCAGCACGGTGGTGACGCCGGCATCGCCGTTCAGGACATACTTGCCTTGGTAGGTGCCGATGATGACATCAAGGCTGCTCTGACCTTTCAGGTTGGCCAGCGTGGCGCGCCACAGCACCAGATCGTTTTTCGCGATCGGGAAGTAGATCTCGACGCGTTTGTCCGCCGTCGTTGCCGTTTTGGTGGTGGCGGTCAGCACGCCGTTTTGCAGCGTTACCGCCAGATCGGCGGTCGCCGTTTGCGAGAGACGTGCGCCGCCGAAGGCGTAGACGTTATTCAACGCCAGCGCGCCGCTTTCTTTCCAGCTCGGCTCCGGCAGATGGTTGACGCCATCACCCAGATAGAGCAGGCGCCACATGTTTACGTAGCCGGGTGCGACGATCTTTTTCATCTCGATGTGGTTGTTGGACCAGCCTTTTTTAATGTCGGCGTTCACCAGATCGAAACCGTCGATATAACATTTTCCGCTCAGATCGCTGGACTTATCGAAGAAGAAATACTCGACGTATTGATAGGGCACGCTGCTGCCGGCATCGGTGTTGTTGGTCATCACGCTGTGCCATTGGCTGTCTTTGATTTTTACCGTACCGCCGTTGTTGCTGGTAAAGACCGGCCGGTAGTTGCGGCAGTTGGCGTTACCCCATTCGAAGTGGCAATTTTTAAAGTCCAGCGTGCCGCCTTTAAGGTCGAACAAACCATAGTCGGTATTGGCCAACTGTTCGGTTTCATTGCTAAAGCCGCTGTAGTCGAACGAACAATCGCGGAAGGCCAGGGCGTGCACCCCCTGATAATAGTTTCTGCTGTCGCCGAACAGACATTTGTAGAAGACGATTTTTTCGCCGGCGTTGGCGGTGGTTTCAGACCAGATCGGCCAGAAACAGCCGCGCACCATGATGCTGTGCCAGCTCTGGATATAGGCGTTATTGCCGAAGACGATGCCTTTGTACAGGTTGGTTAGCCAGACGTTTTGCACCAGCAGCTGACAGGCCGGCAAGCCGTGCATGTTAGAGGCATCGCTGTAGACGCACAGGCCGCGCAGGTTGGCCGCCGCGCCAGGGGCCCCCACGATGCGCAGGTTGTAAATCGCCGGCGCTCCCAGCGAATATTGCACGCGTACGCACTCGATGTTGGTGGCGCCGCTGAAGTCCAGAATAGTGCCCTTAAAATCGACGGCGTTTTTCCATAGCTTCAGGTTGGCGGTGGTTTTACAAGGGCGAATGCCGCCGGGGCCCACCAGGGTAATCCCCGCCGGGGTGGTTGGGATAGGCAACTGCCACCACTCTTCGCCTTTGACCTGCAAGAAGTTGCACGCGCGGGTAATGGTCAGCGAGTAATCCAGCTCATCGCCCGGCAGGTGCCACCAATCGATGCTGTAATCGCCATCATTGATGATGCGCTTCCAGCGGCGGTTTTGCGCATCGACGAGCAGGGTAACGCCGTTGTCCTGGCTGGCGGTATCCGCATCGTCTCGGGTAAATACGCCGTGGTGGTAGCGGTTTTCGAGCATCACCGCGGTTTCGCTACCGGCATAGCTGCGCAGGTTGGCGTAATCATTTAATGAAATCATGGAATAGCCCTCGTTTTGGACAATAAGAGGCCGATGCAATATGGCGATTGCAGGGGCGGTGGCATAGGGAAGTGGCATTGTGGCCGAAGGGCGAATCGGTTCGCGATCCCGGTCGGCAGAGATAAATTAACAGGCTGAGGTGAGAGGTTTAAGCGTTCAGGGTTGTGCCTGACGCCAGCAAACATCGCCGCCGGGGTTCAGGTTTGGTCTGTAGATGCGAGGGTTTGCAACCAGGCCAGAAACGCCGCTGCGCCGGGTTTTTCCAGCGTGCGCGGTGGGTAAACCACGTAGTAGGGTTTGCTGAGCGGCAGCGCCGGTTCGGCCAGGGTGACCAGCTGGCCTTCCGCCAGTTCACGGGCGATCATCCGCCGCTGGCCGAGCAGCACCCCGCGCCCTTGCACGGCGGCGTCGATGGCCAGCGAAGTCAGGTTATAGGTCAGCCCGTGCCGCGCCGGCGGCATTCGATCGGCGGCGGTGAACCACTCGTGCCAGCCCGGCAGAAACTGGCTCTCCTTGCCCCAGTCGACGTGGATCAGCGGTAGCTGCGTCCAGTCGCCGCGATCGCGCAGCGCCGGGCTGCACACCGGCTGCACCCGATCCTGAAACAGCCGCACCTTTTCCAGCAGCGGATAGTCCTGATCGCCGAAGCACAGGGCGAAGTCCGCCGCCGAATGGGCGAAATCGACCGCTGCATGGGTCGCGTGCAGCCGCAGATCGCCGTCGGGGCACTGCGCCAGCCAGTCGCCCAGCGCCGGGTTCAGCCACTTGGAGGCCAACGCCGGCAGGGCGAATACCGTCAGCGCCTGTTTGCCGCGCTGGCGCTCGACGTGCTGCTGCGCCACGCGCAGCGTTTCGAACGCCTCCTGCACGTAGGCCAGGTAGTCCGCGCCCTGTTCGGTCAGCGTGACGCCGCTTTTGGCGCGGATGAACAGCGTGATCCCCAGGTGTTGCTCCAGCTGGCGGATCTGCTGGCTGACGGCGGCGGCGGTTAGCGCCAGCGTATCCGCCGCGCGGGCCAGGCTGCCGGTGCGGGCGGCGGTTTCGAACGCCAGAATGGCGCTCAGCTTGGGCAAGCGCGCGCGGGACGGTGAGTGCATGGGCAGGGCTATCGCTAAGAATTGGTTAGCTTATCCATAACGTATTTTTGTTATGGCGGCAATGCGCCATTCGCTACAGTGAGAGGCATCCGGCTATCGCACACGAGGGGAATGTCATGCCGCAACTTGCCGATATTATCGATCTGTCCGCCCATCCCATCGACGACGCCGAGTTCCGCGCCCGTTGCCGGCAAACGCTGGAGCGCAGCGGTGCGTTAGTACTGCCGGGATTTCTGCGCGCCGCCGCGCTGGCGACGGTGCGGCTGGAAGGCGCCGAACAGCACCACGCGGCGTTTTATGCCACCAGCAAACACAACGTGTATCTGCGGCCGCAGGACGACGCGCTACCGGCCGATCATGCGCGTAACCGGCTGGTGGTGTCATCCAAAGGCTGCATTACCGACGAAGATATTCCGCCGCAGTCGCCGCTGCGTGCGCTGTACGACGCTTCGGCGTTTCGCGCGTTTCTCTGCGCGGTGCTGGATGAGGCGCAGCTGTATCCCTACGCCGATCGGCTGTCGTCGATCAACCTGCATTACGCCCACACCGGCCAGGAGCTGGGCTGGCACTTCGACAATTCGTCGTTCGCCATCACGCTGCTGATCCAGAAACCGGCGGCGGGCGGGCGTTTCGAGTACGTGGAGAACCTGCGCGATGCCGATCGCGGCGAGATGAACTATGCCGGGGTCACGCAGGTGCTGGACGGGGAGCGGGCGGCCAAACGGCTGGCGATGGAGGAGGGGGATTTGGTGCTGTTTCGCGGGCGCAACGCCATGCACCGGGTGACGCCGACCGAAGGCGACATCACGCGCATGCTGGTGGTGCTGGCCTACAATGCGCAGCCGGACGTGATGCTGTCTGAAAGCGCCAGAATGACGTTCTACGGCCGGTTATAGCGGATAAAAAAAACCGCCCGGAGGGCGGTTTGTCGAATCAGTGCGGGTTTTGTTCTTCGTGAGCCTGCTGTTCCAGCTTCACTTCCTGCGCGCGCTTGCGCAGGCCGAACCAGCCCAGCGTCAGCAGCACCGCCAGCACCGGAATGGTGGCGATGGTCCAGGTGCCGTTCGGGTAGTCGAACGCCATCATCACCACCACGATCAGCAGGAACGCCAGCGTCAGCCAGGAGGTGAACGGCGCGCCCGGCATTCTGAACGAGACCGGCTGCGCGCGGCCTTCGCGCACGGCTTTGCGCAGACGCATCTGGCAAACGATGATAAATGCCCAGGAGGCGATGATGCCCAGCGAAGCGATGTTCAACACGATCTCGAACACCTGCGACGGCACCAGATAGTTGAGCACCACGCCGATCACGTAGATGCCGCAGGTGACCAGGATGCCGGCGTAAGGCACCTGCTGGCTGCTCATTTTGGCCATCAGCTTCGGCGCGGAGCCGCCCATCGCCAGCGAGCGCAGGATACGGCCGGTAGAGTAGAGGCCGGAGTTGAGGCTGGACAGCGCGGCGGTCAACACCACGATGTTCATGATGGTGCCGATATAAGGCACGCCCAGCTTGCTGAAGAAGGTGACGAACGGGCTTTGGCCGGCCTGATAGGCGTTCCACGGCAGCAGCAGCACCAACAGCACCACGGAGCCGACGTAGAACAGGCCGATACGCCAGATCACGCTGTTGATCGCTTTGGGCATCATTTTGGCCGGATCTTTACACTCGCCGGCGGCGGTGCCGATAAGCTCGATGCCGGCGAAGGCGAAGATCACCCCTTGCACCAGCACCAGCGCCGGCAGCAGGCCGTGCGGGAACATGCCGCCGTTTTCGGTAATCAGGTGCATGCCGGTGGTGTGGCCGGCGACCGGGGTGCCGGTGCCGAGGAACACCACACCGACAATCAGGAACAGCGCGATGGCGGCGACCTTGATCAGCGCGAACCAGAATTCCATTTCGGCGAACCATTTCACGCCGATCATGTTCATGGTGGCGACGATGCCGAGCGCGCCGAGGGCGAACAGCCATTGCGGCACGTCGGCGAAGGTGCCCCAGTAGTGCATGTACAGCGCTACCGCGGTGATGTCGACGATGCCGGTCATCGCCCAGTTGAGGAAATACATCCAGCCGGCGACGTAAGAGGCTTTCTCACCGAGAAATTCGCGGGCGTAAGAAACGAAGCTGCCGCTGGAAGGGCGATGCAGCACCAGTTCGCCCAGCGCGCGCAGGATGAAGAAAGAGAAGATCCCACACACCAGATAGACCAGCGCCAGCGCCGGCCCGGCCAGTTCGAGACGGCCGCCGGTACCGAGGAACAAGCCGGTGCCGATCGAACCGCCAATGGCGATCATTTGGATCTGCCGGTTACCCATGCTTTTGTGATAACCGGATTCATGGGAGTCTAGCCAGCGTCGTCTGGCGGCGTGTTTATCGTCCGCCGACTTTTTTTGTGAGTGCATTATCCGTCCTGTTTACCTGTCTATGATGAACTCCGCCCTGAGCTGCAGGGCAAACGATTGCCATCAGCAATCGTAATGAGAATGAGGTCGTAGCATCATTCCGCTGTTTATTGTGTATACAGCTGCCGTTAAATAACGGCGTGGCATGCTACCGTTTCCCGATAAATGTGGCAAAAAAACCTGTGCGCAAAGCGTGAGCAATTGTGTGTATTTTTTAAACTGAAAACAAAAGCGCATATTATTCAGTAAGATGAGTCTCATTATCAACACGGAAATATCGAACGATAAAAGTGATTGAAATCACAGAATAATAATTACCGTGCAAACTAAAGGGATTTGAAGGTTATTTCGCGTGGGGGCAAAGGCGGGCGGAAAATAAAGCGGTGGCGCCTGCGCGGCGATGGGCGTGCGCAGGCGAATGGGGCGAGGGGGTTTTTTAGGCGGATTCACCGGCCGGCAGAGCCGAAGCCGGCAGGCCGAACAGCTTGTCGAACGCCCAGTTAAACAGGAAGGTGTAGCAAGGAATGATGACGATCAGCGCCATGTCCAGCAGCAGCGCCTGCCACAGCGTGATGCCCATCCACCAGGCGATCAGCGGGATCAGATACACCACCAGCGTCAGCTGAAAGCCCACTGCGTGCAAAATGCGGCGCTTTAGGGTGCGGGTGCGCGACGCCTGGCGGCTTTCCCACCACTCGAACAGGTAGTTGTAAATGAAGTTCCAGCTGACCGCGAGGGTGGTGATCACCACCGCCAGCGGCCCGGTGCTGCTCGGCGCGTGGCCCGACAGCAGCGCCAGCCCCAGCGCCGAGATCGTCATGCCGATAAGTTCATAAGCGGTGACATACACCAGTTTGCGTTTGACGCCTTGCATTGTTTTCTCCCGATCTGTTTTTAGTTGCCTCTGTGGCGACGGCGGCTAAGATAGCGTCAATCACATTGATAGAAAAAGTCAGGAGCTGTCAGTTTTACTGACAGGTTAAACGATGAACTTTTCCAGCGACAATATCGAACTGTTTCTGGCGGTGCTCGATCGCGGTTCGTTTTCCGCCGCCGCCCGCGCGCTGCGGCGCGTACCCTCTGCCGTCAGCATGGGCATCGCCAACATGGAGGCGGAGCTCGGTTTCGCACTGTTCGATCGCTCGCACCGCGAACCGACGCCGACTGCGCTAGCGTTGGCCCTGGCGCCGCACGCCCGCCTGATCGCCGGGCAGCTCAAGCAGCTGCAGGTGCACGCCATCGAACTTTCCCAAGGGCTGGAAAGCACGCTTTCGATCGGCGTGGCGTCGGACATCAACGGTGCCGGCCTGCTGGCGGCGGTGAAAACGCTGTCGCAGCGTTATCCGCTGCTGAACATCGAAGTGCTCAGCGCGCCGCAGGACGACGTGCTGCATATGCTGCATCAGGGGCGCATTGGCGTCTGCCTGGCGTTCGGCGGGCTGAACATCAACAGCGCGGAGCAGTTCCACTCCGTCGGCGCGGAGTCGCTGGTGGCGATGGTATCGCCGCAGCATCCGGCGCTGGAGGGCGCGGCGGGCGAGCTGTTTCTCGAGGATCTGATCAACGTGCGGCAGATCATGGTGGCCAGCCGCGATCTGCCGATCGGCGATCTGCGCCCGCAGGTGGCGGAGGCCTACTGGCGCACCGACAGCCTGCCGATGGCGCTGAACATGGTGGAAGCGGGCCTGGGGTGGGGCAATTTCCCGCTGTCGCTGGCCGAGCCGCTGCTGGCGCAGGGGCGGCTGGTGCGGCTGAAATTCAAAAACACCAAGAACGAGCTGCGCTTGCCGATGCATCTGATCTGGCTGAAGAGCCGCCCGCTGGACAAGGCGGCGCGCGAGCTGGTCGAGCTGATGCGCGCGGCGCCGCAGGGATCTTGACGCACCGTTATTGCTTTTGTTTTCACCTCTGCGCTAGTTTGAATAAAAAATGACAACGGGAGAGTGGGCATGTTGAGCGAGACGGCGCTGTCAATAATAAGCATTACCGGCGCGATAGCGCTGGGGGCGATGAGTCCGGGGCAAAGCTTTATTCTGGTGGCGCGTACGGCGGTGGCTTCCTCACGTGGCGACGGCATGGCGGTCGCGCTGGGAATGGGCGTCGGATGCTTTGTCTTTGCACTGTTGGCCCTGCTTGGGCTGCAGTCGCTGTTGCTGGCGCTGCCATGGCTTTACGGGACGTTGAAGCTGTTGGGCGGCGCCTATCTTATCTATCTGGCGTTCAACATGTTGCGCGGTGCCAACCGGCCGCTGAACGTGGATGGAGTGGGCGGGCAGCCGCTGGGATGGCGTAAAGCCTTCACCACCGGTCTGCTGACTCAATTGGGCAACCCGAATACGGCCATCGTCTTTGCCAGCGTGTTCGCCGCGTTGCTTAGCCACGCGATTGCGCCGTGGATGTATGTGGCGCTACCCTTGATCGCGCTGGCGGTCGATGTGGCGTGGTACGCCTTTGTCGCCTTCGTGCTCTCTTCGCCGCGTCCGCGCCAGATTTATCTGCGCTTCAAGGCCTGGTTCGATCGCTTGAGCGGCGGCGTGCTGGCGCTGTTGGGCATCAAACTGATGCTTAGTCGCTGAGTTTCACTCCGCGTGGCGTTTGCGCCACCAGAAGCGCACCAGCAGGATGGCGGCAATCGCCAGCGCGACAAACAGCAGGCTGGAGAGTTTTTTATTGAAGCCGGTAAAGAAGCTTTCGATCGCCTGGCCGCCAAAATAGCCGAGCATGACGAAGATCGTCGCCCACAGAATGGCGCCGAGGATGTTGAGCGGCACAAAGCGCGACGGCGGCAGGCGGCTGGCGCCGATCAGCACCGGGCCGATGATGCGGAAGCCGTACATAAAGCGCACTCCGATAACGAACAGCATCGGGTGGCGGGCGATCAGCCTTCTGGCGCGCGCGATGCGCTTTTCCTGCCCTTTGAGCCGCGAGATGACCCGGCCTTCGAACCGGCGGCCGGTGAAGTACAGCAGCTGATCCCCCAACGTGCCGCCGAGCGCCACCACCGCTATGACCCACGGCCAGTGCAGCAGCCCTTCGTGGGCGGCGATGCCGCCCAGCAGCGTGATGGTTTCTCCCTCAGCCAGGCAGCCGATAAACAACGCCCAGTAGCCGTAGTCCGTAATGTAGTGGGCCAAATCGGTCATTCCTTACTCCTTATGTGACTGACGCATAAGGGCAAGTATACGCCCGATCGTTAGCCTTGGGCGATCTGGGCCACCAACGCTCTGCGCTGCGCCAGGCTTTCCGCCATTTGTGCCTGTACCTTGGCGTAAATGTGCGGCGGGGCCAGTTCCGGCGTGCCGCCCGTGAACGGCGGAGCCGGGGCGTATTCCAGATAGAGTTGGATCGTCTGGGCAGTGTCTTCGCCGTGCAGTTCGGCGATCAGCGCCAGCGCAAAGTCGATGCCGGCGGTGACGCCGCCGCCGCTGATCACGTTGCCGTCGCGCTCAACGCGTGCAGCGCTGGGTATGGCGCCGAACAGCGCCAGGCTGTCGCGCATCGACCAGTGGCAGGCGGCGCGTTTGCCCGGCAGCAAGCCGGCGGCGGCCAGGATCAGCGAACCGGTGCACACTGAGGTCAGGTAGCGGGCATCGGCGCCCAGCCGCCGGATTTGCCGCATGAACGCTTCATCCTGCAGCGCCTGGGTGCAGCCGCTGCCGCCCGGCACGCACAGCACGTCGCAGCGCGCGATCTCCGGCAGCGGGCGCAGTTGGGTGAAGTGCAAGCCTTCCGATTCGACATCCGCGCCGTCTACCGAAGCGACGACGATTTCCGCGCCCGGCATGTGGCGCAGAAACTGCAGTGGGCCGGTGAAATCGAGCTGGGTGACGCCTTGATAGATGGGAAATACAATCACGAGTGGTTCAGACATGACATTCGCCTCATTTTTATCGTTGGACCTGGGCCATAATAGCCGCCCTGTTTTTGGCTGATATGACAGATAACCCTCAAAAAGCGCCATCATGAAAACGATCGGTTTTGTGGTTTTTCCCGGTTTCAACCTGCTGGACTTTGCCGGCCCGCTGGCGGCGTTCGATAACGTCAGCCAGTTTACCGATCCGCCGGCCTACCGCTGCGTGGCGATCTCGCCGCAGGGCGGGATGGTCGCCAGCTCGGCCGGGGTGGAGATCGCCACGCAGCCATGCGGCGACGAGCGTTTCGATACGCTGGTGGTGGCCGGCGGCAGCGGCAACGTGATGGCGGCGCAGTCGCCGGCGCTGGTGGCGTTTCTGACGACCCACAGCCGGCGGGCACGGCGCATCGCCAGCGTGTGCACTGGCGCGTTTATTCTGGCGGCCTGCGGTTTGCTGGACGGCAAGCGCGCCACCACCCACTGGTATCATGCGGCGCGGCTGCAGCAGAGTTATCCGCGCATCCGCGTCGACAGCAACCGTATCTTCATTCGCGACGGCGATATCTGGACCTCGGCCGGCATCAGCGCCGGCATCGATCTGGCGCTGGCGTTGATAGAAGACGACCTTGGCGCCACGATGGCGGCGGGCGTAGCGCGGCAGTTGGTGGTCTATCACCGGCGCCCCGGCGGGCAGTCGCAGTACTCGCTGCTGCTGGCGTTGAACCCGTCGTCGGATCGCATGCGCGCCGCGCTGTCGTTCGCGCGCGAGCACTTGCACCTGCCGCTGTTGGTGGCGGATCTGGCCGACGCCGCCTGCCTGAGCGAGCGCCAGTTCGGTCGGCTGTTCCGCGCCGAAACCGGGCAGACGCCGGCCAAGGTGATCGAACAGCTGCGGGTGGAGGCGGCCAGGGTGCGCATCGAAGAGAGCACCGAGCCGCTGGAGGCGATCGCCCGTTCGGTGGGATTCAGCGATCCGGAGCGCATGAGGCGGGCGTTTATCCGGGTATTTGGCCTGTCGCCGCAGGCGATCCGCCGGCTCGGCCGCGCGGGATAACTTTTTTGCCACGCCTGGCGGCGGGGCACACCAGAGGAGCAACGGATGTATCAGGATTTCGAGAGCGAATTGAACTGGGCGATGCGCCATATGCCGCGCACCCGGGCGGCGGTGGCGGCGTTGCCGGACCTGCAAGGGGTGCGGCTGGCGTGCAATATGCACCTGGATCTGAAAATGGCGCCGCTGGTGGCCGGTCTGCTGGACAAGGGCGCGGCGATCTTTCTGACCACCTGCAATCCCACCACGGTGCAGAACGACGTGGTGGCCTGGCTGGAACGGCGGGGCGCGCAGGCTTACGCCTGGCGTGACATGAGCGCCAGCGAGTGGTCGGAATCTTTCGACCGCGCGTTGGCCTGGCAGCCGACTCACCTGTGCGAAATGGGGGCGGACTTGACCACCCGTTTGCACCAATCGCCGAACGGCCCGCAGATCGTCGCCGGGCTGGAAGCCACCGGATCGGGCATCAATCGTTTGAACGGCGTGGCGCCGCGCTACCCGATCTTCAACTGGGACGATCTGCCGGTGAAAGAGGGGCTGCACAATCGGCATATGGTTGGGCTGACCGCCTGGCACACCTTCTTCCAGACCACCCATTTGACGCTGCACGAAAAGCGCGTGCTGGTGATCGGCTACGGCCTGGTCGGGCAGGGGACGGCGGCGGCGGCCAGGGCTTACGGCGGCCAGGTGATGGTGGCGGAAATCGATCCGGCACGGGCGCTGCAGGCGCGTTATGACGGCTGGCAGGTGGTGGATTTGGCGAGCGCCGTCGCGCAGGCGGACGTGATCGCTACCGCGACCGGCGCGAAAAACGTGCTCTCGGCGCAGCATTTGCAACAGGCGCAGGATGGCGTGTTTATCCTCAACGTCGGCCACGTGGCGGAAGAGATCGACATCGGCTTCCTCAAGGGCCTGCCACACCACGAGCCGATGCCTTATGTGAACGCTTACCAACTCAATGAGAAGACGGTCTATTTGCTGGCCAACGGTTCGATGTTCAACCTGACCGCCGGCTACGGCGACAGCCTCAACGCCTTCGACGTGACGCTGGCAGTGATGGCGGCCGGCATTGGCCATATCGTCGGCGCGGGGGCGCGGCAAACGCCGGGGTTGTACCTGCTGCCGCAGTCGGCCTGGCAGCCGGCGCTGTAACTTTTTCTACGCGGGCGTTCATCCCAGAGCGCCCGCGGGCTGCGTCGTTTTTCGGCCGACAGAATTTGTCACAAATCCGCCCTATAATCCCAGTGCCAAGCGCTGAACCCTCACATATAATTCGCTGAGTTCAAGCCCCCATTTCAGAGTAATGCCTGTGAAAATACGTGTTTTGGTTCTGACCCTGCTCGCTTTGCAGGCGGGCGCAGGCTTTGCGCCGCGCGCGCTGGCCAGCGACAACGCCGCCGCCCTGCACGCCACCCAGCCGGAGCTGGCCTCCGGCAGCGCGATGGTCGTCGATATGCAAACCCATAAGGTGATGTACGCGCGCAACCCGGATGAAGTGGTGCCGATCGCCTCGATCACCAAACTGATGACCGCCATGGTCACGCTGGACGCGCACCTGCCGCTCGACGAGATGCTGGCGGTGGATATCCACCAGACGCCGGAGATGAAAGGGGTGTATTCGCGGGTGCGGCTGAACAGCGAAATCAGCCGTAAGGATATGCTGCTGCTGGCGCTGATGTCGTCGGAAAACCGCGCCGCCGCCAGCCTGGCGCACCACTATCCGGGGGGCTACAACGCCTTCATCAAAGCGATGAACGCCAAGGCCAAGGCGCTGGGCATGACCAATACCCATTATGTGGAACCGACCGGGCTCTCTATCCATAACGTGTCGACGGCGCGCGATCTGACCAAGCTGTTGATCGCCACCAAGCAATACCCGTTGATTGGCCAGCTCAGCACCACCACCGAGCGCATGGCCAGCTTCAAAGATCCGAACTATACGCTGCCGTTCCGCAACACCAACCATCTGGTGTATAACCCGAAATGGAATATCCAGCTGACCAAAACCGGTTTCACTAACCAGGCGGGCCACTGCCTGGCGATGCGTACGGTAATCGGTAACCGCTCGGTGTCGCTGGTGGTGCTGGACGCCTTCGGCAAATATACCCACTTCGCCGACGCCAACCGGCTGCGCAGCTGGATTGAAACCGGCAAGGTGACGCCGATCCCGGCCGCCGCCCGCGACTATCGTCGGCAAAAAGACGCCAGCCTGGCGAAAAACGCCACCGAATGACCCGCCTGGCGGCCTGCTCGTTTGCAGCAGGCCGCTATCGGCCCTCGGGCCGCCTGATGACAAATCCCCGCTCGCGATCGCCGTCGAAACCCGCTTTGAGATAAAGCTGGTGCGCGCCGGTGCGTTGCTGCCCCGACAGCAGCATCACCTTGTAACAGCCCTTGCGCCAGGCCAGCTGCAGCGCGTATTCGATCATCGCGAGCGCCACGCCGTGGCCGCGATAGGGCTCTGCCGTCACCACGTGCTCGATGACGCCGAACGGCTGCGCCTGGTGCGCCAGCCCCGGGATCAGTGCCAGCATGCAGGTGGCGATCGGCTGTTCCTCGTCTGCCGCCACCACCAGACGGATCGCCGGATCGTCCAGCAGGCGTTGCAGGGTGCGGCGTGCGTCGTCGGTACGCAGCGGCGCATCCTGTGGGCGCAGCTCGCGATACAGAGCCAACAGGCCGTTGAGATCGTCCGGCTGCGCCAGGCGATGAATGATGCTCATGGTTGCTCCTTTCCGCCGCTTCAACGGTAATCCGCTATTCTCCATTAATACCACAACGATTGCCGGAGAGGATGTTATGAGTCAGGTTTCGACTTTTGTCATGTTCCAGGGGGAGGCGCAGCAGGCGATCGACCTCTACAGCCAGGTGTTTGAGCGTTTTCGGCTCATGCAGGTACAGCATTACGATCCGACGCCGGACGGCCGGCGATTGATCAAGCATGCCGCCATCGATTTCGACCGGCAGAACCTGGTGTTTATCGACAGCCCGATCAGCCATGATTTCAGCTTCACCCCGGCGGTGTCGCTGTTCATCAACCTGCCTAACGAAGAGGCGCTGGAGCAGGCGTTCCACCGCCTGGCGGAGGGCGGCAAGGTGCTGATGCCGCTCGACGACTACGGCTTCAGCGCCCGCTTCGGCTGGCTCAACGATCGCTTTGGGCTCTCCTGGCAGCTCAATGTCCCGGCGGGGGATTTGCCCTGAGGCTAAGGGGAGCGTGCAAAAGGCATGGCAGTTCCTGCTGTTGTTTCATATGCTTATCGCCGGGGCAGCGGCTCTGCCGTGGGGAATACCGACAACATCATGGAAAGGTGCGAATTGATTGATTTTGACCGTTATGTTGAGCAAGCGAAGTCTTACGGCGAGTGGCCGGGGGCACAGGTGGGCACGTCGTCCGGCAGCGTTGAGGGATTGAGCTACCGCCTGTATCGGCAAACTGCCGAGAGCGAAGACGTGATCGTGGTTTATCACGGCGGCGGGGTTAACAGCGCCGCCGGGTATGACATTCTTGCGCGCCAGCTGGCTGCCGAGCCAACGCTCGCGGTGTGCCTGGTCGATATTCGCGGGCATGGCGATTCCACGGGAGAGCGGGGGGCGGTTGAGCGGCCTGAGCGTATTTGGCGCGATGTCGATGTTATCCTGGCGGAAATGCGCCTGCGTTTTCCGTTGGCACGCAGGCACCTGCTTGGCCATTCCAGCGGTGCCGGGATGTTGCTCAACTACCTGACCCGCTATCCTTGTGAACAGCAGGCGGACAGCCTGACCCTGCTGGCGCCCGAGCTGGGGCCATTTTCCGGGATGGCCCGCGATCTGCCGGCGGCGGCCCGTTTTGCCCAGGTGCGCCAATGGCCCTTTGTGGCCAATGCGCTCAGCGGTGGACGGTGGTTTGGGCAATCTCGGGCGGTCAGCCTGAATTTTCCCCCGGCCGTGCTGGCCGCCGCCCCCGATTTTGTCTGCCAATACAGCGTTAATATGGCTAACGCCTTGACACCACGCACCCCGGCAAAGCAACTGGCGGCGCTGCGATTGCCGACCTTGCTGCTGGCGGCGGTGCAGGATGAGTTGTTCAGCGCGCAATCCTTGCAGCGTTTCGTCGAACAGCACGGCAGCGTGCATGTTGCCTTTGGCTTGCTTGAGGGCAGTACGCATTTATCGTGCGTCTTTGAGGCCCACGATCATGTCCTGCGCTACCTCTCGCGCGTATTCGCTGGCGCGTCTGATGGAGACGTATCCGCGTAGCTGTTTGTTTCTTAATCACTTCTTCTCCGCCATTAACTGGACGGAGGAGTGGTGATTAAGATCACGAAATTAGTTAATAAATCTTTATGAATTTGATTGCAAAGTGTTAACATCCTGCCGCTTTCATTAGGCTTTCTAATGATATTCTTATTGTCAAGGAATGCTCAGGATGGATTACCAAAACGTCTTTCAATTGACGGATCAGGAACGAAACGAGTTATTTTCGGCATTAGATAAAATTGCTTACGATCCCGCCGGCGGTGATGCGTATATTCACGCTATACGAACGGCGATGATTACCCATTTGCCCCACAGATTAAGCGCCGCATTAAGCCAGCAAAAGGCGTCAATCAAACCACGGCCTTACCTTATTTTAAAAAATGTGCCGGTGGATAAAGAAGTTTTCTTTTCCCCTTGTCCGAACCAATACACGCCTTCGGCCAAATCCGGGAATATCAGCGAAAACCTGTTGGTGGGTATTTCTTCGCTAATCGGTGAGCCCTATTCGATGTATTTCGAGGGGAAGGAGCTGATTAATAATCTGATCCCCAAACGTGAAGCCAAAAAAGAGTATACCGGTCTGGGGTTCGATGTTGAACTGGACTTCCATATTGAAAATGCGGCGCTGAAACACCTGGAACAGTTCAACGTCTCGCCGATGGGCCTGCTGCTGGCCGGTGTGCGCCGCGATCCGCACAGCCCGATGACGCGCATCTCCGATTCGCGTCTGGCGATCGCTCAACTGAGCCGCGAGGACGTCGAAATGCTGGCCAGCCCGCTGTACAGCATCAAACTGCCTTACCGCTGGCGCCAATCCACGCAGGCCGGGCGGGAAGAAACCGCGCTTGTGCCGCTGATTTCGCAAAATCACGTATTGCCGGATGTGAGCGCCGTCTTCTATCCCGGCATGATTGCGGCCAGCACGCCGCGAGCGGAAGCCGCGCTGGAGCGTTTCTACGGGCTGGTGAAAGAAAACGCCATCGGCATCGATATTTGCCCGGGCGATTTGGTGTATATCGATAACCGCTTTGCGCTGCATTCGCGCGATAAATTCACGCCTTCTTTCGATGAAAGAGATACGCCGTTGCGCTGGGTGCAACGCGTCTTCATTTCGGCAAGCTTGTGGAATCACCGCAACCTCAATCAGGTTGAAGAGCGCATTTTCTCGATTTAAGGTTATTATTCATGCTGAACGTTTTTCTTTCTATATTGCCGATTTTTTTGTTAATCGTGCTGGGCTATTTGTCAAAACTCTATGTTAAAGACGTCGCCGTATTTTGGGGCTTCTCAGACAAATTCGTTTATTACCTGTTTTTTCCGGCGCTGTTGATATTGGATATCAGTGAGGCGGATTTTAGCGGCGCGGACAGCTTTTATCCCGTTGTGGCGACCATTGTTTCCACGCTGGCCATCGCGTTGATTATTTTCGTTGGCAAACTGTTCTTCAATACGTCGGCCGATCTGTTTACCTCCATTTTTCAGGGCGGAGTCAGATACAACTCTTATGTATTCATCGCGCTGTCGCAATCGCTGTTCGGTAGCGAAGGGGTGGCACTGTCCGGTTTCTTCGTGGCATACATGATCATTCTGACCAACATCATGAGCGTGTTGGTGATGAACCACTACGGCACCGGCAGCAAGAAAAGCCTGAGCGGCGCGCTGCTGGCGCTGACGAAAAACCCGCTGATCATCGGCGCGTTGTTCGGGGTGCTGATGAACCTGTGCAACCTGCACATTACCGGCGCGCTTAAACAGCTGTTCGTTTATCTCTCCAACGCCGCCACGCCGCTGAGCCTGATGTCGGTCGGCGCAGGGTTGATCGTCAGCATGCATATCCGCAAGCTGGTTTCCATCTCTTATGCGACCGTGCTGAAGTTGGTGGCCATGCCGCTGATTACCATTGCGCTGGTGCACTACTTCGGTGCTACCGGCGTGCCGGCCAGCATCGCCATTCTCTATTCCGCCGTGCCTTGCGCCGGCAACGCCTATATTCTGGCGCGGCAAATGGGGGGCGATCATGAAGCGATGGCCTCCATCATCACCTGGACGACGCTGCTGTCGGTTATCACCGTGACGTTCATCCTGGGCAGCGTAGCGCTCTAACGCCGGCGCCGGGCGGCATTCGCCCGCCCGGCGTTTTCCGCAATCCTCTCATATCCTTTCATGACGCTTTACCGCTATGCTAAAAATAGAATGGCCCGTGAATATGAAAAGGATGAATCATTTTGGCAGGAAGTAGCTTACTTACCCTCATCGACGACATCGCCTCGTTGTTGGACGACGTCTCGTTAATGAGCAAAATGGCGGCAAAAAAAACCGCCGGGGTGCTGGGGGACGATCTGGCGCTCAACGCGCAGCAGGTCACCGGCGTTAAAGCCGATCGCGAACTGCCGGTGGTGTGGAGCGTCGCCAAAGGTTCGTTGATCAACAAGGCGATCCTGGTGCCGCTGGCGCTGCTGATCAGCGCTTTTGCACCCTGGGCGATTACGCCGCTGCTGATGGTGGGCGGCGCCTACCTGTGCTACGAAGGGTTCGAAAAGGTGTTTCACAGCCTGAGCCACGGCAAGGCGGCGCAGGAGGAAAAATCGGACGGGCCCGGCGCCAATGAGGACGCTGCGGCCTATGAGAAGCGCAAGGTGAAAGGCGCAATACGCACCGATTTCGTGCTCTCCGCCGAGATTATCGCCATCACGCTGGGCACCGTTGCCGGCGCCACCTTCAGCCAGCAGGTGATCGTTTTGTGCGGCATCGCCGTCGTGATGACGCTCGGCGTGTATGGCATCGTCGCCGGCATCGTCAGGCTGGACGATCTGGGGTTGTATCTGAGCCGCAAAAGCAGCGCGTTAGCGCGCTCCCTCGGCGGCGGCATCGTGCGTGCCGCGCCTTATTTGATGAAAACGCTGTCGATCGTCGGCACGGTCGCCATGTTTATGGTCGGCGGTGGCATCCTGACCCACGGTCTGCCGCCGGTGCATCACCTTTTCGAAGACTGGGCCTCGTACACCACGGTGGTGCCGACGTTTGGCCATATCTTGCAGGGGGTGGTTCCGGCTCTGCTGAACGTGGTGTTCGGGCTGGTGGCCGGCGGCGTGGTGCTGGCGGTGGTGTCGGCGCTGGGCGCGGTACGCGCGCGTTTCAAGGCATGATGAAAAGTCTCGCCCCGAGAGGGGCGGGACGGTGCAGACGCTTTAAAAAATCAGTTTGAAAACGCCGGTAATCGTCAATAAACCCACGATGAAAATGATGGCGACAATCCACAGAATAATTTTCATTCACTTCTCCCTTATCGGTTAAATGGCGTGCGCGATTGGCGCTAACTCAATGAAATCACTCTTCACTATAGACGCTAACTCTCTATCGTGCGTCGCCATGCATTCAGGGATGCTGATTGTCGCCCGCGCCCAGCGCGCGCTGCATGATGTGGGTGTCGCGCCATTCCCCCAGTTTGAACCCCACGGCCTTTAACGTTCCGACGCTGGTAAAGCCGAGCGACTGGTGCAGCGCCAGCGAACCGCGGTTGGCGGCGGAATCGCCGACGATCGCCAGCATCTGGCGCCAGGGGCCTTGCTCGCAGCGGGCGATCAGCGCGCTCAGCAGCGCCTTGCCGACGCCTTTGCCCTGTTGCCCCTCGGCGATATACACCGAGTCTTCCACGGTAAAGCGATAGGCCGGCCTGGGGCGATACGGCGTGGCATAGCAGTAGCCCACAATACGGCCTTCGCTCTTCGCCACCAGCCAGGGCAGCCCGGCTTCTTGCACCTTGCTCAGCCGCAGCTGCATTTCCGCCAGGGTCGGCGGCTGTTCTTCAAACGAGGCGGCACCGTACAGCACGTGGTGGGTGTAAATGCGCAGCACGGCGGCCATATCGTCCGGCGTGGCATCGAGGAGGCTGAGTACGGGAGCGGAGAGCGTCATGGTAATGCCTGTTTACCTTGGAAATCAGCGGATAAACGCCATTATGCGCGCCGCTCACCGCCGGGGTAAATCGGGTTTTCTTATGTTGAGATAAGAAAACCCTATGGGGTTGTCAGCCGCACAATGCAGCGCTCTGTGCCAACTGCGGGTCCAACATGGCGATCTGCTGCTCAATCACCGCCGGAAGCGCCGGCCCTGAACGCGCCAGAATTGCCCCGGCTTCCGCCAGTGAAACGCCCATCCGGCGCGCCAGTTCGCCGATTTTCAATAACCGATCTAGCTCCTCCCTTGTGCGTGCCGGGATACTAAAGCCTGACGCCACGTAAGGGACAAGAGTGGGAAGAAAAGATGACGTTTTAAAAATCGGTGGGCGCCAGAGAGGCAAAAGCCCAGCTGGATGGCTGGGCTTCGCAGGTCCCTGAAAGGGAAGGTATAGCATAAGGGCCTTTATCGGCTACGGCGACAATTTCACCTGATTTGTCTGTTTTGTCAACAACAGCGTACTGGTCAGAACAGCATATTTTTGGCATTGATCGACTTAATGACGGCGCGTTGTATGTCAGCAACAAGCTCGCGCGACAGACATTGGGTAAGAAAGCCTCTCTCTTTACGGGCTCTGTTCAGCCGTTGGCGGCTGACTTGCTGCACCAGATCGCCCTTTGCCCAGCGCGTTTGCGGATGAAAGAATCTCATATCTTCGATGAGTTCACGCGTAATTTCGATGTGCAATCCCCGTTCGATCTTGTTCGAATCTCTGGTGGTCGACAGCGGTACGATAATGCAGGCGTTGCCGTTAATTTTGCCGTTTAACACAACAACTAAACGGTTCTTCACCATTTCTGGTGGAATGTGGCCATCATAAAAGCCGGCTTCATACGGTTGGCAGACTGAGAGGGGATAGTTGCCATAGTTGCACTCAAGAATTTCCCCGACCTTGGGGGCAAATTTGATCGGCATCGAGACACTCCTTTGTTGTGAACAATCCGTGTTATGGAGGAGTGAGCATGCGGGCGTTTTGCTTTTAGAGAAAGGTGTGGCGTAAGGAAACGGGGAATGAAAGTGAAATATTGCGGATTCGTACGCAGAATCCGCCTTGATGGTGGCCGAATTTACCAGCCTTTCACCGCGCCGCCGTTGAAGATTTTCTCGGCGGCCTTGGCCACTTCGTCTGACTCGTAGGCCTTGATGAAGTTCTGCACGTTCGGCGCGTCCTTGTTGTCTTCGCGGGTGACGATGATGTTGGTGTACGGCGAGTCCTTATCCTCGATGAAGATGCCGTCTTTGGTCGGCGTCAGACCGGTCTGGTTGATGTAGGTGGTGCTGATGACGGCGACGGTGACCTTTGGATCGTCCAGCACGTGCGGCAGCTGCGCGCCTTCCAGCTCCATGATTTGGTAATGGTGCGGGTTGGCGCTGATGTCCAGGGCGGTGGGCAACAACCCCTTACCTTGTTTCAGCGTAATCAACCCGGTTTTTTCCAGCAGCAGCAGGGCGCGCCCCAGGTTGGTCGGATCAAGCGGGATGGCGATCACCGCGCCGTCCGGCAGCTCTTTGAGCGATTTTATCTTTTTGGAGTAGCCGGCCATCGGGAAGACAAAGGTATTGCCGACTGCCACCAGCTTATAGCCGTGATCTTTGTTTTGCTGTTCGAGGAACGGGCGGTGTTGGAACACGTTGGCGTCCAATTCGCCCTTGTCGGTAGCGTCGTTCGGCAGCAGCGAACCGCTGAAACCGACCAGCTCGACGTCCAGACCATATTTCTCTTTCGCCACTTGCTTGGCGACTTCCGCCACATCCTGTTCCGCGCCGTTGATGACGCCGACTTTGATATGGTCCCGATCGGTTTTTTGATCGCAGCCCTGAAGTGCCAATACGGCGGCGAAGGCCGCCGCCAGAGGGGTGATACGCCAGCGTAAGGTCATCGAAGTCTCCCTGAAAAGAACAATAAAATCAGTTGTTTTTTGTCCTTACAGCTAAGCCTGAACCGCCGATGAAGTCAAACGCTCGTTCAGCATAAACGGCTATAGCTTATAGCCGTTATGCGGCGGGGGATTATCGGCTGAGCGAACGCAGCACCACGATGCCCGGCGTAGCCATCACGTAATCCATAAAAGGCGAATTGACCACCCGCATGTTGGCCTTGCGCGAAGAGGCGTTGCGCAGCACCGGGCCGCTGTCGGTCATCACGAAGATGCCGGTGTGGGTCACGTCCAGCCCGTCCAGGTTGGTGTAAATACCGATGTAATCGCCGGTGCGCAGCTGGGCCAGCACTTTGTCGTCAACGTTGTCGCTGGGGATATAGGTCACGCTGCGTTGTACGTTGGGTAAACCGGGCAGGTAGCTGCTGCCGTCCGCTTTGCGGTTGAGGTTTTTCACGAGGGTAACGGCGTGCGGGCTGAGCTGCGCGGTGATGTCTTCGGCCACCTGGTGCGGCCGTTGCGCCCAGTCGGTGAAGAAGTGTTTGCGCTGCGGGAAGGCGATTTTGCCGTCGACGTAGCGAATGTCGACCAGACGCTGAACGAACTCGCCCTCGCTGCGGGCGGTGCTGAGCGCTTCCACATAATCGATGTAGGTGAAGCAATCCAGCCCGCGGAAGTCGATCACCAACTGCTCGGGCGTGCTTTGCGAACCGATCAGGCGGTTGGCGAGATAGGGCGTGCCGAGAAACTCGCGCGAAATCAAATCGACGGTGCGGCCGTGCGGCTGTGCGGCGGGCCAACCGGCGCGCAGCGTGAGGATCTCACGCAGCTTGCTGCGGGTGCTGGCGTCCATCTCCGGCTGCACGCCCGGCGGCGAAACGGTGACCTCGGTCGGCGGCGTTGCGGGGGTGACGGCGGCGGGGCGATCGGCGCATCCGCTCATGGCGATAGCTAACATCAGTAAAACAACCTTGTTCTGGTTCATACGGCCCTCCCTGGGTGTCGCTGGTTTATCAGAGTAAGTGATAACAGTTCTCATCCGATGGTAGGGGTTAAAAAGTAAACATAGCCTCAATGGCGGCCGATAAATCAGTAACCGATTTCGCTATTGAACGGCAAATACCAGAACAGCGCGATTTCGTGATCGGCGATCTCCGGCTCGGCGCGGTACAGCAAACGGTCGATGCCGCCGAGAATAAACCCGTAATGCTGGTAGCAGCGACAGGCGGCCAGATTGTTGTTCTGCGTTTCGAGCATCATACCCGAGGTTTCCTGCTGCCGCGCCCACTGTTTGGCGCAGTCCAGCAGTGCCCCGGCGATGCCCTGACGGCGCGCGTGAGCGCTGACCGCGATCTCGTCGATCAAGGTGTAACCGTTCCAGTTTTTGCTCAGCGTGATGTGGCCAACGGCTTCGTCCTGGCGATACGCCAGGAAGGTCACGCTGTCTTCGTTGGCGAACGGCGCCAGGGGATACTGTTTACGAAACGGCGCCACCGGGCGGGTTGGCCAGCTGTCGACCGGGCAGTCGAACTGCGGCAGGGCGTAACAGCGGATGGTAAAGCTGAAATCGCCGCGCGTCAGGTAATCATCGGGCAGCGCCTCAATGGCCGCGATGCGGATGGCCGGGGTCATTATGGCAGCTCCCGCAGCAGGCGCGCCGGGTTGCCGGCATAAATTCCCTTGCGGGTAATGTCGCGGGTCACGACCGCCCCGGCGCCGATCACCGCGTCGCTGCAGATCTCCACCGCCAGGATCGTGGCGCCGGAGCCGATGGACACCCGATCGCCGACGCGCGTGCGCCCCCAGCTGGCCGGATCGGCATTGGGCGCGCCGTCTTTGAACAGATCGTTGGCGAAGGTGACGCCGTGGCCGACAAAGCACGCTTCGCCGAGGGTGACGTATTCGCAGATAAAGCTGTGCGACTGAATTTTACTGCGCGCGCCGATGCTGACGTGGCGCTGGATCTCCACGAACGGGCCGACGAAGACATCGTCGCCGAGCCGGCAGCCGTACAGATTGCTGGGCTCGACTACTGTGACGTTGCGCCCGGCGTCGACGTCGACGATCCCCGCCTGGCGGGTGGTGATAACGGATGACATGACCTTCCTCGCAGCCTGGTTTTTATGGTGGGAGTATAAGACAAAGCGTTGCGGCGTTGCGCTTTCCGCACGTTTTTTCGCCGAAAGACTATAATTAGTACAGGGGAGAGAGCCCCGTGGCC
Source organism: Serratia sp. A07 (assembly GCF_058725505.1). Taxonomy (NCBI): domain Bacteria; kingdom Pseudomonadati; phylum Pseudomonadota; class Gammaproteobacteria; order Enterobacterales; family Yersiniaceae; genus Serratia; species Serratia sp. A07. The sequence goes on from NZ_JBZXDO010000002.1 coordinate 87,151, forward strand.
GCAATCCTCGCACGGGTAGCTGTCCGTCGGAGGTGTGAAATTCGTTCGCCGATCGCGGCCTACGGCGAGATAGGAGGTGTCTCATGGTCAGTCATGTTTGGGGACTTCTGGCGCATCCCAGCGCCGAGTTCGAACAGATCAAAAGCGAGAATGAAAGCGTCTCGCACCTATACACCCATCACGTGTTGCTCTTGGCAGCAATCCCGGTGGTCTGCGCCTTTATCGGCACCACCCAGTTGGGCTGGCTCTCCGGCGAGGGACATGCCATCAGGCTCGACATGTTTACCGCGCTTTATACCGCCGTGGCGTTTTACCTGCTGATGCTGGCGGGCGTAGCGGCCATGGGGAAAGTCATTCACTGGATGGCGCGGCGCTATGAATCGCGCCCCAGCCTGCACCGCTGCATGGTGTTTGCTGGCTACGTGGCGACCCCGATGTTCCTCAGCGGGATTGTGGCGCTCTATCCGGTCGTCTGGCTGTGTCTGTTTGTCGGCATTATCGGCCTGTGCTATTCGGGCTATCTGCTGAATCTGGGGATCCCGCACTTCCTGAATATCGACAGTAAGGAAGGGTTCATCTTCTCCAGCTCGACCTTCGCTATCGGTATCCTGTTGCTCGAGCTGTTGCTTGGGGTGACGGTGCTGCTGTGGGGGTACGGTTCCTGGTTGTTCTGAGTTAACGGCTGTTGTTATCGCCCCCGCGCCGGTGGAACGGCGCGGGGGCTTTTGCTTTTATACGCGGCGGAAAACCAGCATCACACCGAGCACGATGCCCGCCATGCCCAGCAGGCTCAGCGCCGCCAGCGCGTGGCCGAGCAACAGGTAGTCCAGCAGGGCGGTCACCGCCGGGATCAGATAGAACAGGCTGGTGACCTGCACCAGGTTGCCGCGCTGGATCAGGCGATACAGCAAGAAGGTCGCCAGCACCGAGATCACCACCGCCATCCACAGCAGCGGCAGCACGAACGCCGGCCCCCATTCGACCCGCAGCGGCTCAAACGGCAGCGCCAGCGTACACATCAGCAACCCGACGGCATACTGCAGCGGCAAGACCGCCAGCGGCGGCTGCGTCATGCCTTTTTGCAGCAGGGTGCCGGCGGTCATGCAGCCCAGCGCGATAAAGGCGAACAGCATGCCGCTCAGCGAGAAGTGGGCCACCATCAGGCTTTGGTACACCACCAGCGTCAGCCCGACCATTGCCAGCGCCAGGCCGAGCGCCCGCAGCCTGGTGCAGCGCCGTTCGGTGATGAACTGGGTGAGGATCGGCTGTACGCCGAGCAACGTCGCCAGCACGCCGGGCGTAATACCCTGTTCCAGCGCCAGCAGATAGCAGATTTGATAGCTGCCGATCATCAACACGCCAATCAGCGCGACGCGCCGGCGGGTGCCGGGAGCGGGCAGGCACTGGCGCTGCCACAGGCCGATGGCCAACAGCACCGCCAGCGCGATGGCGCAGCGGAAGAACAGGAAAGCGAAGGCGGAGGCGTGCTCCAACCCCCAACGGGAGAAGATCGCGCCGCTGCTCCAAAGCAGGACGAACAGCGTAGCCAGGCCGGCATTGGCCCAGAGAGAAGGTAATCGCATGTCAATTTCACCTGTCGTGAAAATTACAGGCTCCGGCGCGCGCGGCGGTCTACGCCTGAACGCAACAGATCAATAAGCCGGAGGTAAAAAGTCGGTTTGGCTTAGCGCACAACCACAATGCGTGGCGGGTAAGCGGCAACCGCTGAAACGACAGATGAAACGGCGGGTGGAGCGGAGGAAGCACACAGCAAAACGACGGCCGGAACGGTCGCGTCTGTCGGATCTGTGCTGTGCGCCAGGTAGGTCATGTGAGTTCCTGAAAATCGGCAATGAAACTAATCGCTTCAAACATAACCAAGTTCGCCGGGATGCGCAATCGGAAATCATCATTACTTAATTGATAATGAAAATCATTATCATTAATAAAAGGCTGTGCTATGTTGCTTTGGCCGCGCAGTGTTGACGCAGGGGGCGCGGCAAAAGACGTTGCGATTCGCTTTTGCAGAAGGCGGGCAATCGTGATAAAAATATTGATATGTTATAATATAACAATTAATGCATGATGAATCCAGTTCACGACATCCTCCACGTTGATGGAGTTAGCCTGACCGGCCACGGCGGGGCATTGATACTCGACAACATCCATTTCGCGCTGCGCGCCGGTGAGAAGCTGGCGGTGATCGGCCCTAACGGCAGCGGCAAGTCCAGCCTGCTGCGTGCCCTGATCGGCGAAACGCGGCCGGACAGCGGCGGCATTCACTGGCGAGGGCGGGCCTTGTCCGAGTGGCCGGCGGCGGAACGCGCCAAAAGCATCGCCTTTCTGGCGCAAAACGATTCGCCGGATTTGCGGCTGTCGGTTGAGGACTACGTGGCGTTGGGCCGTTTACCGCATGGCGAACGCTCTGCGGCGGGAAAACGCATCGTTGACGAAGCCATCGGGGAAACCGGGCTGGCGCCGCTCAGGCACCATCCGCTGGGGCGGCTCTCGGGCGGCCAGCGTCAGCGCGCCGCGCTGGCCCGGGCGTTGGCACAGTCTCCCGATCTGTTGTTGCTGGATGAACCGACCAATCACCTCGATCCGCCCGGGCGCTCGGCGCTGCTGTCGTTAGTGAAAAATAAAGAGATTGCCGTGATTGCGGTGCTGCACGATTTGCCCGTGGCAGAGGCGTTTGCCGATCGGATCCTGGTGCTGAACGAAAGCCGCCAGGTAGCCTGTGGTACGCCCGAGGCGGTGTTGCAAACTCCGGTGATTTTGCCGGTGTTCGGCATGAACAGTTTCAAGGTGGCGCATCCCGTCAGCGGGAAAACGCTGCGCATTTTTGACGTTCCCCATTGCGCTTGATCAACCAGAGAGTACATGAACGCACGCGTATTCATCCTGCTTCTGCTGCTGGCCGCCAGGTCGGCAGCGGCCGAACATTTTCCCGTCACCGTAGAAAGCTGCGGTGTGCCGGTCACCTTCAACCAGGCGCCGCAGCGCGCCGTCATCAACGACATCAACATGGCCGAGATGGCCTTTGCACTGCATCTGCAGGATCGCATTGTCGGGCTGACCGGCATCACCGGCTGGTACAAACTGACGCCCGACTTCAAGGCCGCGATGGGTGCCATTCCCGAACTGGCGCCGAAATATCCCGCTTTGGAAACGCTGCTGGCGGCACAGCCGGATTTCTTTTTCGCCGGCTGGAATTACGGCATGAAGATCGGCGGCGACGTCACGCCGGAGAAGCTCGCCCCGTTCGGCATCAAAACGCTGGTGCTGAGCGAGAGCTGCGTACAGGCCGGCGGGCGGCCGCAGAAGGCCGATATGAATCTGCTGTATGACGATGAGCTGAAGCTCGGCAAGATTTTCGGCAAGCGGCAAGAGGCCAGCGCGCTGGTTGAGGGCTGGCAGCGCCGGTTGGCTGCGCTGCCCGCCAGGCCGGCGGGCCAGGCGCCGCTCAAGGTGTTCGTCTATGACTCGGGGGAGGAGAAGCCTTTCACCAGCGGCAAATACGCGATGCCGACGGCGATCATCGAAGCGGCCGGCGGCCGCAACGTGATGGACGGCTTGCCGGCGAGCTGGACGACGGCGTCCTGGGAGGCGGTAGCGGCGGCCGAGCCCGACTTCATTATTCTGCTGGATTACCAGACCGGATCGGGCGCCGATGCGCTGCGGCGCTTCCTCGAGTCCCACCCGTTGATGAAATTAACGCCTGCCGTACGGCACCATCGCTATCTGAAACTGCAGTATGCGGAGCTGACGCCGGGGCCGGCCAACATCGGCGCAGTGGAAAAGCTGGCGCGGGCGCTGTACGCGCCGGAGGCTGAATGAACTCGCCGACCCGGCGGTTTATGCTGCTCGCGCCGTTGGCGCTGTCGGTATTGTGCGGGTTAATGATCTGGAGCCTGCAGCTGGGCAGCGTCGCGCTGTCATGGCGGCAGACGATGGCGGCATTGGGGCTTTCATCGGCGCCCCTCTCCGGCATGCTGGACACTATCGTCGTGCAACTGCGGGTGCCCAGAGCGTTGCTGGCGGCCTTGACCGGCGCCGGGCTGGCGATGACCGGCGCGCTGCTGCAGACCACCACCCGCAATGAGCTGGCCGATCCTTTTTTGTTTGGGCTCTCCTCCGGCGCCTCCGCCGGCGCGGTGCTGGTCATCACGCGCTTCGGCGATGCGCTGGGCGCGCTGACGTTGCCGCTGTCCGCCTTCGCCGGCGGCGTTTTGTCCGCCTTGGCGGTGATGATCCTGTTTCGCGTCGGCCGGGTCAGGCGCGCCGAGCAGCTGATCGTCTGCGGCCTGGCGGTCTCGTTTTTGTTCAGCGCGCTCACCAGCTACCTGGTGTTTTCCGGCGATCAGCGGGCGGCCGGTTCGGTGTTGTTCTGGTCGCTCGGCGGGCTGGGGCTGGCGCGTTGGGATAATCTGTTCATTCCGCTGGCGAGTTTCGTGCTGCTGGCCGGGTTTACGGCGCTGCGTTGGCGGGCGCTGGACGCGCTGCTGGCGGGCGAGCAAACCGCCCATTCGATGGGGGTCAGCGTGGCGCGCCTGCGCACCGAGACCTTTCTGTGCTGCGCACTGTCCACGGCGTTTCTCGTTTCGCTGACGGGCGTGATCGGCTTTGTCGGGCTGATGGTGCCCTACCTGGCTCGGCGCCTGGTGGGCGTGCGCCACCGTTTGGCCGTGCCGATGTGCGGCCTGCTGGGGGCGACGCTGCTGACCGGCGGCGACATGCTCAGCCGCAGTCTGATCCCCCATCAGGAGCTGCCTATCGGCATCATTACGGCCGGGCTGGGGGGCGCGTTCATCGTGTCCTTGCTGCTGCGTGCGGAACGATGAACGCCACCCTGTCTCAATAGAGTTCCAGATGCAGGCGCTGCTGCTCAATCAGCGTCTGCCACAGGTTTTCCGCCCCGCAGGCTTGCTCCAGCGCCGTCGCCACGGCATGTTCCAGATACTGGCGATTGCCGCACAGGTAGACATGCGCTCCCCGCCGCAGCAAGCCGCTGATGGCATCGGCATGCTCGCCGATCGCATGCTGCACATAATATTTGGCGGCGGCATCGCGCGAGAAGGCGGTGATGAGGCGCGTGAGTACGCCCGCCGCGTTCAGTGCCTCTAACGCTTCGTGATACAGGAAGTCTTCATCGCGCCGTTTTTCGCCGAAGATCAGCACGGTTTCGCGCCGTTCACCCTGGGCGGCCATTTCGCGCAGCAAGCCTATCAAGGGCGCGATGCCGGTACCGGTACCGATAAGCAGCACCGGCACGGTGGTATCGCGCGGCAGGTAAAAGCCGGGGTTGGCGCGGCAGAAGAGGCGGAAAGGGCCGGGTTGGCTGAGCAGCCAGCCGGTCGCCGTGCCGCGCCGGGTGCGGCCGTCGCGTTCATATCGTACGTCGCGCACGCACAGGTCGAGGCTCTCTGCCCGCGTTGCCGAAGCGATGGAGTAGGCGCGCGGCAGGCAAACGGGCAGCAGCGCCAACAGGTTCTCCAGCGTGACCGTCTGCGGCGGGCAAAAATCGTGCAGTACGTCCAGCAGATCGGCGCCGTACAGATAGCTCTCCATGGCTTTGCGCTGGCGGATCTTGAGCAAGCCTTTGAGCTCTTCGCTGTCGGCCAACTGCGCCAGTTCGCGCAGCGTCGTTTTGCTGAGCTGGCGCAGTTCCCGGCGGCGCAGCGCGTCAGCGGCCTCCGGCCTGCCGAGCCAGTCAGCCAGCCGGGTCAATAATCCTTCGTCGTTCTCCGGCAACAGATAGACGGTATCCCCAGCCCGGTAAACGATGCCGCTGCCGGCGATATTCAACCGCAGGTGCCAGGCCTGCGGCGTGCGTGCGCTGAGCGGCCGCCGTTCAAGGAGGGCGGCGCTGAACGCATGGTCTTCGCCGTAGGCGGTCACGCGCAGATGCAAATCGCGGCCGGCCTGGGCATCACCGGCCAGCACCTTCTCCAGCGTCGTCAGCCAGGTTGCGAAGAACGGTTCGAAGTTAACGTCGGCGTCGACGCGATTGATGATGGCGCGGGCGCCGTATTGCGTCAGACGTGCATCCAGCGCCTGCGTGAAGCCGCAGAAATGCGGGTACGCGGTGTCGCCGAGACCGAAGATGGCGTAGCGCAACCGGTGGCGATCCGGCCATTGCGCCAGCGCGTCGGAAAAACGCTCGGCGTTGGCGGGCGGTTCGCCGTCGCCAAATGAGCTGGAGACGATCAGCAGGGCGTCACGTTCGCCTACATCGGCGGGCTGGATGGCGTTGAGTTCTTTCACGACGGGGCGGTAGGGTTGCAGGCTGCTTTGCTCGCCCAGGCGCATCGCTAGCGCCCGGGCGTTGCCCGACTCCGAACCGTAACCAATCAGGATGCGTTCGATAAGGTCGGCCATGGCGGTTACTTGTCGTAGTGGTTGTCGAACTGTTCTTTGGCGAATTCCACCGATTCGAAGTCGGTCATCAGATCGTTGATCACGCGGCGGATGCTGATATAGGCCGCGATATTGCCCTGGGCGTCATACAGCGGCTGCACCGTGGTGTCGACCACGTACAGCACGCCGCCTTTGCCGACGTTCGGAATGATGCCGGTCCAGATGCCGCCTGCCTTGATGGTGTCCCACATCGCTTTGTAAACGGCTTTCGGCACGGAAGGGTGGCGCACGATGCTGTGGGGCTGGCCCACCAGCTCTTCCCGGGAAAATCCGGTCAGTTGGCAAAACAGATCGTTGACGTAGGTGATGGTGCCCTGCAGATCGGTGGTGGAGATCACCATCACTTTATCGAGCGCGGACAACAGCTGGGCGGAATCGAGAGTCTGACTCATGGTAGGTTCCTTCTCATTAACAACTTCGCGGTGATTGCCACGGCGGATGCCATGTATCCGTCATGACAGTTTTGTAATTGATTCTCATTTGCGATTATGCGGTGAATGGTAATCGGGAAATTTATAAGTTGCAATAAAAATACATCTTTAAGGGCGCAGAAAGGTCACGACGAGGCAGGCAGGGGGAGAGGAAGCCCGCGCCGGGTGCGGCGGCGGGCTAATCGGGCGGTCTTAGCGGGGGGGGGGCGGCCCAGCCTTTACGTTTGCTGGTTTTGCCGATGCCGGGGTTGAAGCTGTTGGTCGGATCGGCGGTGCGGTAGAACGCCTGCAGATCTGCCTTGGCGTGGTACAGGTGGCCGACGTTATGCTCCGCTGGGTACTCGGCGCCGCGCCGGTTGAGGATCTCGAGCATCTTTTCCTTCAGCGCGTGGCTGTCGACGCCCTTTTTCACCACGTAGTCCTGATGGAAGACGTGGCACATAAAGTGGCCGTAATACAGCTTATGCACCAGCTGGCTGTCGATCTCCGGCGGCAGGGTTTCGAACCAGTCGGTGTCGTTGCGGCGCAGGGCGATATCCAGCGCCAGAATATCCTCCACCTTGTCGGCGTGCACCGCATGGTAGCGCACGGCGGCGCCGGCGGCGGCGAAGCGGTGCAGGAAGGCCTTTTTGCCTTCGTCAGGCGTGCAGGTGAAGAAAGCGCCTTCGGCCTGGGCGAAGTACTCGGTCAGGTAGCGCTGCGCTTCGTCTACGCCGGGGCCGGCCATCTTCAGCAGCAGGTGATGTTCGAAACGTTCGCGGTATTCCTTCATGCGCTTCGGCAGGTGGCTCGGCGCCAGATGGCTCAGGCCCTGCATCAGCCGATCGGTCAGGTTGTGCGGCAGCAGCGGCAGCTTGTTGAGGCTGGCGTCCATACGGCCTTTCAGGGTGAAGAAGCGCGGCATCTGATCGGTGCCGAGCTTGTCGATCATCATGAAGGTGTCTTTGCCGTACACCTCGGCGATGTCGAAGATATCGCGGTGCATGTACTCACCGGCCACCGGCAGGTTTTCGAACTGGCTCAGCATGTGGCGGCGCAGTTCGGTCAGCACCGCGGTGTCGTTGGTGCCGATATAAAACACCTGCTCTTTGCCTTCTTTCTCGAAGGTGTCGAGTCGCACCGCGAACACCGCCAGCTTGCCGGCGCAGCCGGAGGCCTCGTACAGGCGGCGTTTGTCGGCGTTGAAGCGGGAAGGGGTGTCGGCATCGACGTCACGCACCCGGCTGGCGTACTCGTTATCCGAGGCGCGCAGCTCGCCGTACTCGACGTCTGTCGGGCGATAGTCGCCTTTTTCCAGCCGGGTGAGGATCTCTTCCGGCGTGTCGCCGAGGCGGATGCCTAAATGGTTCACCAGGCGCAGCTGGCCGTCTTCCCCTAGCTGGGCGTACAGCGCCATTTCGGTATAGGCCGGGCCGCGTTTCACCAGCGAGCCGCCGGAGTTGTTGCACACGCCGCCGATCACCGAGGCGCCGATGCAGGAAGAACCGATCACCGAATGCGGTTCACGGCCGTAGGGTTTGAGCAATTTCTCGAGGTGGTGCAGGGTGCTGCCGGGGAAGCCGACCACCTGCTTGCCGTTATCCAGCACCTGAATATGGTCGAGGCGCAGGGTGCTGACGATGACGATGTCGCGGTCATAGTCGTTGCCGCTGGGGGTCGATCCTTCGGTCAGGCCGGTATTGGCGGCCTGCATGATGACGATTTTGTCGGCGGCCACGCAGGCCTGCAAAATGCGCCACAGCTGCAGCAGGCTGGTGGGAAACACCACCGCCAGCGCCTGGCCTTCGCCGGAGCGGAACCCCTTGCGATACCGCTCGGTGTTGCGATCGCCGGTCAACAGCTGCGGGCCGCCGACGATGTCTTTAAGCTGGTTGATAAATGCCTGATTGCCTGACTGCATGCTGCCTGTCTCCCTGTCATCCCCGTCGCTTTAACCGCGGCGCCGGAGTGCCGCATATAAGCTAAGAGGCTATCAATTAAATAACTTATTAAGCTATCAGCTTGCCAGGCTAATGGCTTGCGGGTTTAGTAGCGTTCGGCGTAGCCGGCCCGGCGCTCTTCGTCGCGCAGCGTCAGGATCTCCACGCCGTCGGCGGTGACCGCCACGGTGTGCTCCCACTGCGCCGACAGTTTTTTGTCGCGCGTCACCACCGTCCAGCCGTCTTTCTTCTGCTTGATGCGGCGGTCGCCCTGATTGATCATCGGCTCGATGGTGAACACCATGCCTTCCTGCAGCACCATACCGCTGCCGGGTTGACCGTAGTGCAACACCGCCGGCTCTTCATGCATATCGCGGCCGATGCCGTGGCCGCAATACTCCCGCACGATGCTGTAGCCGGCCTGCTCGGCGTGCCGCTGGACGGCATGGCCGATATCGCCCAGGGTGGCGCCCGGTTTTACCGCGCGAATGCCCTGCCACATCGATTCATAGACGTTGTTCACCAGCCGTTTGGCCAGCGGCGTCACCTGGCCGACGCAGTACATCTTGCTGGAGTCGGCGATATAACCGCCGTTTTCCAGCGTGATGTCTACGTTGATAATCATGCCGGAACGCAGGATTTTGCTGGCCGACGGCACCCCGTGGCACACCACCTCGTCGATTGAGGTGTTGAGCACATAGGGGAAATCATACTGCCCTTTGCTGGCCGGGCGCGACTTCAGCTCGTCGACGATAAACGCCTCGGCGCGGTCGTTGATCTCCATGGTGGAGATGCCTTCGACGATGACCTCATCGAGCATAGCAAACACTTTCGCCAGCAGGGCGCCGGAATGGCGCATTTTGGCAATCTCTTCCGGCGTTTTAATCACAATCTGTTTCACCCGACAATCTCCTTCAGCGTCAGCGCATTATCTTTCATCATTTTTTTTACCAGTTGCGGGTAGGTCAGTTCCGGATGGAACTCCGCCAGCATGCCGATCTTGATCCAGTATTCAGCCTGCGCGTTGATCGAACGCGTCATGGTCAGGCTGGCGAGGCGCAGATCGTCATGCAGCGCGTCCGAAATTTTTACGATGCCCATCGGCGTCTCCCTAAGTGAACGATATACGAAGTGTATACGCTTTGGATGGTGGCGATGTGGCATTCTGTGGCGTAAGAAGATTCTGGCAACAACGATTGCCGCCGCCAGACAATGCGTTTATTGTGATGAACGACTTTTTTGCCATGATTTTTCAGAAGGATTTAAGGCGTGACTAAACTACGTGTTGGGGTGATTTTTGGCGGTAAATCGGCGGAGCATGAGGTGTCGCTGCAGTCGGCCAAAAACATTGTGGATGCAATCGACAAAGAGAAGTTTGACGTCACGCTGCTGGGGATCGACAAACAGGGGCAGTGGCACATCAACGACGCCTCCAACTACCTGCTCAACGCCGAGAACCCGGCGCTGATCGCGCTGAACCGCTCGAACAAAAACGTGGCGCTGATCCCGGGCCAGGAAACACAACAGCTGATCGAAGCGGGCAGCGCCGGCGCGCTGGGCCAACTGGACGTCATCTTCCCGATCGTGCACGGCACGCTGGGGGAGGACGGTTCGCTGCAGGGGCTGCTGCGCATGGCCAATATGCCGTTCGTCGGCGCCGGCGTGCTCGGTTCGGCGGTCAGCATGGACAAAGACGTGACCAAGCGCCTGCTGCGCGACGCCGGGCTGGCGGTGGCGCCGTTCGTCACCCTGACGCGCGCCAACCGCGCCGGATTCACGTTTGAGCAACTGAGCGAGCACCTCGGCCTGCCGCTGTTCGTCAAGCCGGCCAACCAGGGCTCCTCGGTCGGGGTCAGCAAGGTGGAAAACCGCGCCGAGTTCGACGCGGCGGTATCGCTGGCCTTCAGCTTCGATCACAAAGTGCTGGTGGAGTCGGCGATCGTCGGCCGCGAGATCGAGTGCGCGGTGCTGGGCAACGACGATCCGCAGGCCAGCGTGTGCGGCGAGATCGTGCTGAGCGACGCCTTCTATTCTTACGACACCAAATACATCAATGAGCAGGGAGCTCAGGTGGTGGTGCCGGCGGCAATCGCGCCGGAAGTGAGCGACCACATCCGCGAGGTGGCGCTGAAGGCGTTCCGCACGCTGGAGTGCTTCGGACTGGCACGGGTGGATGTGTTCCTGACGCCGGACAACCAGGTGGTAATCAACGAAATCAACACGCTGCCGGGCTTCACCAACATCAGCATGTATCCCAAGCTGTGGGCCGCCAGCGGCGTCAGCTATCAGGCGCTGATCACGCGCCTGATCGAATTGGCGCTGGAGCGCCACCAGCAGGATCGTGCGCTGAACAGTTCGGTATTCGATCGCTAAACGCGGGAGGGGGCGGCGGTGCCGCCCCCGTCTATCACTTCACCGTCACGTCGATGTCGCCGAAATACTTCTTCGACAGCGCCGCCACCGTGCCTTGCTGTTTCACTTTGGCGATGGCGGCATCCAGTTTTTTCTTCAGCGCCTCATCCCCTTTACGCAGGCCGAAGGCGATACCTTCACCGAGGATTTTGTCGTCGCGCACCGCCTCGCCGACGAAGGCGAAGCCTTTGCCGTCCGGCTGCGACAGGAAGCCGCTTTGCCCCGACGGCGCCATCACCAGCGTGGCGTCGAGCCGACCGGCCGCCAGATCGAGGTAAACCTGATTCTGATCCTGATAAGACACCACGTCCACGCCCGCCGGCGCCCAATGGGTTTTGGCGTAAATCTCCTGAATCGATCCTTGCAGCACGCCCACGTGTTTGCCCGCCAGCGATTTGGCGTCCGGCAGCAGGCCGCTGTCGGCCTTGGCGATCAGGCGGTTCGGCACCTGATAGATGGCGTCGGTAAAGGCGATCGCCTGACGCCGCTGTTCGGTCACGTTCATCGCCGAGTTGATGGCGTCGAACTTGCGCGCCTGCAATGCCGGGATCAGGCTGTCGAACGAGGTTTCCACCCAGCTGCATTTCAACTGCGCGGCGGCGCATACCGCGTCGCCCAGTTCGATGTCGAACCCTTCCAGTTTGCCGCTGGCGGATTTGGATTCGAACGGCGGATACAGCGCTTCCAGGCCGAAGCGCAGGCTGTTTTCCGCCGCCAGCGAAGTGCCGGCGGCCAGCAGGCATCCGGCGGCGAACAGCGTTTTCAGTGCTTTCATAGGCAGTGCCCCTTTCCCATGGTCGGACAAAAAATTACGCCTGGCTCAGGCGGCGCGCGCCTTCCAGCAGGGTCTCGTTATCTTTGGAAAAACTCAGCCGGATTAGGCCGGTATTGGTGCCGTCGCTGTAGAACGCCGACAGCGGGATCGTCGCCACCTTCGCTTCGCGGATCAAGCGTACGGCGAAATCATTGTCGCTTTCGTGACTGAAGCCGCTAAAACGGGCCAGCATGAAGAAGCTGCCGTGGCTGGGCAGCAGCTCAAAGCGCGAATCCTGCAAGGCGCTGGCCAGCAGATCGCGCTTTTGTTGGTAAAACGCCGCCAGCCCCAGGTAGCTCTGCGGGTTGGCGAGCGCGGCGGCGAAGGCGTGTTGCATCGGCGTATCGGCGGAGAACACCATAAACTGGTGCACCTTGCGGATCTCGTCCATCAGCGCCGCCGGCGCCAGGCAGTAGCCGACGCGCCAGCCGGTGACGTGGTAGGTTTTACCGAACGACGACACGATCACGCTGCGTTCCGCCAGCTGCGGATAGCGCGCCATGCTGTGGTGAATTTCGCCGTCGAACACCACGTGTTCGTAGACCTCGTCGGACAGGATCACGATGTCGGTGTCGCGGGTCAGGGCGGTCAGGCGTTCGATGTCGTGCTCGTCAAACACCGCGCCGGTCGGGTTGTGCGGCGTGTTGATGATGATCATGCGCGTTTTGCCGTTGATGGCGGCGGCCACTTCGTCCCAGTCGACGCGAAAATCCTGCAGCGACAGTTTGATCGCCACCGGCGTGGCGCCCTGCAGGTGCACGATCGGCGCATAGCTGTCGAACGCCGGTTCGAAATAGATCACCTCGTCGCCGGGATGCACCAGCGCGCTGATCGCCGAGTACAGCCCTTCGCTGGCGCTGGCGATCACCGTGATTTCTTCGTCGGCGTCATAGCGTGCGCCATACAATCGTTCAGCTTTTTCCGCCAGAGCAGCACGTAACGCCGCCACGCCGCTCATCGGCGCGTATTGGTTATGACCTGCGCGCATGGCTTGCGCCGTAGCCTCGATCAGCTGCGGGTCGCCGGCGAAGTTGGGCGCGCCCTGCGACAGATTGAGGGCCTGATGTTCTGCGCTGAGTTGGCCAATGACGGTGAAAATGGTGGTGCCGACGTCCGGCAGCTTCGAGCGGGATGAACAGGCGCTCTGCATGATGGGCTCCAGGCAAACAGGGAAGTGTTGAGCGATTAAGCATCAGCCGGCGTAGGCGGACAAGGGAAAGTTTGTCATACTTGCCATGCACTACGATCATACCTAATCGAGGCCCGCTATGCCGATATCCCTGCCGTCGCTCGACGTGTTGAAAACCTTCGTGGTGGTGGCGCAACGCCTCAACTTTACCCATGCCGCCCGGGAGCTGCACCTGACGCAGGGGGCGGTCAGCCGGCAAATTCTCGGGCTGGAGCAGCGCCTGGGTTATCCGCTGTTCAGCCGCCAGGCGCGCGGTTTGGCGCTGACGCCGCAGGGCGCGCAGCTGCTGGCACCGGTGCAGCAGGCGCTGGGGCAACTGGACGAGGCGCTGACGCGGGCCGCCGCCCCGCCGGGGGCGCTGCGCATCAAATGCCCGACCTGCGCGATGCGCTGGGTGCTGCCGCGCGTGATTCGCCTGCATAATGAACGGCCGGACATGCATATCGAGCTGACCGCCTCGGTGTCGCACGGCCTGGATTTCAGCACCGAGCAGTTTGACGCCGCGGTGGTATTCGGCCGGCCGCCGGGTAAAAAGCTGGCCGCGCACCTGCTGTTCGACGAAATCCTCACGCCGGTCTGCACGCCGACGTTTCTGCCGCCGGCGCCTCGGCTGGCGGATTTGACGGACAAAACCCTGCTGCACCCGACGCGCGATCGGCGCGACTGGCTGCGCTGGCTGAAGGCGGCGGGGGCCGATGCGCTGCCGTCCGGCAAGGCTCAGCATTTCGATACTCTCGATCTGGCGATGAGCGCCGCGCTGCAGGGGTTCGGCATCGCCATCGGCGATCTGTGCCTGCTGGAGGAGGATATTCAGGCGCGGCGCGTCGTCACGCCTTTCCCGCTCTGCGTCAGCAGCGGCGCGGCCTATTATCTGGTCTATCCTGAACGCGGGGCGCCGCCGCCGGCGTTGGCGCCGCTGATCGATTTTCTGACGGCGGAGGCCGCCGACAGCCGCGCCCGGCTGCAGAATTACCTGCCGATAACCTGTAATGCTTTGTAAACATTACCGATGCGAATTCCCTTGGCGATGAAACAGAGTGTGGCAAACTGTTTCTTCACTCCGATTAAACCTCGCGGCTTTGGCTGCGGAAACACGCCTGAGATAAAACAAGATGAAATGGCTTTGTGTGGTGAGTATGTTGTCCGGTCTGGCCCTCAGCCCGGCTTTTGCGCAGGAAACGCCGATAACGCAGGGCATTCACGCCCAGCAGCGCGACGCCTTCGTGTCCCATTTGATGAAGCAGATGACGCTGGAAGAGAAGATCGGCCAGCTGCGGCTGATCAGCGTCGGGCCGGATAACCCGAAAGAAGCGATCCGCGAGGGCATCCGCAAAGGGCAGATCGGCGCCATCTTCAATACCGTCACCCGCCCGGACATTCGGGTGATGCAGGATCAGGCGATGCAGCTCAGTCGCCTCAAAATTCCGTTGTTCTTCGCCTATGACGTGGTGCACGGCCAGCGCACCGTGTTCCCGATCAGCCTGGGGCTGGCGGCCAGCTTCGATCTGGAAGCCATTGCGCTCAGCGCCCGCGTGGCGGCGCAGGAGGCCAGCGATGACGGTCTGAACATGACCTTCGCGCCGATGGTCGATATCACCCGCGATCCGCGCTGGGGCCGGGTCTCCGAAGGCTTCGGCGAAGACACCTGGCTGGTGTCGAAAATCGCCAAAGTGATGGTCGACGGTTATCAAAACGGCGACCCGGCCAAGCCCGGTTCGGTGATGGCCAGCGTTAAGCACTTTGCGTTGTACGGCGCCGTCGAAGGCGGCCGCGATTACAACACCGTCGACATGAGCCCGCTGCGCATGTATCAGGACTATCTGCCGCCTTACAAAGCGGCGGTGGATGCCGGCAGCGGCGGGGTGATGGTGTCGCTCAACTCGGTGAACGGCGTGCCGGCCACCGCCAACCCGTGGCTGCTGAAAGACCTGCTGCGCGACCAGTGGGGCTTTAAAGGCATCACCATCAGCGACCACGGCGCAATTAAAGAGCTGATTAAACACGGCGTGGCCGCCGACGCGCGCGACGCGGTACGCCTGGCAATCACCTCCGGCGTCGACATGAGCATGAGCGACGAGTTTTACGACAAATACCTGCCGGGTCTGGTGAAAGACGGGCTGGTGCCTGAAAGCGATATCGATCGCGCCTGCCGCGACGTGCTGAACACCAAGTACGACATGGGGCTGTTCACCGATCCGTATGTGCATCTGGGCCCGGCGGGTTCCGACCCGCAGGACACCAACGCCGAAAGCCGTCTGCACCGCGCCGAGGCGCGGGTGGTGGCACGCAAAACGATGGTGTTGTTGAAGAACGATAAGCAGACGCTGCCGCTGAGCAAGCAGGCGACCATCGCGCTGGTCGGGCCGATGGCCGACAGCCAGCGCGACGTGATGGGCAGCTGGTCGGCCGCCGGAGTGGTCAAGCAGTCGGTGACCCTGCGTGAAGGGCTGGAGCAGGCGGTGGGCGACAAGGCGCGCATTCTTTACGCCAAGGGCGCCAACGTCACGCAGGATAAGGGCATCATCGACTACCTGAACGAGTATGAGCCGGCGGTGGCGTTCGATACCCGTTCGCCGCAGCAGATGATCGACGAAGCGGTACAGGCGGCGAACAAGGCCGACGTGGTCGTGGCGGTGGTGGGGGAATCGCAGGGTATGGCGCATGAGGCCTCCAGCCGCGCCGATATCACCATCCCGCAGAGCCAGCGCGATCTGATCGCCGCGCTGAAAGCCACCGGCAAGCCGCTGGTGCTGGTGCTGATGAACGGCCGGCCGCTGGCGCTGAGCTGGGAGAGCGAGCAGGCGGACGCGATGCTGGAAACCTGGTACAGCGGCACCGAGGGCGGCAACGCAGTGGCGGACGTGCTGTTCGGCGACTACAACCCGTCGGGCAAGCTGCCGATGACCTTCCCGCGCTCGGTCGGCCAGATCCCGATGTACTACAACCACCTGAACACCGGCCGCCCGTTCGGCAAGGAGAATCCGGGCAAGTACACCTCGCGCTACTTCGATTCGCCGAACGGCCCGCTGTATCCGTTCGGTTACGGCCTGAGCTACACCACCTTCAGCCTGTCGGATCTGAAACTGTCCAGCCCGACGATGGCGCGCAACGGCAAGCTAACCGCCAGCGTCACGCTGAAAAATACCGGCAAGTACGACGGTGCCACGGTGGTGCAGCTGTATCTGCAGGACGTGACCGCCTCGGTCAGCCGGCCGGTAAAAGAGCTGCGTAACTTCAAGAAAGTGACGCTGAAGGCCGGCCAGTCGCAGCAGGTTGAGCTGCCGATTAGCGAAGACGATCTGAAGTTCTACAACGCCAGCCTGAAATGGGGGGCGGAGCCGGGCAAATTCAACGTGTTCGTCGGCCTGGACTCCGACAACGTGCAGGCGCAAAGTTTTACGCTGAAGTAACCCTGTCCCCCTCGTTCGCCGCGCTGAGCGAGGGGGCATCCATTCCCGCTAACGTCATCGGAGCTTGCCTCATGAAACGCTATCTGGACTGCAGCGCCAGCGATCTGGCCGATATCGGCAAAGCCGACCTGCTCTATGCCATCCGCGCCAGCGAAGGGCGCATTTTGGTCAGCGAAACCATCGCGGTCACTCAGCCGCTGCTCAATAACGTCACCAACGCCGAGCTGGCGGCCAGCCAGGGCGCCGACCTGCTGCTGCTGAACCTGTTCGACGTCGACCATCCGCACATCGCGGGCCTGCCCGCCGACGTGCCGCCGCAGGAGGCGCTGCGCACGCTGCAGCGCCTGACCGGGCGGGTTATCGGCGTGAACCTGGAGGCCGTCGATCCGGCCTTCGCCACCGAACATAACGACTTTTGGCAGATGACGGCGGGCCGCGCCGCCACCGCCGAGAATGCCCGTAAGCTATATCAACTCGGCGCGCGCATGCTGGTGCTGACCGGCAACCCGAACAACGGCGTCAGCAATCAGGCGATTGCCGCCGCGCTGAAAGCGATTCGCGATGAAGTGGGCGACGAGATGGTGCTGGTGACCGGCAAGATGCACGGTGCCGGCATTGTGCGCGAAAGCGGCAGCCAGCTGATCGGCGAGCAGGACATTGCGCTGTTCGTGGAGAACGGTGCGGACATCGTGCTGTTGCCGGCGCCGGGCACCATTCCCGGCATGTCGCAGGAGAAAGTGGCGGCGCTGATCGCCTTTGCCCAGCGGCAGGGCGCGCTGGCGATGACGGCGATCGGCACCTCGCAAGAGGGGGCCGACGTGCAGACCGTGCGGCAGATTGCGCTGATGAGCAAAATGGCCGGGGCGGACCTGCACCATATCGGCGATACCGGCTATCTGGGGCTGGCGCTGCCGGAAAACATCTTCGCTTACAGCGTGGCGATTCGCGGCGTGCGCCACACCTACAGCCGCATGGCGCGCTCGGTGAACCGCTAAGCCTGGGGCTTTTGCGCCGTCACGATGCTGAAATAGCCGAGCGACGGCAGCACCTGAGCAGGCCCGAAGCCGACGTCGCGCAGCAGGTCGCCGATTTCCCTGCCGGAGTATTGGCGGCCCTGCGTTGTACCCCGCGGCGGCAGGCGGCCCGTCGCCGTCATCGTTGTACAGCACTTCGTGGATCACGATCCTGCCCCCGGGCGGGAGGGCCGCATAGCTCTTTTGCGCCAGGAAGCGGTTCTTGTCCATCGGCCAGTCGTGGAAAATATTGGAGTACAGGTGCAGATCCGCCGCCGGGTAGGGATCGCGCCACATATCGCCGCTGTGGGTGCCGATGCGCTGGCTGAGACCGTAATGGCGCGCGTAGTCGGCGGCGAGCGGGCACACCTCCGGCAGATCGAACACGGTGCAGGTCAACGTCGGCCAGTGGGCCGCCAGGCTGATGGCATGGGCGCCGGAGGCGCCGCCGATATCCAGCGCCGCGCGGCAGGCACCGAGGGGCAACAGCGCCGGCCAAACGCTGGCCGAGCCCATGCTCAGGCTGTGCATGGCGTGGGTAAACCGCCGCATTCTGTCGGCGTCGAGCGTATGGGTTTCAAACAGCTCCTGCTCGCCGTACACCTGTGAGGTATTTTTTCTGATGGCGCTTTCCAGGTTTTTCAGCGAGAAAATTTCGCTATTTTCAACCATCAAATCCCAGAAGTAGCCGAAATAATGCGGATTGTTTTTTAACAAAAAGGTTTCCGCTTCCGGCGTGAGAGAGAATGTTTCACCGTCTCTGTCTATCAATTTCAATGCCAATAACGCCATGACCAACGTTTCCGCCGGGCGTCTTTCCACATTGGCCTGAGCGCATATATCGGTCAGGTTGCGGGGGTGCAAAGCAATAAATTCAAAGATGCCCAGGCGATGCGCGATAAGTACCGCCGGATAGAGATATAAATTCATCGTGATATCGAGAATGGTTTTGTCGTCGCATTGCGGCGGCCGGACGGAATAGTTCATGTGAATCCCCTCCCACTAGGCATGGCGCGTCTTAACAGGCTATGTCACGCCTGTGATTTTAGCAAAGGGCGGGAGCACGATTGACCGCAGGCCAACACTTCCGTTGCAAATAATTCCTGGGTGAGATTATTTTTAATATGAATTGAGCGCGGCCAATATCGAGCATGAAAAAATGATACCGGGCGGGGGTCATTACCCTATCGTGCGTTTTTATTTTATTGGGGGTTAACTTAATCACAGTTATTAACGCGTTAGGGTTGTGCTAATCTAGGCCGCCGTTATACCGTAGCGGTGTTCGCATTCTTTTTGTGAATAATTAAAACTTAACTATTTCATTATTAAAACGAGTTAACAATGAAAAAAAGCATTCTGACCGGCATGATTGCCGCGACTCTGGGCCTGTTCAACACCGCTAACGCTGAAGGGATGGATCCTGCCGCATTGAAAAACGTTTATGACATCACGCGCAATACCGCCGGGCTGATGTCTTACTGCGTCGATAAAGGCTTCCTGAAAGCCGACAGCATCGACAACGCCAAGAAAATGGTGGCCTACGTGGCGGCTATTCCCGGCGGCGTCGACACCCGCGATGGCGACAAGCGCGAAGCGATGGGCCGTGAAGGCAATGTGCTGAACGACGACGGCAAAGTGGTTGCGTTGGAAAAAGAAGCGCCGCAGGGGCTGCAGACATGGTGCCAGCAGGCTGACGAAGGGATCCGCCAGGGTCTGACGTCTATCGGTCAATAAGTCTTCTTCACGCGCCCTTACAGGGCCGATGGGATCCGTCGCCGCACCGGCGGATCCGCTTCCAGGATCGCATTCACGCCTCGTTTTACCTCCCGAGTACCCGCATCCGGTTTGATCCCGCTGATTGTTTCGCCATGCTCATCGCTATATTATTTGCTATACAACGATAATCAACCGGTCACTGCCATGTTTAACTTTCTCCCGCGCCTGCTGTTGGCGCTTGTTTTGTTTTCCACCGCCGCCCAGGCGGATCGCCAGGTCACCGATCAACTCAACCGCCAGGTGACGTTGCCCGATCGCATCACCCGCGCGGTGGTGCTGCAACACCAGACGCTGAACCTGTTGGTGCAGCTTGATGCGATGCCGCAGGTGGTCGGCGTGCTCAGCAGTTGGAAAAAGCAGCTGGGGCCAAACTACCTGCGGCTGGCGCCGACGTTGGCAACCCTGCCGATGCCGGGCGATCTGACTTCGGTGAACATCGAGAGCCTGCTCGGCCTGCATCCGCAGGTGGTGTTCGTGGCCAATTACGCGCCGCCGGAGATGATTGCGCAGATCGAACGGGCGGGCATTCCGGTGGTGGCGGTCTCGCTGCGCCGCGAGGCAGCCGATCAGGCGGGCAAAATGAACCCCCAGCTGAGCGATGAAGATCGGGCCTATACGCTGGGGCTGCAGGACGGCATTCGCCTGATCGGCGAAGTGATGTCGCGTCAGCCTCAGGCCGAAGCCCTGATTAAGGACGTCATTCAGCAGCGCGCGCTGGTCGCCGAACGGCTGCGCGATCTGCCGGAAGATCGGCGGGTGCGGGTGTATATGGCCAACCCCGATCTCACCACCTACGGCGCCGGCAAGTATACCGGGTTGATGATGCGGCACGCCGGTGCGCTCAACGTGGCGGCGAAGGACATTCAGGGGTTTAAACAGGTTTCTATCGAGGATGTTCTGAAGTGGGATCCGGCGGTGATTTTCGTGCAGGAGCGCTACCCGGACGTGGTGAAACAGATCCTGACGTCACCGCAGTGGCAGCCGGTCGACGCGGTGAAGAATAAGCGGGTCTACCTGATGCCGGAGTACGCCAAGGCCTGGGGATATCCGATGCCAGAGGCGATGGCGTTGGGTGAGTTGTGGATGGCGAAAAAACTTTACCCGCAGCGCTTTGCCGATATCAATCTGCAGCAGCGGGTCGACGCTTACTATCAACGTTATTACCGCGCCACCTGCTGCCAGAGCGGGCAATGAGGCTGGGCTGGCTGGCGTTGTTGACGCTGTGCTGCGCGCTGTTTTCGCTCGGCGTTGGCCGCTTTCAGGTGCCGATGACGCACAGCCTGATGATTTTGCTGGAGCCGTTCACCGGGCAACATTATGCCGGCATCGATGCTATCCAACGCCAGGTGATCCTGGGTGTGCGCGTGCCGCGAGTGCTGTTGGCGATGGGCGCCGGCGCGGCGCTGGCCCTGTGTGGCGCGGCTTTGCAAGGCGTCTTTCGCAACCCGCTGGTCGATCCGCATATTATCGGCGTGTCTTCCGGCGCGGCGTTTGGCGGCACGCTGGCTATCCTGCTCAGCCTGCCGTTGGCGGCGCTGCTGCTGTCGGCTTTTGTTTTCGGTATGGCGGCGCTGCTGCTGATTTTCACTCTCACCAGCGCCATTGCGCGGCGCAATATTCTCTCTTTGGTACTGGCGGGGGTGATCCTCAGCGGCTTTTTCTCCGCCTGCGTCAGCCTGATGCAATATCTGGCGGATACCGAAGAGAAACTGCCGAGCATCGTGTTTTGGCTGCTCGGCAGCTTTGCCACCGCCGATCGGCAAAAGCTGCTGATGCTGTTTGTGCCTTTGCTGTTGGCCGGCGGCTTGCTGTTGGCGCTGCGCTGGCGCATCAATCTGCTGTCGTTGGGCGATGAGGATGCCGGTGCATTAGGCATCAACGTTGAGCGCACCCGCTGGCTGATTTTGACGCTGTGCGCCGCCATCGTGGCCGCCCAGGTGGCGGTCAGCGGCAGCATCGGCTGGGTCGGCTTAGTGATCCCGCACGTGGCGAGGCGGCTGGTGGGGCCGGATCACCGGCGCCTGCTGCCGGCTTCGCTTTGCCTGGGGGCTCTGTACATGCTGTTGATTGACGATTTGGCGCGCACGCTGAGCAGCAGCGAAATCCCGCTGGGCATTCTGACCGCGCTGATTGGCGCGCCGCTGTTCGCGCTGCTGCTGCGCCGCGCGCAAGTGAGAGGCTGGCATGACTGACACCTTATTGGCCGCCAGCGGCGTGAGTTTCGCCTGGCCGGGCGGGGCACCGCTGTTCCAGCATCTGGACATTCAGCTGCGGCGCGGCGAAGTGCTGGCGGTATTGGGCCCGAATGGGCGTGGCAAGAGCACGCTGCTGCAGCTGTTGTTAGGCAGCCTGACGCCGCAATCCGGCGAGATTGAGCGCCACGGTGAGATGGGCTTTGTCCCGCAGCACTTTGCGCCGCCGTTCGCCTATCGGGTGCTGGATATCGTATTGATGGGGCGGGCGCGCCATGTCGGCCTGTTCCGTTCACCGTCAGCCGAGGACCATCGGCTGGCGAGAGAAGCGTTGCAGTCGTTGGATTTGCAGCACCTGGCAGAGCGTGAGTTTGGCAGCCTATCCGGCGGCCAACGTCAATTAGTGATGATCGCCCGCGCGTTGGCGATGCGCTGCGAGGTGTTGATTCTGGATGAACCGACTTCGGCGCTGGATCTGCATTACCAGGATCGGGTATTGAGCCTGATGGCCCGCCTGGCGCGGGAGCAGCGGTTGGCGGTGGTGTTCTCCACGCATCAGCCCAACCAGGCTCACGCGGTGGCCGATCGAGCTTTGCTGCTGGGCAAGGAAGGGCGCAGCCGGCTCGGGGCCTGCCGCGAGGTGTTAACGGCGCAATCCCTGTCGCCCCTGTTCGAGCTGGCGATCGAACGGGTGCCGCTGACGGTGGCGGGCCGCCGTTACGCGACGCTGGTGCCGCTGTATCGCAGCCAACTGGAGCGACATGATGAGTGATATCCTGCTGTTTGCCGCCGGCAGCCTGCGGCTGGCGTTTGCGCCGCTGCTGTCGGCATTTCAGCGGCACGCCGGGCAAAAAGTCACGGCGGAATTCGGCCCGGCGGGGTTGTTGCGCCAACGGATAGAGAATGGTGAGCGGCCACAGCTGTTCGCTTCGGCCAACCTGGCGCACCCGCAAAGGCTGGCGGATCTCGGTATTGCGGGGGCGGTGCAGATTTTTGCGCGCAATCGGCTCTGCGTGACGGTTCGCAACGTGCCGGCATTAACCGAACGTCCGCTGCCGGAGGTGCTGTTCGATCCGCACTGGCGCCTTGCCACCTCGACACCGGGGGCAGATCCTTCCGGCGATTATGCGCAGCAGCTTTTCGAACGCTGTGAGCAATGCTGGCCGGGGCAAGGGGAAGCGTTGCGCCGCCGGGCGCTGCCGTTGGTTGGCGGTATGGATTCCGCCCCGGTACCGGCGGGCCGGCTGGCGGCGGAATATCTGATAGGCGGCGGGCAGGCGGATATTTTTCTCGGCTACGCCAGCTATGCTCCGGCTTTAGCCGCCTACCCGACGTTGGCGGTGCGGCCGTTGGCGCCGCCGCTGGACATTGAGGCGGATTACGGTTTATGCCTGTTGGATGACGGCGCACAGCGGTTGGCCGCATTTATCTTGAGCGAACAGGGGCAGGAAATCCTGAGCCGACACGGATTTATGCGGTGCGCGGAATGACTCGCCGGGCCAGGTGGCCCGGGGAATCTTACCAGAACAGCGGGGTGGTGTTTTCAGCCAGAAACGCCAGCAGGGTTTCGTTGACCGCCGCCGGGTTTTCCTTGTTGCTGATATGCCCGGCGTTGGGGATCAGCACGTGACGACAGCCGAGAAGATCGGCCATGCGCTGGCCTTCCGCCGGCGGGCGCGGTTTATCCTGCGCGCCGGTGATGACGATGCTGGCGGCGGTGATGTTTTTCAGCAGCGGCAGCTTGTCGGGGCGACCGAAGATCATCCGGCCCAGCGGGACGACGCTCTCGCGCAGGCGATCGGCGGGCAGGCTCTGCAGATGGGCCAGCAATGGCTGCGACAACGCATCGGGTACTTCGTCGGAATAAAACTGCGCGGCGATGTATTCCAGCAGCGGCGAAGTGATGGCGCCGGCCTGTTCAACGGCTGCCAGCATGCCCATATAGCGCTGCCGCGCCTCCGGCGTTTCGTCGCCCAGATAGCTGTCCATCAGCGCCAGCACCTTGACCCGCTCCGGCGCCAGCGCCGCCAGTTCGGCGCCCCACATGCCGCCGACGGACAGGCCGACGATGCCGAACTCTTCAATATCCAAATGATCCATCAGCGCCAAATGATCGGCGGCGATATCCGACAGGCTGTTTCGCCCGGCCGGCAGCGCCGGTGAGTCGCCGTGGCCCCAGAGATCCGGCACGATCAGGCGGTAGCGTTTCGCCAGCGCTTCGAACTGCGGTGCCCACATGTTCAGATCGAACAGATAGCTGTGGCCCAGCAGCAACGGAAAGCCTGAGCCCACGTCGAGATAATGCAGGGATTTGCCCATCGTTGGCATCTTATCGGTTCCTTATATAAAGAGAGTCCGGCTGCTTATATCACACTCATATTCAACCTGCGGTATTAATTTACCTTAAATTACTTAGGTAAACCCTTATTTTTAATTTCTCTTGATAACAAGACGTCAATGAAAGGTGACGTTAAGGATAATATTCTGGTGACGATAAGAGCCTTGGTTTATGCTGGCGCTCCTTTCAAGATGGAATAGGTAAACAGGGAGTCACGATGAAAAGACTTTTCAGACTATTAATTATTTTGCTTGTCATTTTGCTGCTGGCGGCGGTGCTGTGGTGGTTCTTCGGGCGTGGTAATCCGAATGCGCTGTGGCAAATCGTCAGCCAACAGTGCGTGCCTAATCAGCAGCAGAACAACGATCCGGCGCCCTGCTTAAAGGTTGATTTAACCGAGGGTTATGTGCTGTTTAAGGACAGCAAAGGCCCCTATCACGATCTGGTGATGCCAACCGAAAAAGTCAGCGGCATCGAGAGCCCGGCATTGCAGACGGAGCACGCGCCGCCTTATTTCGCCCAGGCCTGGAATAACCGGGAACATATATCCGGCGAGCTGGGCAAACCGTTAAAAGATGCGTGGCTTTCTCTGGCGGTCAATTCGAAATATGGCCGCTCTCAGAATCAGCTGCATATTCACGTTGCCTGCCTGCGTCAGGATGTCTATAACGCGCTGGGGCAGCAGGCGGAACAATTAGATCAACAGTGGCGCCCGCTGGCGGTGAAATTGGTCGGCCACCAATATCTGGCCAGAAAATTGGCGGGCACCGATTTAACCCAGGAAGATCCTTTCCGGTTACTGCAGAACTATGTGGTCGAGCAGGGCGACAGCATCGGCAATTATGGCCTGGCGCTGGCGGTCAGCCCACAGGGCGAGATGCTGCTGTTGGCGAACCGTTTGAAGTTGACCGACCTGAACCTGGGCTCAGCCGGCGAAATTCAGGACTACCAATGTGAGGTTGCGGGGAACTGAAGGTGATGACAACCCGCCGGCTGTGGCTCGCCGGCGGCTGTAGTGCGTTCAAAGCTTCTTCAGCAGTTCCAGCAGCTGCGCTTCGCTTTTCTCCGCCAGCCCGTCGATGGCCAGCTTGATGATGTCGGAGCGGGTGATACGCACGATGCCGCTGCGCGCCGCCTGCACGATCACTTCATCGATGGCTTCAATGTGGTTGTCCGTCAGGCTGACGGAGATCGCCTTGTAGGTGCGCTTGCGGCCGGCCGGTTTGGCTTCCGGCGCGGGCGCCGTGACCGGCAGCGTGTGCGAGGTGGCGCTGTTGATGAATTCGTCTTCCGACATGCGGTGGGTGGGGGTGCGCTTCTTCACAGGATCACCTCTTTCACCAGGCATTCAATTTCGCTCTGCGCCTTTTCGTTGTTCGCCTCATGCACGGTGATGGCTTCGCCCCAGGCGTCGCGGTAAATCTTGCGGTCGCACAGGCGGTGGCTCACCAGGGTGAACTCCGGGTATTCGCTCAGCACCTGCGCCGCTTCGTTGGCTTCATTGATGAAGATGTTGGTCGGACACATGTTCAGCACGATGTAGCCTTTGACCTTCTCGTTGTATTCCTGCGCGGTGGAGAACATCTCCGACAGATAGCCGACGGTGTCGAGATCCATCTGCGAAGGGCGCAGCGGCGAGAGGAACAGATCGGCGGCCAGCAGCCCGGAGCGCAGTTCGGCGCTGTCGCGGCCGGCGGTGTCGACGATCACGTAGTCGTAATGACGATCCAGCTCCAGCAGCGTTTCCTTGATTTTGCCCGACGCGGCCACCACCGGAATGTGCGGCAGCCCTTCGACGTTCTGGCGGTCGTTGTACCAGGTCATGATCGATTTCTGGTCGTCGGCATCGACGATGATCGCCGTCTTGCCTTGCTTAAGAATCAGATACCCGGCGATATTCACCGCTTTCGTCGATTTGCCGACGCCGCCTTTTTGCGAGCCAATCAGGACAATCATGCTGCCATCTCTCAAGTTATTAAGCTGATAACTTATTAAGTTAATGTGCTTATTAGGTTGATAATCAAACAGGTTAACAAGAACAACTCGCGAACAATATGCACCAACTGCGGCGGCTTGCCAAGCCAGTATGTCGTTAACTGCGCAGCTTATTTTGCGCTGGATAGCCCGGATGGGTAAGTAGGAATTCTCTGGGAAGTGGCGATGCGGAGGCGGGTTTTGTTAATTTAACAGCTTAATAAGTTAGTGGCCCATTAAGCTGTTGTCGACATTATTTCTTCATCATCGCCTTCAGGTTGGCGAACGGGTTGTGGGTGGCGACGCCGACATCTTTCTGCGCGTCTTCACCGGCCACCACCGTCGAACCGTATTGATCGGCTTCGGTGTATTTCGAGTGCTCGTGGTCGTGGCAATACAGGCACAGCATTTCCCAGTTGCTGCCGTCTTCGGGGTTGTTGCTGTGATCGTGATCGATGTGGTGCACCGTCAGTTCGCGCAGGTTGGAATAAACGAACTCGCGCGAGCAGCGCCCGCATACCCAGGGGAACAGTTTCAGCGCTTTTTCGCGGTAGCCGGTTTCCAGCTTCGCATAGTTTTTGGGGATATAGGCCATGGTGGTCGTCCGTCGTGAATCACTATGCGACAAATAATACCACACTGCGTGCGGTTACAACGTGCGGCTCATCCTGCCGCTAGCGAAACGTCTCCACCGCCCAGTCGATAAATGCCCGCAGTTTGCCGCTGAGGTGGCGGTTGGACGGGTAGACCACGTACATCTGCTCCGGCGGCGGCTGCCAGTCGTGCAGCAGGCTGACCAGCTCACCGCTGTCGAGGTGCGGCTGCGCCATAAAGCGATAGGTCTGGATGATGCCCAACCCGGCCAGGCTCGCCGCCAGCAGCGCGTTGCCTTCGTTGATGCTGACCGGATAGCGTTGCTGGATGGCGATCTCTTTGCCGCGCTCGACATAGCGTTGCGGATGGATGCGGTCGTTGACCGGATGGCGATAGTGCACCATCGGGAAACTCTGCTCCAGATCGCACGGGTGGCGCGGCGTGCCGTGGCGCGCCAGGTAGGCCGGGGTGGCGCAGCTCACCCAGTCCAGATCGAACAGGCGGCGGGCGATCAGGCTGGAATCGGCCAGCGGGCCGCTGCGGATCACGCACTCGGTGCTGTCGCTAATGAGATCGATAACGCGGTCGCCGACGCTCAGATCGATCTGTATCTGCGGGTAGCGCGCCAGAAAATCGGGCAGCGCGGGCAACAGCAGTCGGCGCGCGGTGCCGCCGCCGGTGTCGATGCGCAGCACGCCTTGCGGAGAGCTTTGCGATTCGGTCAGGCAGCCTTCCATCTGCTCCAAATCCGCCAGCCATTTCACCGTATTCTGGTAATAGCATTCGCCTTCGCGGGTGACCGACACGCTGCGGGTGGTGCGCTGAAACAGCTTGGTCTGCAGGTGATCTTCCAGGCTCTGGATCAGCTTGGTCACCGTGGCTTTCGGCATGCCCAGCGAATCGGCGGCGCGGGTAAAGCCGCCGGTTTCCACCACGCGGTTAAACACCCGGATGGCGAGTAGATGATGGTCCATAGGCTCTCAGCGCAACGCCCCGGCGGCGGCCGGGGCGCGTTTCTGCGGATAAATAAGGATTAACACTGTTTAGCGCCTATCACGCCGGAGCGCAAGCTGAGGCCGAACACCAACGCGGCGGAGAGGATCAGTGCGCCGCCGAACAGCATGGCGCTGCTGACGCCCTGCCAGTCCACCACCTCGCCGCCCAGCAGTGCGCCGGAGGCCAGCGCGATCTGCACCACGCATACCAGCAGCGCCTGGCCGGCTTCCGGCGCCTGCGGCACCGCGGCGAACATCCAGTTGGTGGCGCATACCGGCACCGCGCCGAAGGCCAGTCCCCAGACCATCACCATCAGCGTGGCGCCGCCAAGGCCGCTGAGCAGCGGCGAGACGATGAGGATGGCTGCCAGCATGGCGGCGATCAGGATGAAGGTGGCGCGCAGGCTGTATTCCCCCAGACGCTCGCCGAGGAAGGTGCCCAGCAGGCCGATGGCGCCATAGGCCAACAGCTGCAGCGAGATTGCCGACGGGCTGAGGACGAACACCTGTTGCAGCAGGGGCCGCAGATAGGTGTAGGCGGCGAAGTGGCCGATGAACAACAGCACGATGGCGATCAGGCCGATGCGCGCCATCGGCAGGCGCAGCGGCAGCACCAGATCGCGCGGCGTGACCGGCCGGGAAGGCGGCACCGAGGTCAGCAAACGCAGCTGCGCCAGCAGTACGCCGACCGCCAATGCCGCACCGCCGAAGAAGGCGGCGCGCCAGCCGAACAGATCGCCGATCAGCGCCCCCGCCGGCACGCCGCACACCGCACCGACCGAGATGCCGCTGAGGATCAGCGCGGTGGCGCGGCCCTGGCTGGCTTCCGGCACCAGATGGCGGCCGTAGTTGGCGGCGAACGACCAGAAGCCGCCGACGCAGATGCCCAGCAGCACGCGGCCCAGCAGCATCATCGGGAAGTTGACGGCCAGCGCCGCCACCAGGTTGGAGACGATCAGCAGCAGCGACAGCCCCAGCATCAGTAAACGCCGGTCCAGGTGGCCGGAAATCAGGCTTAATGCGGGGGCGGCCACCGCCGCCACGATGCCGGGCATGGTGACCATCAGCCCGGCGGTGCCGGTGCTGACGCCGAGCGAAGGGGCGATGTTGGTCAGCAGGCCGATTGGCAGAAACTCGGTGGTGACCATGACAAAACAGGCGACCGTCAGCGAGAAGATCGCCGGCCACGGGGATGATGCAGGTTTATCTTTATTATTCAGCATAATGCCGCTCGTCTTGGGTGAATGCGCAGGCCGCGCTCGGGGCGCGGTGTGACCGAAGTCACAATCTACGGCAGGCCGAAGCCGCGGATAAATCCGTTTGCGGTGGTTACACTGTTTCTGAGGGGAAACAATCGCCGGCGGCGAGTGAAAACGCGGCTTGCGCCGCGCTGAGGGGAAAGGAATAAAACGGCATAAGGTTATGACCGAATGCCGCGTGGCGTTTACAGCCCCGGCGCTTTCCACAGCGAAGTGGTCAGGCCGTTATCCACCAGCGTCAGCTGATCGGCGTAAACCTGCCGCCAGGTTTCTTTCTGTTCCTGATACAGCGCGTGGTGGGTCATGTCCGGCTGATGCTCGCGCTCCCAACGCACCAGGCGCTCGCCGGTTTCGGCCAGCGACTCGTACAGCCCGGCGCCGACGCCGGCGGCGATCGCGCAGCCCAGCGCGGTGGCCTCTTTCACCACCGGCACCCGCACCGTCAACCCGGTGACGTCGCTGAGGATCTGGCTCCACAGCTTGCCCTTGGCCCCGCCGCCGGCGAACACCAGCGAGCGCGCCTGCACGCCGGAGAAGGCGGCGATCTGCTCCAGGTTGCAGGCGGAGACGATGGCGGCGTTCTCCTCCAGCGCGCGGAACAGCGTCTGTTTGTTGCAGCGCTCCGGGTCGATCGACATATTGATGAACGACGGTGCCGCGTGGTACCAGGTTTTGAAATGCATGGCGTCGGAAAAGATCGGCATCACGCCGTAGGCGCCCGGCGGCACCCTGGCCGCCATCTCTTCCAGCAGGCTGTAGGCATCGACCCCCAGCCGCTCCGCCAGCAATTTTTCCTCCGCGCAGAAGGCGTCGCGGAACCAGCGCATGGTCAGGCCGGTAAAGAAGCTGATGGATTCCGCCTGCGCCATGCCGGGAATGACGTGGGGGTTGATGCGGATGTTCATCTCCGGATCGATGGCCGGCTCCGGCAGGTTGACGATCTGCTGCCAGAAGGTGCCGCCGAGCACCGCCGTCTGCCCGGCGCGCACGATGCCGAGCCCCAGGCTGCCGAGTTGCACGTCGCCGCCGCCCATCACCACCGGGGTGCCGCGCAGCAGCCCGCTCTCCTGCGCCGCCTGTTCGGTTACGCGCCCCAGCACGCTGCCGGTCTCTTTCACCGGCGACAGAATATCGGCGCGCAGCCCGGCCATGTCGAGCAGCGCCGGGCGCCAGTCGCGGCTGGTCAGATCCAGCATGCCGGTGGTGCCGGCGTTGGAAGGATCGACCGCCAGCTCGCCGCTCAGCATGTTGGCCAGCCAGTCGCTGATCATGGTCAGCGTCGCCGCTTGGCGGTAGATGTCCGGCCGATGGTGCGCCAGCCACAGCAGGCGCGGCATGGCGCTCAGCGCCAGCGTCTGGCCGGAGTATTGATACACTTCGCGTTCGAAGCCGTGGTTGTGCAGCTCTTTCAGCTCGCTGACTTCGCGGCTGGCGCGCGCATCGACGTTGGCGCAGGCCCAGATCGGCACGCCGTTGCGGTCGTACAGCACAATGCCTTCACGCATCGAGCAGCAGGCCACCGCGCGTATCGCCTGCGCCGTCAGCCCGGCGCGCTGCAAGGCCTGGCGAATGCACTGGCAGGCCAGCTGCCAGTTGCGGCTGAGGTCGAACTCCATCGAGCCGGGCACGCCCGGCACCGCCAGATGTTGCCACTCCGCCTGGCCATGCGCGATCTGGTTGCCCGCCACATCGAAGATCACCGCGCGAATGCTGCCCGTTCCTGCGTCCAGCGCCATCAAGTAGTTGTCCATAGCCTATGCTCTCAGGGGGAGGAGTGTTAACTATAGATGCCGCCGCCTTACCCCGCCGGGGGAGGAGTGGGCGTCGCCGCTGCGATTTGTGAGCCAGGCGGCAAAATTGCCGTTGCGGCGGGCAATCGACGGGAATAAACCTATGGTTGGAAAGAGTCATTTTGCGGTACGCCGTTTAAACAAGGAGTTGCCATGCACGTCACATTGGTTGAGATCAACGTTAAACAAGACAAAATCGACGAATTTATCGATGTTTTCCGCGCCAATCATCGGGGGGCAATCGAAGAGCCGGGCAACCTGCGCTTCGACGTGCTGCAGGACGAACAGATTCCGACGCGGTTTTACATCTACGAAGCCTATCGCGACGAGCAGGCGGTGGCGGCGCACAAGCAGACCCCGCACTACCTGCAGTGCGTGGAGAAGCTGGAAGCGCTGATGACCGTCCCGCGCAAGAAGACCACCTTTATCGGCCTGATGCCTGAATAATCGCCGGCGTTTGCCGGTGTCCATGCGCCCGGTTTGGTTGTAACCTGCAAGCTAAAGCGAATTTTCAATGGGATAAGCGGGGCGAGGATGATATTGCGCGATCGGCTGTTGGCGCTGTTGGTGGTGGTGATCTGGGGCGTGAATTTCGTCGTGATCAAGTTCGGTTTACAGGGCATGCCGCCGTTTCTGCTGGCCGGAATGCGTTTCTTGCTGGTGGCGTTGCCGGCGATCTTCTTTATCCCGCGCCCGACGATCCCGTGGAAATGGCTGCTGCTGTACGGCATGACCATGAGCTTCGCGCAGTTTGCCTTTCTGTTCATCGCCATCAAGGTGGGGATGCCGGCGGGGCTGGCTTCGCTGGTGCTGCAGGCGCAGGTGTTCTTCACCCTGCTGTTGGGTGTCGTGCTGATGGGCGAAAAGCTGCGCGTTAACCATTTTGTCGGCATCGCTATCGCCAGCGGCGGCATGCTGGTGCTGGCGCAGGCCAGCCTGCATAAGCCGGGCAGCGGCGCGGTCCCCTTGGCGGGCCTGCTGCTGACGCTGGCGGCGGCGTTTTCCTGGGCGCTGGGCAACCTGACCAACAAGAAGATCCTGGCCGGTTTCCCGCAGCGTAATATTTTATCGCTGGTGGTGTGGAGCGCGCCGATCCCGGTCGTGCCGTTCCTGGCCTGCAGCTGGCTGTTCGACGGCTCTGAGGCGGTGCTGAGCAGCCTGAGCCATGTGCAGGTCGGCACCTGGCTGGCGGTTGCC
Organism: Serratia sp. A07; assembly: GCF_058725505.1. NCBI lineage: Bacteria > Pseudomonadati > Pseudomonadota > Gammaproteobacteria > Enterobacterales > Yersiniaceae > Serratia > Serratia sp. A07. Next base: position 118,871 of record NZ_JBZXDO010000002.1, read on the forward strand.
TATCTGGCGTTCGCCGCCACGCTGTTCGGTTATTCGGTGTGGGGCAGCCTGCTGGGGCGCTATGAAACCTGGCGGGTTGCGCCGCTGACGCTGCTGGTGCCGCTGGTCGGGCTGTTCGCCGCCTGGCTGCTGCTGGACGAAGCGCTGTCGCCGGCGCAGTTCGGCGGCGCATTGCTGGTGCTGGCCGGCATGGCGGTCAACACCTTCGGGCTGCCGCGCCGCCGGGCGGCGATCGCGCGTTAAACCGAACAGGGCAATTCTGTTCAATACGTTGTCGGCGGCGGTCGGCATTCTGGCGCCTGTGAATACTTTCTCAGGTGCCCATCATGAATATCTACCTTTCCATGGCCGCGTTTGCGCTGGCGGCCTCCATCACCCCCGGCCCGGTCAACATCGTCGCCTTGAGCGCCGGGGCGCAATTCGGCTTTGGCGCGACCCAGCGTCACGTGTTCGGCGCCACGCTGGGGTTTACCCTGTTGCTGGTGCTGCTGGGATTGGGCATGCACCAGCTGCTGACCCTGTGGCCGGCGCTGACCCGCTTGATTCAGTGGGCCGGCGTGGCCTTCCTGCTGTTTATGGCCTACCGGCTGGCGTTTGACGACGGCAGATTGGGCAACGGCGCGGCGCGGGCGCCTTCCTGTTGGTACGGCGCACTGATGCAATGGCTGAATCCCAAGGCGTGGCTGGCGTCGGTGGCCAGCCTCGGCGCCTTTGTCGGCGACGGCGACATCCGGCTGCTGTGGCAGTTCGCCGGGCTCTACTTCGTGATTTGCTATGCCTCGGTGGCCTGCTGGGCCTATATCGGCGCGATGCTGCGCGGCCTGCTCAGACAGGCGCACAACGTGCGGCGTTTCAACCGCGCGATGGCGCTGCTGTTGGCGGCCAGCGCCTGCTATCTGCTGGCGGAGGGTTTTTGATACTGCCCCGGCGTGGCGGCCAGCAGCTGCTTGAAGGTGCGCTGGAAGTGCGCCTGATCGGCAAAGCCGCTTTCGCTGGCGGCCGCAGCGATCGGCAGGCCGCTCTTCAATAGCCGATGGCCGTGCTGCACGCGGCGGTTGACCAGATAGGCGTGCGGCGTCATGCCGTAGCGCTGGCGGAAGGCGCGGATCAGGTAAGAAGGGGACAGCGCGGCGGCGCGGCAAATGTCGTCCAGCGTCAGCGGCCGGGTGCAGTGCGCGTCGATAAACGCCGCCGCCGCTTCCAGTCGGGTATGCGCCGGTGTCTCCGGCTGGCGGACAGCGCCCAGCCCGAGCTGCAGGGCGCTGAAATACTCCACCATGGCGATCTGTTTTTCCAGCGCGCAGCACAGCGGATCCGTCAGCAGCGCATAAAGCCGGTTCAGGCCGTGGAACAGCGCCGGATCGCGGCTGAGCGGCTGGCTGAACGGAACAAAACGGTCACCGTCGCCGCCGAGCAGCTCCTGCTGCAGCGCGCCGAGCCAGGCGAGATCGAGATAGAACATGATGTACGACCAACGGCGATCGGCGATGGGGTTGCAGGCATGCGCCTGCTGCGGGTTGATGACAACCAGATCGCCGGCGCTGACCTGCATGCGCCGCTCGCCGTTGACATAGGTGCTGACGCCGCCGGTGATGGCGCCGATAGAAAAGAATTCGTGGCTGTGGAGGCTGTAGCACACCTGGCGGCCATCCTCGATGGCGCGGGCTTCGACGAACGGCAACTGCGGATCGCGCCAGAACTGCGGCGTTTTTTCACTCATACGCTTTCCTTTTCACTGCGGCGGCATCACAGTGTTATAGCCTGAAAGCGACGAGGGGGGGAATGGCGGATGATGATTTTTAACGTGTTCGGCCGTCTGCTGGGCGTGAAGCGCATCGGGGACGAATGGCGGCTGTTCCGCGTGACGCTGCCGGAGCGCAAATATGCCCCCAGCTACGATATCGTGCTGCCGGCCGATCTGCGCGAAGAGGAGATCGCCGGCTATCTGGGGGATATCTATCACGAGGCGGCGACGCCACAGCGGCCGGACGTGTTTCGCGTCGAATAGCGCGGCGCGTCACTCTTCCGCGTTGCGCGCCATCATGCGCCGTTGATGTTCCTCGCCGGCGGCCTGGATTTCTTCCAGCACCGAGCCGACGTCGGCACGTTTCAGGATTTCGCTGAACCGGCCGCTGAGGACGCTGTCCGGCGTCAGGTTGCCTTCCTGATACAGCGCCCAAATCTCTTTGGCGTATTGGCTGTCGCGCAGCTCCGGCGCGAACTGGCCGTAATACTCGGCCAGATTGCCGATATCGCGCTCGAACATGCTTTTGGCGTGGTTGTTGGCGGCGGCGTCCACCACCTGCGGCAGATCGATGATCACCGGCCCGTTTTTATCCATCAGCACGTTGAATTCCGACAGGTCGCCGTGCACCAGCCCGGCGCACAGCATGCGCACCGCGTAGTTCATCATCAGGGCGTGATCGGCGCGCGCCTGTTCCGGCGTCAGGATGACATCGCTCAGGCGTGGCGCCACCAGGCCTTCTTCGTCGGTGATCAGCTCCATCAGCAGCACGCCGTCCAGGCAGATGTCCGGCTGCGGCACCCGCACCCCGGCCTTGGCCAGCAGATACAGCGCGTCCACTTCGGTGTTTTGCCAGGCTTCTTCCTGCTGCTGGCGGCCGAATTTGGAGCCTTTGCTCATGGCGCGCGCGTCGCGGCTGTTGCGCACCTTGCGCCCTTCCTGATAGTGAACGGCCTGCTTGAAGTTGCGCTTCTCGGCCTCTTTGTACACTTTGGCGCAGCGGATCTCATCGCCGCAGCGCACGATAAACACGTCGGCTTCTTTGCCGCTTTTCAACCGGCGGATGACTTCGTCGATTAACCCGTCATCAACCAGCGGCTGGAGTCGTTTTGGAATTTTCATGCAGCCTTGTACCCTATTTAGGCTCCGGTGTGAATGGCTTGCGCAGTTGATAGCGTAAGTTAGACCCGAAAGGCAAACATTAGTTTTGCCGCCGCGTCATCATTACGCGGCGGCGGGCGCTCACAGGCTGGCGGCCGGCACCCAGACGCTGACGCTGCCGGCGTTGACCGGGAAATGGGCGCTGCCCTGGTCGTCGGTGGTGATCTCCTCCTGACGGTTGCCGAGGAAATCGCGCCAGGCGGTGTGCGCCAAATCGGCGCCCAGCGCGACGGTCTTGCCGCTCTCGTCGCCGTTGGTCAGCACCACCACGCAGCCGGGGGCCTCGGCGGTGCCGGCGCGGCTGAAGGCCACGCAGTGCCTGTCGTCGAAGTAGTCGGTTTGCGGGCCGTTGGCGAAACGCTGGCGGGCGGCGATCAGCTTCTCCAGCTCTGGGATCGCCGGCATGTCAATCTGGTACTCGCCGCCGTCGCGCCCCTTGTCGCGGTAGCTGGCGCCATACAGATCGGGGTAAAACACGCAGGGCACGCCCTGTTCGCGCAGCAGGATCAGCGCGTAGGCCAGCGGTTTGAACCAGGGTTCCACCGGTGCTTCCAGCGATTGCAACGGTTGGGTGTCGTGGTTGGCGACCAGCGTTACCGCGTGGGCCGGATCGGCGGCGGTTAGGGTATCGGTGAAGATCTGCGCCATGTCGAAGCCGTCGCCCTGTTTCGACGCCTGATGAAACTTCAGGTGCAGCGCCACGTCGAACAGCATCACCTTGCCGTCCACCAGCTCGATGTATTGTTGCAGCGCACTCAGATCGTGCGACCAGTATTCGGCGACGATAAACAGGTCGCGCTGTGCGCTGCCGCGCACGTGATCCGCCCACTCTTTGAAGAACCAGGCGGGAATGTGTTTGGCGGCGTCCAGGCGGAAGCCGTCGCACGGCAGGCTTTCCAACAGCCAGCGCGCCCAGTATTTGAGCTCCTCCGTCACGGCGGCATTGCGGAACTCCACGTCGGCCCCCATCAGATAGTCGTAGTTGCCTTTTTCGTCGTCGACCTGATCGTTCCAGCCGTCGTCGCCATAGTCGTTGGCGATTTTGAACACCCCTTTGTCGTCCGGCTGCTCAACGTAATCGACGCCGCTGAAGCATGTGTAATCCCAGATAAACTCGGAATGCACGCCCTGGCGGCCGGGAAAGGTGAAGCGGGTGTAGGCCAGCGCGTCGAAGCCCTGGTCGTCGATGTCGTTGCGGTTGTTGGCGTCCACTTTGAACACGTGTACCTGTTCTTTCTCGTCCGCGCCGAGCTTGTGGTTGAACACTACGTCGTAGAGCACCCCGACGCCGTGTTCGCGCAGCGTAGTGGCGGCGTGTTCGAGCGCCGCCTTGTCGCCGTATTTGGTGGCCACGCTGCCTTTCTGGTCAAATTCGCCGAGATCGAACAGATCGTAAGTATCGTAGCCGACGGAGTAGCCGCCGGAAGCGCCCTTGTAGGCAGGCGGCAGCCACAGGTCGGTAATGCCCAGTTCGGCCAGGTGCGGCGCGCGCTCGGCGGCCTCCTGCCACAGTTTGCCGCCGTCGGGGTAGTACCAGTGGAAGAATTGCAGCAGGGTGGTTTTTTTCGTCATGAGCCAGCGTCCCGGTTAGCCAGAAGGAGAGGAGCAGTTAAAGCATGGGCTACTTTTGGCAAAAGGGACAAGTTTGGTATAGGCGGCCCGAGAAGGCCGCCCGAGAGATGGCTTAACGCTGGCTGGCGTAATGAGGTGAGCGTGGGCCATAAAGAATGGCGCCGTTCTGACCTGTCGCCGATAACAGACGGGTGTTGGCGATGGCGCCAACATCAAATCCTTTGTCGCTGATGGTATCGGCGATTTGTGAAATCGCGGCGCTGATCACCATGCCCAGCAGGCCTCCGGAGTTGTTGTTGCCTTCGTTGCTGGATGCGGTGGCGGTGCCGGCCCACAGCTGTTTACCGTTGCGCAAATCGACCAGGCGAGCGGCTACGGTAACGCGGGTTTCGCTGCTGATCACCATGTAGCTGGTGCCGTATTGCGTGACATCCAGGTACAGCACAGTGTCGGCGCCGAAAATCTGGTGCAGTTTTTTCGGGCTGACGGCGCGAATGTCGTTGGCGTTGGTTAGACCGTTTTGCAGGAAGGTTTCCTCCACTACAGCGACCGGCAGCACATAGTAACCGGCCTCGGCCAACGGCAGGGTGGCGCTGGCGAGTACGCTGTGGCTGGCTTTGATATCCGGCGACTGGTTAACCGGCGGCAAGACCAGAATCGACTTCGGCTTGCTCTCATGGAACGCCGCATAATCATAAGGTGTCTGCTTGGCACAGCCGCTTAGCAACAGGGTGGCGGCAACGCCGAGTAAAGTGAGTACACGCTTCATTTAAAACTCCCCTTATCCCTGGCCATCAGGAAATTCATAAACGGCGCCGATTCCGGGAACAGCGTTTTTTCCGTGTTGAATTCACTCATTGCTTGTCCGTCGTTGCCGGTTTTGCTATACAGCAGCCCCAGTTGCGCATGCAGACCTGGTGGTACGGCTTTATCCTTGGCGCGGGATTTCTCGACGATCTCTTTCAGCGTGGCGATCTGCTGCTCAGGGCTTTGCCCCTCCTGCTGGTAGTATTGATAGAGAGAAGTTTGGTAGCCATCCCAATTGTAAAGCGTTTTCGGCGCGGCGCAGCCGGCCAGCAGGGTCGCTGCAAACAGCGCCCCGCCCATTTTTTTAGTTATCATCTTTCTGCTTCTATTCCGTTAGTTAGCAGGGCGCCATGCGCCATTTTCGATACCGGTGACCAGGTTATTGACGGCTTCACGCACGGCCAGGTCCAGCACCTTGCCGTTAAGGGTGGAGTCGTAGCTGGCGGTGCCCCCGAAACCGATGATTTCGCGATTGGACAGTTCGTATTCACCGGCGCCCTGAGAGGAAAAGACGACTTCTGAGGTCTGTACGTTTACGACGTTCAGATTGACTTTGGCGTAAGCGACTTGTGATTTACCCCGGCCCAAGATCCCCCACAGCTGATGATCGCCGACTTCTTTACGGCCGAATTCGGTGACATCGCCGGTAATCACATAATTGGCGCCTTTCAGCGTTTGTGCCTTCCCTTTAATGCCGGCTTCAGTTTTCAGCTCTTCCATGTTGGCGCGATCCAGCACGTTGAAACGGCCAGTCTGTTGCAAATGCGTGATCAGGATAGTCTTGGACTGATTGCCCAGTCGATCGACGCCATCGGAGAAGATGCCGTTCATGTAGCTGGAGCGGTTGTCGAATTTACCGACGGCGATAGGGCTGCGTGGGCCCTGATAAGTGGTGTTGTAGGAAGCGACTTTCGGCACTTCCAAAGTGCGAGAAGATTCGGTCGCGCAGCCCGCCAGCAAGGTGACGGAAAGGGCGACGGAACAGACGGCGAGTGATTTTTTCATTGGCGTGCAATCTCTCCATGAGCATAAAACAGCGCGGGAGCAACCCGCGCCCGACGTTGATATAACGAGCGTTGTCGCCGTTATAGAAACGCCGCGATCCTGCCATGAATATGTAACAAATTACAACAATATATCGGCATTAATGCCGCTATTAACATTGTTGTAACCCGTTGGAATGCAATGGATTAGTCTCGATTTTCTCTCTTCATTACAGTGTTTTTCACGATTGTGTATTTTTTGTCTGGGTTATTGTCTTTTTAATCTTAAATACATGGCCATTAATCCTGAAATATTTTAACTAACCAGTTTGTTGTATTGATTAATGTTACGTTTTGCATCAGCTCCTGTGTTATGCCGGGGTTCATGACGGCTTGATGATCCGTTAAGGTAGTGAAAATTAGGTAACACTATCAACCAAGTGTCATTTTTTATCGGTAGCTAATCGGGGATATCAATCGTGAACATCAGGGATTTCAGAGCATTGGCGCGCAGTTTGGTCAGAGAATTCGGCATGTTGAACAAGCAGAGCAACGGCTCGCGTTTTTCGCCGCTGCAGATCCATCTGATGATTGAAGTCAGCGAGCAGCCGCTGGGCGTCACCGAGCTGGCGGCCCGGCTTTGCATCGACAAAGCCAGCGCCAGCCGGGCGCTGCGCAGCCTGGTTGCCGCCGGTGTGATAGAAACGGTGGATCATCCGGATGACAAGCGGCACAACCTGCACCGGCTGAGTAAAAAGGGCGGCAAGGCGCTGGCCGGCATCGAGAGCGACGCCGACGGTTTTATGCAGGCGGCGCTGGCGCAGTTGGACGACGATGAGCTGGCGAGTACCACCGCGGCGATGAAAAAGATGACCGCGGCGCTGCGCAGCGCGCGCAAACAGCGCGACGCCAACCTGCGGGTGCGGCCGATTGCCGCGCGCGACGATGCGGCGATGGCGGCGATCATTCGCGATGTGTTTCGCGAGTACGGCATGGACAAGATGGAAGGCGTCAGCCTGCACGATCCGGATCTCGATCGTCTGACCGGTCTGTATCGCGACAACGGCGGCCATTACTGGGTGCTGGAGCGGGACGGGCAGGTGGTGGGGGGCGTCGGCATGGCGCCGCTGGCGGGCGAAGAGCCCGGCTATTGCGAGCTGCAAAAGCTGTTCTTCAAACCCGGCGCGCGTGGGCTGGGCATGGCGCGCTATATGGTGGTACAGGCGCTGAAGGCGGCGCGGGCGGCGGGGTATCGCTACTGCTACCTGGAAACCACCGAACAGTTGAAAGAGGCGATCGGGTTGTACTACGCGCTGGGATTCACGCTGCTGACGGAACGGCGCGGCAACACCGGCCATCACGGCTGTAACGTGTGCATGCTGAAAAATCTGAAGAACGACGATATGTGAGCGGTTTCAAGGTTAGCGCCCGCGCCTTGTGCCACCCTGTTAACCGTTTGATAACAATCACAACGTTTTATCAGGGAGGAAACTATGTTGGGGGATCCGATGGCGCTGTCCGCGCTGGTCACGCTGGTGGTCATCGCGCTATGGGCCAGCGCCCGCTTGCCGGAGTATTTGGTCGCGCTGCTGTTCTTCGCGGCGGTGATGGTGTTGCAGCTGGCGCCCGCCGCGGTGACCTTTTCCGGTTTCGCGTCTTCCGCATTCTGGCTGGTGCTTAGCGGTTTCGTGCTGGGCACCGCCATCCGCAGCACCGGTTTGGCGGATCGCCTGGCCAACCGGCTCTTGCCGCACCTGGCCGGCTCCTGGCCCCGCCTGGTGGGCGGCGTGGTGGCGATAAGCTACGCGCTGGCGTTTGTCATGCCCTCCAACATGGGGCGCATTACGCTGCTGATGCCGATCGTCATGGCGTTGGCCGATCGCGCCGGTTTGGGGGAGGGCTCGCGCGGCCGCATCGGTTTGGCGCTGGCGGTGGGGTTCGGCACCTTCCAGCTCTCCGCCAGCATCCTGCCGGCCAACGTGCCCAATCTGGTGATGAGCGGCGCGGCGGAAAGCGCCTACGGCAGCCACTTCGCCTATCTTTCTTACCTGCTGTTGCACGCCCCGGTGCTCGGGATCGCCAAAGGCGCGCTGCTGACGCTGTGCATCTGCGGCCTGTTCCGTGCGCGGCCGCAGCCGGTGGCGGCCGAGGCGGCGCAAACCCCGCTCAGCGCCGCCGAATGGCGGCTGATCGCGCTGTTGGGCGTCACGGTGTTGCTGTGGATGACCGACAGCTGGCATGGCATCGCTCCCGCCTGGATCGGGTTGGCGGCGGCCTGCGTTTGCCTGTTGCCGCGCATCGGATTTCTCAACGGCGAGCAGTTCGCCGCCGGGGTTAACGTGCGCACCTGCATTTACGTGGCGGGGATCCTGGGGCTGACCGCGTTGGTCAGCCACTCGGGGCTTGGCGATCGGCTGGGCGGTGCGCTGCTGGCGATGATGCCGGACCTGCACGGCAAACCGTTCACCGCATTCGGTTCGCTGGTGGGGATCACCGCATTGCTGAATTTCGTGGTGACCGCCAACGGTGTGCCGGCGCTGTTTACCCCGCTGGCGCAGGCGTTGTCTGCGGGCAGCGGCTTGCCGCTGCTGACGGTGCTGATGACCCAGGTGATCGGTTACGCCACGCCGCTGCTGCCGTATCAGGCCTCGCCGATCGTGGTGGCGATGGGGATGGGCAAAGTGCCGGCGCGTGAAGGGTTGAAGCTGTGCCTGCTGTTGGCCGCGCTCAGCTTTGCGCTGCTGGTGCCGCTGGATTATCTGTGGTTCAGACTGCTGGGGTGGATCCCGTAAACCGACCGGCGCGTTGGTGGGCAGATAAAACAAAAGGCGGCCTGAGCCGCCCTTTTGCGCGATTGCCGGTGTGGCAATTAATTGTAGATGATCGCGGTACCGTGCAGTTTGTTGTCGCCGGTGGTTGCGATGATCTGGAAGGATTTGGCGCCGGCTGCGTCGGCTTTGGCCGCCAGTTTGTTTTCCAGGCTGCTCAGGTCGGACGCACCGCTGACGGTGACGACGCCGGCTTTTTGCAGATCGGCCGGTTGAGCGTTGACCAGTTCGGCGGCGAAGCTGCCGAAGGAGACGGAAGCCAGTGCGATGGCGGCGATGGTCATTTTCAGGTTTTTCATGGTCTTATTTCCTATCTGTGTTCTTTACAATGTTTGTTTGGTAAGGTCGTTAAATTAATTAACGATCGATAATTTAATGTTGGATGCCGGTTTGACAGATTGCAAGTATTTTTTAATGCTCGTTAATTAATTTTTTTTTACGCCCTGGCGTTGTGAGCAAAAGAACAGGCAATCCGTTGGCTTAATGCGTTGTTATTGATAGATTTCTGCAGTGCCGTGCAGCTGGTTGTTACCGCCGGCGCCGATGATGCGGAAGGATTTTGCACCGGCCTGATCGGCTTTGGCTGCCAGGCTGCTTTCCAGCGAGGTCAGATCGGATGCGCCGCTGACGGTGATGACGCCCACTTTCTGCTGGTCAGCCGGTTGGCTCTGGACTAAATCGGCGGCGAAGCTGCCGAAGGAAACGCTGGCCAGAGTGAGAGCTGCTAGGGTTAATTTTAAGTTTTTCATGATGTTATTTCCTTTCCGATAACGGTGAATAGAGGGTTTTAATCCGCTTCGCTAACTTATCTTAACGATCGATAACTAAATGCTAATAGGTTCTCGACGAGGGCGCAATATTTTTTTATAATGATCGTTAAGTTATTTGTGCTAACCCTGCTGTGGAGCGGGATAGGAGAGGAACGATGAGCATCAATGAAACGGTCTGCGGCAAAAAAAGCCGTGGCAGACCGAAACAATTTGATCGCGACCGGGCGCTGGAAAGCGCGCTCGATCTGTTCTGGCGGCACGGTTATGAAGCTACCTCGCTGGCCGATCTGGTGGAAGTGACCGGCGCCAAGGCGCCAACGCTGTATGCGGAATTCGGCAACAAAGAAGGGATGTTCCGCGCGGCGGTGGAGCGCTATCTGCAGAAATATACGGTTTGCGCCAACCAAATGCTGGAGCAGGATCTGCCGGTGGCCGAGATCGTCGAAGCCTACGTGCGTTCTTCCGCCGAGGTGTTTACCGACCCTGACACGCCGTCAGGCTGCTTTATGGTGTGCGCCTCCGCCGCGCTGTCGTCGGCGTCCGATGATGTCGCCCAGATGCTGCGCAGGAAGCATCATGCGCAGGAAGCGGCGCTGAAGGCCTGCTTCGATCGCAAGGTGCAGCAGGGCGAACTGCTGGCGAAAACCGACACCGCGCTGCTGGCGAAATACGTGATTTGCACCATTGAAGGCATGTCGGTGCAGGCGCGTGAAGGGGCAAGCCGGAGCGATCTGCTGCGGTTGCTGGAGGCGTTGATGCTGGTGTGGCCGCGGCTCAGCCAGATTGGCAATAAGGTGTAACAACCGGCCCGGCTTTTACCGGGCCGTGTAACCCATTACTGATTGACCGGGATCACCGCGCCCTGGTATTTCTCGCGGATAAAGTCCTGAATCGGTTTGGAGTGCAGTACCTTGACCAGCGCCACGATCTCCGGTTTGTTCACGTCGGCCTTGTGCACGGTGATGATGTTGGCGTACGGGTTGTTTTCGCCGCTTTCGACCGCGATCGGATCTTTGGTCGGATTCAGCCCGGCGTCGATGGCGTAGTTGGCGTTGATCACCACCGCGTCGCCTTCGTCGTTGTTGTACATTTGCGGCAGCAGCGCGCCCTCAACGTTGGCCTGGAACTTCAGGTGTTTCGGGTTTTCCACCACGTCGCTGATGCGCGCGTCCACTTTGCTCACCCCCGGCTTCAGCTTGATCACGCCTTCCCGTTCAAAAATAGACAGGATGCGGCCTTCTTCCGCCACCGCGTCGCGCATGATGATTTTGCCGTTTTCCGGCAGATCTTTCAGGCTCTTGTACTTCTTCGAGTAGATGCCGATAGGCTCAATATGGATCGCGCCGGCGCTGACGAAGTCGTAGCTCTTGTCGTCGGCGTGGTCTTTCAGCACCGAGTTCAGGTAAGGCACGTGCTGGAAGTAGTTGGCGTCGATGTCGTGGCTGGCCAGCGCGGTGTTCGGCAGGATGTAGTCCTGGAAGCGCTTGATCTGCAGATCGATGCCTTCCTTCGCCAGTATCGGCTTGGCCTGTTCGAGGATCTCGGCGTGCGGCACGTTGGAGGCGCCGACCACCAGCTTGGTCGCTGCCGTGGCGCCAAAAGAGGCGAGGGTGGCGACGGAGGCGAAAGCCAACATCAGTAGGTGCTTTTTCATCATCGTTTTCCTTGGTTAATTAACGTTTATCGAGCGTTCTTGTCAGGGTGTCGCCGATGAACTGAATGACGAAAACGATCAGCAGAATCGTCAGCGTCGCCACCAGCGTCACGTCACTGTGGTTGCGTTGGAACCCTTCCAGTAGGCCAGGTTGCCCAGGCCACCGGCGCCGATCACCCCGGCCATCGCGGTGTAGCTCACCAGCGCGATCAGGGTGACGGTGATGCCGGAAACCAGCGCCGGCGAGCTCTCCGGCAGCAATACGCGGAAAATCAGGGTGCGGTTTTTGGCGCCCATCGAGCGCGCCGCCTCGATCACCCCTTTGTCGACCTCGCGCAGCGCGATCTCCACCAGCCGGGCGTAGAACGGCGCCGCGCCGACGATCAGCGCCGGCAGGGCCGCGTCCGCGCCGAGAATGGTGCCGATCAGCGATTTGGTGAACGGGATCAGCAGCACGATCAGAATGATGAACGGAATGGAGCGGAAGACGTTGACCAACACGGAGATCAGCGAGTAGACCGCCCGGTTCTGCCACAGCTGGCCCTTCGAAGTTAAAAACAGCAGCACGCCGAGCACGATGCCCAGCACCAACGTGGCCAAACCGGCGATGCCGGTCATGTACAGCGTTTCCCAGGTGGCGTCCCACAGTTGATCCAGACGCAGGTGGGGGAACAGGGATTCAATCATGTTGGATAACCTCGACGGCGATGTCTCTTTCGTGCAGCAGGCTGAGCATGTCGGCGACTTGTTGTTCGTTGCCTTCGGCGTGGATGTACAGTTCGCCGAACGAACCGTTGAGGGTGTGGCTGATCTTGCCGTGCAGAATGTTGATGGTCAGGGCGTAGCGCCGGATCACTTCAGAGATCACCGCCTGATGGGTTTGCACGCCAACGAAGGTCAGCTTGAAAATCGCCCCCGGCAGATGGGCGGTGAGCAGCGGGTTGAAGCTCTCTTCGGTATCCGCATACTGCGACACTTGTTTGACGAACTGCCGGGTGATCGGCTGCTGCGGCCGGGTGAACACGTCGAGCACCGGGCCTTCTTCGACGATGCGGCCGTTTTCCATCACCGCCACGCGGTGGCAGATTTTGCGCACCACGTGCATCTCGTGGGTGATCAGCACGATGGTCAATTTCAGCTGGCGGTTGATGTCCAGCAGCAGGTCGAGGATGGCGTCGGTGGTCTGCGGATCGAGCGCCGAGGTGGCCTCGTCGCACAGCAGCACGCTCGGGTTATTGGCCAGCGCGCGGGCGATGCCGACGCGCTGTTTCTGGCCGCCGCTGAGCTGCGACGGGTAGGCGTCTTCGCGCCCCTGCAGGCCGACCAGCGCGATCAGTTCCGCCACGCGCGGCGCAATCTGCGCCTTGGGCACGCCGGCGATCTGCATGGAAAAAGCGATGTTTTGGCTGACGGTGCGCGACCACAGCAGGTTGAAGTGCTGAAACACCATGCTGATTTTCAGGCGCGCCTGGCGCAGGTGGCTGCCTTTGGCGCGGGCGATATCGAAGCCGCCTACGTCAATGCGGCCGCTGGTGGGCGTTTCCAGGCCGTTAAGCAGGCGGATGAGCGTGCTTTTGCCGGCGCCGCTGTAGCCGATGATGCCGTAAATTTGCCCGGCCTCTACCGCCAGGCTGACGTTGTCTACCGCCACGACGCGGCCCTGTGTGCTGTCAAAAGTTTTGCAAACGTTCGAAAGAACGATCATAGCGAAGCGGATCCTTATCGATACTTCACAGCATTCCGTCCAGAGCGCGGTGCGCCGGACAGGGATCGTTCGGCTTTTCTGCGGGGCACAACCCGGCGGGGAGTGGCGGACGGAACCTCTGTTGCGGGTGGATACCGGGCAATCCTACCGAGGGTTTATAGTGACAGGAAGAATGTAAATTCTATTACTTATTCTTATTTGATATATAAATCGGCGGGTGAAACAGGGGGGAGAAAACCGGCCGCAGGGCGGCCGGCGGGAGGGCTAGCGTTTGTCCAGCTTCATGTGCAGCAGCGGGAACGGGTTGCCCTGGCCGTCGAGCGGCGAGCGGCCGGTGATGACAAACCCGTAGTGGCGATAGAAGCCGCTGGCCTGCGGGTTTTGCTCATTCACGTCCAGCTGCAGTTCATCGTGCAGCGTTTCCGCGTGGGTCAGCAGCGCTTTGCCCACCCCTTTGCCGCGCTGATCGGCGTCGATGAACAGCATCTCCACCTTGTTGCCGTTCAGGCCAATAAAGCCGCAGGGGTGCCCCGGCCGCTCTTCGGCCACCCAGACGTTAACCGCCGGCAGGTAGTCGTTCAGCACCAGCGGGAACAGCTGTGCGATGTTGTCTTCGGTTAAAAAATGGTGAGTGGCGCGCACCGAACGCAGCCAGATATCTGCCAATTGCGCGTTGTCTTCCGCCGCGCGTGCTCTGATGGTAATCATCGAACTCTCTGCTATCTAAGTTGAAGGAAAAAAACTAGATAGAGGTTTTGTGGGGTTAGTGCCGAATTAACGTGGGTTAACGCCCTGCAAAGCGCCTCTGCAGTGGATCGAATAGGCCCGCCTTTCTGCCAGCGGTATAATAACTGTAATTCAGTAAGTTAATGCTTTCAACCGCCGCAGGGCGCAATGGGGCGCCCTCCGCGTGATACACTGGCCTCTGAATGAGCGAGAGGGCAGCAGGATGGAAGCGGTACGCGCAGCGATAGAAAAACAGGTGCTCAGCCTGACCGGGCTGGCGCTCGGCGGCGTCGATTTTGAGAACCCACCGGGCGATCCGGGCTTGTTCGGCCCGCAGTCGGTCATCTGGCAGGTTCACCGCGATTTCACCCCGATGCTGTGCGGCGGCGTCAGCGCCTTGCTGCTGCAGATGCTGCACCCGCTGGCGCTGGCCGGGGTGTGGGATCACTCCAACTTCCGCGAAGATATGATTGGCCGCCTGCGCCGCACCAGCCAGTTCGTGTCGGTCACCACCTTCGGCCCGACCGCCGAGGCGGAGCGGCTGATTGCCAAAGTCAAAGCCATCCATCTGCGGGTGACCGGCGTCGGCAGCGACGGCACGCCTTATGCCGCCAGCGATCCGGCGCTGCTGACCTGGGTACACGTCGCGGAGAGCAGCCGTTTTCTGGCCAGCCACCTGCGCTACCGCAACCCCCATCTTTCCCGCGATTTGCAGGATCAATACTACCGCGAAGCGGCGCGCGTGGCCGCCGCGCTGGGGGCGACCGCAATTCCTCAGTCCTGCGCGGAGGTCGAAGAGTACCTGCAGGCGATGCGGCCGCAGCTGGTCTGCGATGAACGCACGCAAGAGGTGGCGCGCATTCTGCTGAAGGCGCCGGCGCCGAGCGCATTGGCGCGCCCGCTCGGCGGGGTGGTGATGCAGGCGGGCATCGATCTGTTACCCGAGTGGGCGCAGCGGCAGTTCGGTTTTCATCCGGGCGCGCTGCGGCGGCGGCTGGTGCGAACGGGCGCCGCAGGCCTCGGCAAGGTGCTGGGCGCGTCGATGCGCAACGGCTCCTATCAGCGCGCGGTCCGGCGCATCACTCAGCCGTCATGAGCCACAGCCGCTATAATTAACCTTTGTTTATCTTCGTTTACGGCCGCTTTTGAGACTTTTACGGGTGATCCGGCCAGTAATGCGTTTTACACTTGGGGGCAAAGCCACATTCCATTTTTGGCGCGCAGCCGATTCTGCCGCGCCCTGACCCTATTGAGGTGATATGAACGAGTCATACGTACTTGCTGAAGTCAGCAATGAGAACCAGACGCTGGTTGCGGTGGTTCAGCAAGATCACCGGGCAGCCTATTTTTATATCTATCCCGCCGAAGCCTACAGCGATCGCTATCAGGTGCGCGCCTGCTGGCTGCGCAACCTGGCCGCCGCGCCGCTGCAGGAAGATCGCGCCGCGCTGGAACAAGGGCAGCCGCCGATGCTGGCGGCGGAGTATTGCCGCAACCTGGAAGGCGAAGCGCCGCTGAACCCGGAAGGGCTGATGGTGGTGTGGAGCGAAAGCGACGACGGCGCGGCCCTGTGGTATTACGGCCAACTGCTGGCGGTGATCCCCGGCTGGAGCCTGTATATCGACCATTCGGTGTGCTATTCCGCCAGCTGCATCAAGGAGAGCCCGTTGGCTTATCCGCTCGGCTCGGCCTCGACCAACACCCAGTATGCGCAGGCGGAGAGCACCCGCCAGTTCTGGCGCAGCTGGCAGCGTGAAGAGGGCAATCCGTGGCCGAAGATGCAGCGCGATTTTCAGGCGCGCTATGAGCCGCATTTTGGCCCTTCGGTGAAGTACTACGCCATCGATCAGGGTAAGTGGCCACCGATGGCCATCACCCAGCACGAGCGCGACGGCATCTATTACTTCCTCACCATGGGGGTGAGCATCCGGCCGATGCCGTGGGTGGAGATCCTGTTCAACGACGAGGCTTCGCGCTATCGCCGCATGGAGATGGCGATCGCTATCGACAGTCAATACATGACCGAAGACAACGCGGTGCAGATGGCCAGTGCGCTGGCCGGTTTCGCGCACGCGCCGTGGGCGCGGCTGACCTGGATCGGCGAAGGGCATACGCTGGAGTCGGACGTGGCGCCGCTGGGCTACGAGGGCTATATTTTATCGTCGTCCTTCTACCCGCATAGCGCGCACCTGGCTCTGCCGCAGCAGTACGGCGATCCGGTGAACCTGTTTTGGGCCAGCCCGGTGTTTACCGCCGAGCGGCAGCTGGCGCACGCCACGCCGAACGGCGGGCACGATCTGGTGAATCGGCTGCGGGAGCAGGGCGTCGACCATATTTTCCGCCCGCGCCAGCCGGTGTGCTGACGCCACTTATCTTCTCTTCGGGAGCCGCCATGACCACCGCGCTGTTGATTATCGATGTGCAGGAAGGATTGTTTACGCCGCCGCCGGCGGATGCCGCGGGCACCGTTGCGCGCATCAATCAGCTGAGCGAGCGCGCCCGCCGGGTGGGCGTGCCGGTTGTCGTCATTCAGCACCACACGCCGGACGACGAGTTGCGGCACGGCAGCGCCGCCTGGCAAGTGCTCGCGGCGCTGAAGGTGGCGCCGGGCGATCACCGGGTGGATAAAACCACGCCGGACTCGTTCCTGCACACCTCACTGGGCGCGTTACTGATCGCCAACGGTGTATCGCAGCTGGTGGTTTGCGGCTACTCCACGCCGTTTTGCATCGACACCACGGTGCGCAGCGCGGCGGCGCACGGTTATCCGGTGACGCTGGCGGCGGATGCCCACACCTGCCACGACAAACCCTATGCCGACGGTCTGCTGATCCGCACCCACCATAACGAGACGCTGTCGAATATCGAAAGCTTCGGCGTGCCGATCCGCGCCGTTCCCGCGGCGGACATCGTGTTCTGAGAACGGAAAAACGGGGGCCGAGGCCCCCGTTCGTTATTTCAGGCCCGCCCGCCGCGCCGCCACCTTGGCCAGCGCGGCCCAGTCCAGATCCGCATCCCCCTGCGCCATCGCGTCGAGGAAGTTGTCTTTCAGCACCCCGGCGAACGGCATCGGCGTATGGCTTTCGGCCCCGGCGGCCAGCGCCAGCCCGACGTCCTTCAGCCCCAGCGCCAGCCGGAATCCGGCGGGGGAATACTTCTCGGCGGCGATCAGCGCGCCATAGCCCTGATAGGCCGGGGCGGCGAAGACGGTGCTACTCAGCATCTGCAGGTAGTCGGCGCCGGACACGCCGTAGTTGCGCACCAGCGCGCTGCCTTCCGCCATCGCTTCAATGGCGCTGGCCAGCGTAAAGTTGGTGGCGATCTTGACGACGTTGGCCTGCGCCGGATCGGCGCCGAAGTGCCAGGTTTTCTGGCCGAGGGCATCGAACAGCGGCTGCGCTTGCTTCAGTAGCTCGCTATCGCCGGCCGCCAGAATATTCAGCTTGCCGGCGGCGGCTACGTCGACCCGTCCCAGCACCGGCGCGGCGAGATAGCCGATGCCGTGTTCCGCATGCAGCGCCGTCAAACGCTGGGCGAGTTCGACCGAGATGGTTGCCATGTTGATATGCAGCGCGCCCGGTTTCATCCGTTGCAGCAACCCGCTGTCGACCACCACCTGTTGCGTGGCGGCATCGTCGGCCAGCATGGTGATCAGCACGTCGGCATCGGCCAGCTGCTCCGGCCGTTCGGCCTGCTGCGCGCCGGCGCTCACCAGCGGCTGCGCCGCCTGCGGCGAGCGGTTCCATACCGTTAAGGCGAAGCCCACCTGCAACAGGTTGGCCGCCATGGCGCTGCCCATCCCACCCAGTCCGGCAAATCCGATCTTCATCATGCGCTCCTTTTTCAGGTTGAAGGTTTTACCCTAGCGCGCCAGGCCAGGAACGCAAATGCCGGAGTGTAACGCCGTCTTACGCGCCGGCGGCGGGCTATTGACGCGCTGCCGCTGCGGGTATACCTTGATGGCATGAATATATCGATGCACTCCACCCACAATCAGTCATGGTGGCGCCTCTTCTGAGGCGGCACGAGTATTCACATCTCTTTTTAATGCCGCCGGTTTGGCGGCATTATTTTTTGTGGCGTTGATCCGGCGGTCTACAGACCTTCAGGAGCACTGTCATGAGCTACACCATTCTTACCGGCGATCGCGCCACCGGCCCACTGCATTTAGGCCACTTCGTCGGCTCGCTGCGTCAGCGCGTCGAACTGCAGCACCAGCATAACCAAACGGTGATGGTGGCGGATCTGCAGGGCCTGACCGACAACGGCAACAACCCGCAAAAAATCAGCGCCAACGTGCTCAACGTCGTGGCCGACTATCTGGCGGTGGGCATTGATCCGCACAAGACCACGATCTGCCTGCAGTCGGCGCTGCCGGCGTTGGCCGAGCTGACGATGTACTACCTCAATCTGGTCAGCGTGGCGCGGCTGGAGCGCAACCCGACGGTGAAAAACGAAATCGCCGAGAAGGATTTCGCCCGCAGCCTGCCGGCCGGTTTTTTGATTTATCCGGTCAGCCAGGCGGCGGACATCACCGCCTTTGGCGCCACCCACGTGCCGGTCGGCGAGGATCAGCTGCCGATGCTGGAGCAAACCAATGAGATCGTGCGGCGTTTCAACCACATCGTCGGCCAACCGATATTAACGGAGTGCCAGCCGCTGTTGAGCAACGTCGGGCGTCTGCCGGGGCTGGACGGGCAGGGCAAGATGTCGAAATCGCGCGGCAACGCTATTCAGCTTGGCGCCGGCGCCGACGAGGTGCACAAGGCGGTGATGAGCATGTTCACCGACCCCGGCCATCTCAACGTCAGCGATCCCGGTCGGGTGGAAGGCAACATGGTGTTCACCTACCTGGACGCCTTCTGCGAAGACGCCGCACTGGTGGCGGATCTGAAGGCGCACTATCGGCGCGGCGGGTTGGGGGACGTGAAAATCAAACGGCTGCTGGAGGATTGCCTGCAGAGCCTGCTTGAGCCGATCCGCACCCGCCGCGCCGAGTTCATCGCCGATAAAGGCGAGCTGACGCGCATCCTGCAGCACGGCACCCGCCGCGCGCATCAGGTCAGCCAGCAGACGCTGCAGCAGGTCAAGACGGCGCTGGGGCTGGACTTCTTCACCCTGGCGTGAGGCGAACGCCGGGGCGGCACGCGTCACGCCCCGGCCATAAAACGATCATCCCACTGTCATAAACTTATCCGTTAATAGGTGCCCATAATGATTAGCCACTGAAACCAGAGAAATCATATGGCTCAGGCACTGTTAAAATTGGCACAGCACGACTTTCCAGGGCAGCACGCCGCCGCATCCCGCAAAGTTTTATCGGTAAAGGGACTCGGCAAGGCCTACAAAGCGCAGCAGCGCGTGCTGGATGACATCAATTTCGATCTGCATGCCGGCGAATTCGTGGCGGTGATCGGCCGTTCCGGCGCGGGCAAGTCCACGCTGCTGCACACCCTGAACGGCACCATTCCTTCCAGCTGCGGCGAGATGCTGCACTTCGAAGACGATGGCGTGGCGCAGGATATCGCTCAGCTGGCCGGCCGCCAGATGCGCCAGTGGCGCGCGCGCTGCGGCATGATCTTCCAGGACTTCTGCCTGGTGCCGCGGCTGGACGTGATGACCAACGTGCTGCTGGGCCGTCTGAGCCACACTTCCACTCTGAAATCCTTCTTCAAACTGTTCGATGACGCCGACCGCGCTCGCGCCATCGAGCTGTTGCAGTGGCTCAACATGCTGCCGCACGCGCTGCAGCGCGCCGAGAACCTCTCCGGCGGCCAAATGCAGCGCGTCGCCATCTGCCGCGCGCTGATGCAAAACCCGCAAATCCTGCTGGCCGATGAGCCGGTCGCGTCGCTCGATCCGAAAAACACCCGCCGCATCATGGACGCGCTGCAGAAAATCAGCGAAGACGGCATCGCGGTGATGGTGAACCTGCACTCGGTCGAACTGGTGAAAGAGTATTGCTCGCGGGTGATCGGCATCGCCCACGGGAAGATCGTGTTTGACGGGCATCCTTCGCAACTGAACGAACGGATCCTGCACCAGCTGTATGGCGAAGAAGCCAATCAGATCCATTGAAGCACTTTTGACCTTTACCCTTTACACACAAGGCACACCTAATGAAAAAAGTATTGAGTCTGACCACCCTGATGGCCGGCGCGATGATGGTATTTAATGCTGCCGCAGCGGATGCGCCGAAAGAGCTGAACCTGGGCATTCTCGGCGGCCAGAACGCCACCCAGCAGATCGGCGATAACCAGTGCGTGAAGCAGTTTCTGGATAAAGAGCTGAACGTCGATACCAAGCTGCGCAACTCGTCCGACTATTCCGGCGTGATCCAGGGCCTGCTGGGCGGCAAGATTGACCTGGTGCTGAGCATGTCGCCGTCGTCGTTCGCTTCGGTCTACATCAAGGATCCGAAAGCGGTGGACATCGTCGGCATCGCGGTCGACGACGTCGACCAGTCGCGCGGCTACCACTCGGTGGTGGTGGTGAAGGCCGGCAGCCCGTACCAGAAACTGGAAGACCTGAAAGGCAAGGCCATCGGCTTCGCCGATCCGGATTCCACCTCCGGCTTCCTGATCCCGAACCAGGCGTTTAAAAAGCTGTTCGGCGGCACGGTCGACAACAAATACAACAACACCTTCTCCAGCGTCACCTTCTCCGGCGGCCACGAGCAGGACATTCTCGGCGTGTTGAACGTCCAGTTCGAAGGCGCGGTGACCTGGGCGTCGATGATCGGCGACTACAACACCGGCTACACCAGCGGCGCGTTCACCCGCATGATCCGCATGGATCACCCTGACCTGATGAAACAGATCCGCATCATCTGGCAGTCGCCGCTGATCCCGAACGGCCCGATCCTGGTGAGCAACTCGCTGCCGGCCGACTTCAAGGCCAAAGTGGTCACCGCGATCAAGAAGCTGGATAAAGACGATCACCAGTGCTTTATCAAAGCGATGGGCGGCAAACAGCACATCGGCGACACCACCCTGGCGGAATACCAGAACATCATCGATATGAAGCGCGAGCTGACTAAAGGCGACCGTTAATTCCCGGCTGCCTCGGCCGTCCGAATGAAGGGGTTCAGCGTGCTGAACCCCTTGTTCCATAAAGATGGAAGACCTCTTTTGAATACCGATTTCGCACACTATTACCAACGGATCCGCAGCAAGCAAAAGCGCGAAGCGCTGCTGTGGTCGCTCGGACTGGTGGTGCTGTACCTGGGCGCCGGCAACCTCGCCGAGTTCAACCTGCACACCGTCTGGGTGTCTATTCCGCACTTCTTCGACTACCTGGCCGAAACCATTCCGACGCTGCATTGGCATTTACTGTTCGCCGACGGGCGCACCGAGGGCTCGCTGGCCTACTGGGGTTACCGCCTGAATATCCAGCTGCCGCTGATCTGGGAGACCCTGCAGCTGGCGCTGGCGGCGACCATTTTCTCGGTGCTGGTGGCGACCGTGCTGGCGTTTCTGGCGGCCGGCAACACCTATACCCCGGCCTCGGTGCGGCTGGCGATCCGCACGCTGGTGGCGTTTTTGCGCACCATGCCGGAGCTGGCGTGGGCGGTGATGTTCGTGATGGCGTTCGGCATCGGCGCCATTCCCGGCTTCCTGGCGCTGGCACTGCACACTATCGGCAGCCTGACCAAGCTGTTCTACGAATCGATCGAAACCGCCTCCAACAAACCGGTGCGCGGGCTGGCGGCCTGCGGCGCCACGCCGCTGCAGCGCATGCGCTTCGGCCTGTGGCCGCAGGTGAAACCGGTGTTTCTCTCCTACAGCTTCATGCGGCTGGAGATCAACTTCCGTCAGTCGACCATTTTGGGGTTGGTGGGCGCGGGCGGCATCGGCCAGGAGCTGATGACCAACATTAAACTCGACCGCTACGATCAGGTCAGCATGACGCTGCTGTTGATCATCGTGGTGGTTTCCGTGCTCGACTACGTGTCGGGCGAGCTGCGTAAGCGCGTGGTGGAGGGGGCAAAATGATAGCGGGCACTCCGGCGTCGGCGGAAACGCTGCGCCAGTTGAAACAACAGCATCCGGCGATCTTCGCGCAGCAGGGGCGCTACCTGCGCACCGTCGGCCTGATCGCGCTGGCGATCGTGCTGTACTATGTGTTCTTCTTCCTGGTCTTCGGCATTACCTGGCCGCAGTTTATCAACGGCTGCCAGCAGCTGGGGCGCTATTTCCTGCGCATGTTCGTCTGGCACGACTTCGTCAACTGGCCGTTCATGTACTACTTCCAGCAGATCGGCATCACCATCGCCATCGTGTTCGCCGGCACCATCACCGCGTCGCTGATCGCGCTGCCGCTGTCGTTCTTCGCCGCGCGCAACGTGATGTCGACGCCGCTGCTGCGGCCGATCTCCGTGCTGGTGCGCCGCTTGCTGGACGTGCTGCGCGGTATCGACATGGCGATCTGGGGGCTGATCTTCGTGCGCGCCGTCGGCATGGGGCCGCTGGCCGGGGTGTTGGCGATCGTGATGCAGGACGTCGGGCTGCTGGGCAAACTGTACGCCGAAGGGCACGAGGCGGTGGACAAGTCCCCCAGCCGCGGCCTGACGGCGGTGGGCGCCAACGGGTTGCAGAAGCACCGCTACGGCATCTTCACCCAGTCGTTCCCGACCTTCCTGGCGCTCAGCCTGTACCAGATCGAGTCCAACACCCGCTCTGCGGCGGTGCTGGGCTTCGTCGGCGCCGGCGGCATCGGCCTGGTGTACGCGGAAAACATGCGGCTGTGGAACTGGGACGTGGTGATGTTCATCACCCTGATTCTGGTGGTGGTGGTGATGATCATGGATAAGGTCTCGTCGATGCTGCGCAACAAGTACATCATCGGCGAAGACATCCCGCTGTATCAGCAAAAAAGCCAAATCGATTGAGAAACCCCTTGCCGATCCCTATACTGCCGCACATTCAAGGTGTGTGGCAGTCATTTCGTTTCGCAATGTGCGCACGTCCCCGTTAGACAAGTAAAGGCAATGCAATCCCATGATGAACAACGACGTGCTGCGCAGTGTGCGCTATATGCTGAGCATTAACAACGCCAAAATGGTCGAGATTATCAAACTGGACGATTTCGAGGTGGCGGTGTCGGCGATGGACGCTTACGTGATCAAAGAAGGCGAGCCGGGCTACGAGAAGTGCCCGGACTAAGTGATGGCGCACTTCCTCAACGGCCTGGTGTTCTTCAAACGCGGCAAGGACGACAAGTTCCCGGCGCCGGCGGTTGAGCTGCCGATCACCAATAACCTGGTGCTGAAAAAGCTGCGCGTGGCGTTCGAGCTGAAAGACACCGACATGCACCAGATCTTCACCGCGGTGGACTTCCGCATCTCCAAGCCGGAGCTGAGCGCGCTGTTCCGCAAAGAAGGCACCAAGAACTACCGCCCATGCGGCGATCAGATGCTGCGCTACTTCCTCAAGGGGCTGGCGCAACGCGTTCGCGGCGAGTAACGCGCAGCGTTCACTGAGCCTCAGGCGCAATCGCAAGGTTGCGCCTTTTTTATTGCCGCTCTCCCGCCCGCCGTTGTTGTACAGGCCCTCAGCCATCCGCCATCGATGGTGGGCGGGCCGCCCCCCGGTTACTTTCTCATGGTCAATTCAATCACCCAAACCATGAGGAAAGCAGGATGCCAACCATCACGAAAATCCAATCACTTTACACGTTGACCCGGCCGGTCTGGCTGGATGCGGCAGGCATGAGCAAAGGTATCGATCACGATCGCCAGCACCTGGGCATCATTCTCGCCGCCGGGCAGGTGCTGCGAGTGCGGCAGACCAACGCGGCGTTTACCGGCAAGCTCACGCTGCGCTTGCTGAATGACGACAGCAAAACGGAGGCTGAATTCAGCGTCGGCGCGAGCTGGGTCGAGGCCCAGGTCAATGCCGTCTCGGTGCCGTTTATCGATACGCCGTACGGGCAGGGCGAACCGGCGCTGGAGTTCGAGTATCCGGACACGGCGAAAGCGCTGCCGGTTTATCGCCGCGGCGAAAACGAAGCCGCATTCTTCGCCCGCTGGGACGATCGGGACGCCGAGTTTGCGCTGGTCGATGCGGAATACGCGGTATTGCTGGTGCCGAAAATCAGTAAACCGGCGCTGAAGTCGCTGGGTGAAGCGAAAAACATCGACGGGCTGATCGCCTACTATGACCGCATTTTCACCTTCTACAATGCGCTGACCGGCGTCTCGTTCGAGGCTGAACACGAATCCGATCGCAATATTCGCAACCGCTACTTTATGAAGGCCGATAAACACGGCGCCGGTGCCGCGTATTACGGCGGCCGCTGGACGGCGGAAACCAGCAGCTCGGTCAGCAGCTTCTGGCTGACGCCGAAAGACAGCAACTGGGGCAGCCTGCATGAGATCGCGCACGGCTATCAGGGGCACTTTATGGGCGACAAATATTTCTCCACCGGTGAGATGTGGAACAATATTTACGCCGCTTGCTATCAGGACGTGATGCTGGGAGAGCGTAAATACCAGGAAGGGTGGCTGTATAACTACGGCAACGCGGCCGGCGTCGAGAAGAAAATCGTCGATCTGATCGCTCAGGGCACGCCGCTCAACCAGTGGGATCTGCGCTCCAAGCTGTTCTTCGCGATGCTGATGGTCGACAAGGCAGGCAAGAACGCCTTCACGCACTTTAACCAGCAGTATCGCCAAAGCTGCAATACGCCGGGCTTCGTGCCGTCCGAACATGCCTTGCTGGACCTGCTGTCGGCAAGCTTCGCCGCGGCCGGCGAGCAAATCGACGTGACGCCGTTCGTCGAGCTGACCGGCGGCGTGATCACCCAAACGCAGCGCGATCTCAACGCGTTCAGCCACGCCAAGGCGGTATACCCGCTGTATCAACTGGTGGATGCGCAGAGTTTGCCGGCGGTGCAGGCACAGCTGAAGCTGGATTCCTCCCTGCGCCTGGTCGATTCCTCTCAGCTCAAGGCGAGCGGCCTGAAAGGCGATGTCGCCCTGAGTCTGGATATCGATGACTTTGCGCAGATCTACGGTGAGGAGCTTGTGCTGATGGAAGGGGCGCGCTATGCCCACAAGGTCCGTATCGACGCGCCGACCCTGGCCCTGGCTGCGTTGCCGATCGGCGTGTACACCCTGCGGTTGCCGACCGGTAAAGATCGCAAATACCGGCCGACGGCGGGTTACCTGACGGTGAAACAGGGGAAAAGCGCGGTGACGCTTCGCTTCGAGCGCAAAGCCGCTTCGCCGATCGTGTCGCAGGAGATCAATCTGTTGGGCCTGAGCGATGCGGTCTTCGCCACCGTGGTCGTCGATCGCGCCAAAGGGGCGGTGGTGGTTGACGTGACCAGCACCACGCCGCACGCCTACTTCCCGGGTGAAACCTATGCCCGGGTGACGCTGCGCGATCGGCAGGGTGCGGTGCGCTTCGCTAAGGAGATTCAGGGCACTCAGGCTACGTTAAGTCATGACGAGCTGCCGTTTGCCGAGGGTGATGACATCGAGATTTATCATGTGGAGCCGAGCCGGGTGCGTTTGAATCCGGCGGCGGCCGGCGTCATCGATAACAAAAACAAAACCAACGTGCTGCGTATCGAAACCAGCGGGCTGAAAAATCCGGCGCTTTCCGGCGATCCCGAGCAGGCGCTGCTGACGCGCCTGGAACAGGCGGCGCAGCGTTTGCGCCGGCTGCTGCCGGCCTACTACGCGCCGTCGTCGTCGTTCAAGGACGATATTTATCTGGCGATCGGCGCCTTTGCCGAGCCGCAGCGCGAGCCGCTGTTGGCGACCTATCGGGATTGCCTGCCGGCCGACAATACGCCGCCGGGCGCTAACGTCGGCAATGCGTTTACCGTGGCCGGCAAAGGGATTAGCGATCGCCAGTTTCTGACCTGCGCCGTCGATCTGGTGAAGAAAACCGTGACCGTGACGCTGGCGGCGGGGATTGCTCACCACTACTTTGCCGACAGCTACGTCTTCCTCAGCGTGACGGATGCGGACGGTAATACCTTGCTCAGCTACGACGTCATCGGCAGCCAAAATCAACAGGCTAAAACCTGGGTGCTGCCGCTGTCAGGCTACGGCGGTGAGGTGATCCATCTGCGGCATGAAGAGCCGGACAACCGTCTGACGATCGTCAACGAGATGCAGCATGTGCGGCTGGCGGAGAAGGGCAAGCAACAGACCTACTGCATTACGCCGGTCGGTTTGAAACGCATTAAGGATTGATCCCCATCGGCCTCCCGGGGCGGCGAGTGTCGTCGCCCCGATTTTCCTCTGCATCATCCCCTTATTGCACTCTTTTTGTTCTCCCGCTGCGCGCCGCTGGTGCAGGCCGTTCACCCTCGCCGTCATAAGTTTTAATTATAATTTATTGAAATCATGAGATTAAAAATTGGCACGCCGGTTGCTCTGTTGAATCCCATCTTGTGTACCAGATGGAATTCAGCCGATGAGCGACCCTGTTGAAACGTGCGGTTTTACCCTCAGTGAATGGCAGCACCATTATCAAACCCGTCCGGCGGGTGAGCGCCTCGCCTGCGTCAGCGCGACGATCGAAACGCTGCTCGCCGGGCTGAACCCGGACGATAACGCCTGGCTGTATCTCGCCACGCCGGCGCAGCGCGAGCAGCAGTATCGGCAGCTGGCGATACTGCTGGCGGCGGTCGACGGCGATCTCAGCCGCCTGCCGCTGTTCGGCGTGCCCTTCGCCATCAAAGACAATATCGACGTCGGCGGCTGGCCAACCAGCGCCGCCTGCCCGGCGTTCACCTATCAGGCCGCGGCGGATGCCACCGTGGTCGCCAACCTGCGCGCCGCCGGGGCGATCGCCCTCGGTAAAACCAACCTCGACCAGTTCGCCACCGGGTTGGTGGGCACCCGCTCACCTTATGGCGCGGTGGTCAACAGCTTCGACAGCCGCTACGTCAGCGGCGGTTCCAGCTCCGGCTCCGCCTCGGTGGTGGCGCGCGGCCTGGTGCCGTTCGCGCTGGGCACCGACACCGCCGGTTCGGGGCGCGTGCCCGCCGGGTTCAACAACATCGTCGGGCTGAAGCCGACCAAGGGCCGGTTGTCCAACCGCGGCGTGGTGCCGGCCTGCCGGTTGAACGATACGGTGTCGGTCTTCGCGCTGACGGTGGCCGATGCGGCGCAGGTGGCGGAACTGGCGAGCGGCTTTGACGCGGCAGATCCGTATTCCCGCCCCGATCCGCATACCGCGCCGGCGGATATTCCCGCCGCGCCGCGTTTCGCCATCCCCGCCCAGCTGGAGTTTTTCGGTGACGTTCAGGCTGAGCGGGCGTTTCACCGCGCGCTGGCGCAGCTGCAGGCGGGCGGCGCCACGCTGGAACCCCTCGATTTCGCGCCGTTTCGCACCCTGGCGGAACAGCTGTATTACGGCCCCTGGGTGGCGGAGCGCACCGTGGCGATTGAGCAGGTGCTGGAAGCGAGCCCGCAGGCTATCGACCCGGTGGTGCGCGGCATCGTCGGCAACGGCCTGAGCTACAGCGCCTGCGACGCCTACAAGGCGGAATACCTGCGCGCCGAGCTGACGCGGCAAATTGCTCAGCGGCTGGCGCCGTTCGACGCGCTGGTGGTGCCGACCGCGCCCACTATCCGCACCCTGGCGGAGATGGCGCAGGAGCCGGTGCTGTTCAATTCGCAGTTCGGCACTTACACCAATTTCACCAACCTGGCCGATCTGAGCGCGCTGGCGTTGCCGGGGCCGCTGCGCGAAGACGGGCTGCCGGCGGGCATCACCCTGATTGCGCCCGCCTGGCATGACCGGGCGCTGGCGGCGTTTGGCCTGCGCTGGCAACGGCAAAGCGCCTTACCGCTCGGGGCTACCGGCCGGGCATTGCCGCCGCAGCCCACACCGGCCCCGTCTGCGGGACATGTGCGTCTGGCGGTAGTGGGCGCTCACCTCAGCGGTATGCCGCTCAACGTCCAGCTGACGCAGCGCGACGCGGTGCGGGTGGAGCAAACCGTCACCGCCCCCTGTTACCGCCTCTACGCGCTGGCTGATACCGAGCCGTCGAAGCCGGGGCTGGCGCGCGTGGCGCAGGGAGCTGCGATCCGTCTTGAGCTGTGGGACATCCCGCTGGCCCGTTTCGGCGAGTTTGTGGCGGAAATCCCGGCGCCCTTGGGCATCGGCACGCTGCTGCTGGCGGACGGCCGGCGGGTGAAGGGGTTTATCTGCGAAGCCTGGGCGCTGGAAGGCGCCACGGATATCACTGAGTTTGGCGGCTGGCGCGACTATCTCGCCAGCCTTAAGGGGCACGAACATGTTTAATACCGTACTGATCGCTAACCGCGGCGAAATCGCCTGCCGCGCCATTCGCACCCTGAAACGCCTGGGCGTCACCAGCGTGGCGGTTTATTCCGACGCCGACCGCAATGCGCCGCACGTCACCGAAGCCGACAAGGCAGTGGCGCTCGGCGGCGACAAGGCCGCCGACAGCTACCTGCGCATCGACAAGATCCTTGCGGCCGCCACCGCCACCGGCGCGCAGGCGATCTACCCCGGTTACGGCTTTTTGTCCGAGAGCGCCGAGTTTGCCGAAGCCTGCGAGGCGGCGGGCATCGCCTTTATCGGCCCGACGGCGGCGCAGATCCGCGAGTTCGGCCTCAAGCACCGGGCGCGCGAGCTGGCGGCATTGGCCGGAGTGCCGATGACGCCGGGCACCGGCTTGCTGGAGAGCGTTGAGCAGGCGGTTACCGCCGCCGCGCGCATCGGCTACCCGGTGATGCTGAAAAGCACCGCCGGCGGTGGCGGCATCGGCCTGACGCGCTGTGACGACGAGGCGGCGCTGCGCGACGCGTACGACAGCGTCAAACGGCTGGGAGAACAGTTCTTCCGCGACGCCGGCGCCTTTATCGAACGCTTCGTCGATCGCGCGCGCCACGTCGAGGTACAGATTTTCGGCGACGGCCAGGGGCGGGTGGTAGCGCTCGGCGAGCGCGATTGCTCGCTGCAGCGCCGCAACCAAAAAGTGGTGGAAGAAACCCCGGCGCCACACCTGCCGGCGGCGACCCGCCAGGCGCTGCATCGGGCGGCGGTGGCGCTGGGCGAGTCGGTGAATTACCGCAGCGCCGGCACCGTGGAATTCATTTACGACGCCGCGCGCGACGAGTTTTACTTCCTGGAAGTGAACACCCGCTTACAGGTCGAGCACCCGATCACCGAGATGGTCACCGGCCTGGATCTGATCGAAGGCATGCTGCAGGTGGCGGCGGGCGACGCGCTGGAATGGGCGGCGCTGCAACGCGCGCCGCAGGGCGTGGCGATCGAAGTGCGCCTCTACGCCGAAGATCCGCTGAAAAACTTCCAGCCCAGCCCCGGCGTGCTGACCGAGGTGCATTTCCCCACCGACGTGCGCCTCGACGGTTGGGTGGCGACCGGCAGCGAAGTCTCGGCGTTTTACGACCCGATGATCGCCAAGCTGATCGTGCACGGCGCGGATCGGGCGCAGGCGCTGGAAAAACTGCGCGTGGCGCTGGCGGCGACCCGTTTGCACGGCATCGCCACCAACCTCGACTATCTGCGGCAGGTGATCGCCACGCCGCAATTTCAGCGCGGCGACGTTTGGACGCGCCTGCTGGACGAGGTGCGTTTCCAGCCGCACTGCCTCGAAGTGCTGCAACCCGGCACCTACAGCAGCGTGCAGGATTATCCCGGCCGCCTCGGCTATTGGGACATCGGCGTGCCGCCGTCCGGCCCGATGGACGACTTCGCGTTCCGGCTGGCCAACCGCATCGTCGGCAACCACCCGGCGGCCGCCGGGCTGGAGTTTACCCTGCAGGGGCCGACGCTGCGCTTTCACTGCGACGCCATCATCGCGCTGACGGGTGCCAGCTGCCCGGCCGATTTGGACGGCGAAGCGGTCGCTTACTGGCGGCCGATCGCGGTGCGGGCCGGGCAGGTGCTGACGCTGGGGCGCGCCACGCACGGCTGCCGCACCTATCTGGCGGTACGCAACGGCTTTGACGTGCCGGTGTATCTCGGCAGCCGTTCCACCTTTGCGCTGGGCCAGTTCGGCGGGCATGCCGGGCGCACCTTGCGCGTGGCGGACATGCTGGCGATCGCTCAACCGGCGCTGGCTGCTTGCACCACGCCGGCACCGATCGCCGCGCCGCAGGCGATGGACGACAGCCTGATCCCGTACTACGGCGACCAGTGGCACATCGGCGTGCTGTACGGTCCGCACGGCGCGCCGGACTTTTTCACCGCCGAATCAATAGAGACCTTCTTCGCCACCGACTGGCAGGTGCATTACAACTCCAACCGCCTCGGCGTGCGCCTGGCGGGGCCGAAGCCCGAATGGGCGCGGGAGGACGGCGGCGAAGCCGGTTTGCATCCTTCCAACGTGCACGACTGCGAGTACGCCATCGGTGCAATCAACTTCACCGGCGATTTCCCGGTGATCCTGACCCGCGACGGGCCCAGCCTCGGCGGCTTCGTCTGCCCGGTGACCATCGCCAAGGCCGAGCTGTGGAAAGTGGGGCAGGTGAAGCCGGGCGACCGCATCCGGTTCCATCCGATCGGCTTTCGCCAGGCGCAGTCGCTGGAGCAGGCGCAGCTTGGCAGCATCGAAGCGCTGGCGGCGGTGAAGGCCATCACCCTGCCGCCGCCGGATCTGGCCCCGGCGGAGACCGTTTCCGCCGCGGTGCTGGCGGCGCTGCCGGCGGCGGAAGGGCGCCCGGCGGTGGCGTATCGCCAGGCGGGGGACGGTTACATTCTGATGGAGTACGGCGACAACGTGCTCGATCTGGCGCTGCGGCTGCGCATCCATCTGCTGATGCAGTCGCTGCGAGAGGAGGCGATACCGGGCGTGGCAGAGCTGGCGCCGGGCGTGCGTTCGCTGCAGATCCGCTACGACAGCCGACAGATTAGCCAGGTCGACCTGCTGCAGCGCCTGCTGGCGCGCGAACGGGCGCTGGGGGACGTCAGCCGCCTGAAGGTGCCGACGCGCACCGTCTGGCTGCCGATGGCGTTCGAGGATTCGGCCACGCTGGGCGCGGTGGATCGCTATCAGCAGACGGTGCGCGCTTCGGCGCCCTGGCTGCCGAACAACGTCGATTTTATCCAGCGCATCAACGGCCTGAGCCAACGCGAGCAGGTGCGCGACATTCTGTTCGACGCCAGCTACCTGATCCTCGGTCTGGGAGACGTTTACCTCGGCGCGCCCTGCGCGGTGCCGCTCGATCCGCGCCATCGCCTGCTGAGCTCCAAATATAACCCGGCGCGCACCCACACCGCCGAAGGGACGGTCGGCATCGGCGGCATGTACATGTGCATCTACGGCATGGATTCGCCGGGCGGCTACCAGCTGGTGGGGCGCACGCTGCCGATCTGGAACAAATTCCTCAAAAACCCGCAGTTCACCGCCGGTGAGCCCTGGCTGCTGCGCTTCTTCGATCAGGTGCGCTTCTACCCGGTCAGCGAGCAAGAACTGGACGAGCAGCGCGAAGCGTTCCGCGAAGGGCGCATGCAGGTGCGCATCGAAGAGAGCGAATTCGACTTCGCCGCCTACACCGATTTCCTGGCCGACAACGCCGAGGCGATCGCCGACTTCCAGCATCGCCAGCAGCAGGCGTTCAGCGCCGAAGTGGCGCGCTGGCGCAGCGATGACGACGAGGCCGAGGCGCAGCTGTTGCCGCCGGAGGAAGAAGACGCCATCGACGGCGATCTGGTCAGCGCCGATCTGAACGGCAGCGTGTGGAAGATCCTGGTGGAGCCGGGGCAGGCGGTGGCGGCCGGGCAGCCGCTGATCGTGGTCGAGGCGATGAAGATGGAGCTGGCGGTCACCGCGCCGCGCGCCGGGATCGTCAAACGCATCAGCTGCCGGCAGGGGCGGCCGGTCGGGCCGGGCGACGCCCTGCTGTGGCTGGAAAAAGCGGTCTGAACGGAGGGGCGATGATGCAAATCACCAACGGGGAGCACAAGGCGCGGCCTGAGGGGCTGGCGGAGCGCATTTATCTGCAGCTCAAGGCCGACATCTTCGAGTTTCGCCTGCTGCCGGGCGATCGCTTCAGCGAAAGCGACGTGGCGCAGCGCATGGCGGCCAGCCGCACGCCGGTGCGTCAGGCGCTGTTTCGGCTCGAGCGCGAAGGCTATGTCGAGGTGCTGTTTCGCAGCGGCTGGCAGGTGCGGCCGTTCGACTTCGCCTACTTCGAAGAGCTGTACGACCTGCGCATCGTGCTGGAACAAGAGGCGGTGAAACGGCTGTGCGAATGGCCGGCCGGGGAAACGCCGGCCGCGCTGGCGGCGCTGAACCGTTTTTGGACCGAAGCGCCGCGTCTGGCGGACGGCCAGGCGGTGTCGCAGCACGATGAGCAGTTTCATCAGGCGTTGGTGGCCGCGGCGGGCAACGGCGAGATGGCGCGCATTCACCGCGAGCTGACCGAAAAGATCCGCATCATTCGCCGGCTGGATTTCACCCAGCAGGCGCGGGTGGACGCCACCTACCGCGAACACGCCGCCATTTTGCAGGCGATCCTGCAGCGGCAAAGCGAGGCGGCGCAAGCGCTGCTCGGCGAGCATATCGCCGTCAGCAAGGCAGAGGTACGAAAAATAACGCTGCACATGTTGCATCAGGCGCGGGCCCAGCAGCCCGCGCGCTCGGCGCAACGATTTTGATTTCACACACATCAGGAGTTTGAACTATGCAACGTCGTCGTTTTATCAAAGCTTTTGCGCTGTCCGCCGCCGCGATCGGCCTGGGCCTGGCCTGGAGCGCGCAGGCCGCCGACACCATCAAGGTCGGCATTCTGAGTTCGCTCTCCGGCACCATGGCGATTTCCGAGACGCCGCTGAAGGATGTGGCGCTGATGACCATTGACGAGATCAACGCCAAAGGCGGGGTGCTCGGTAAAAAGCTGGAGCCGGTGGTGGTGGATCCGGCCTCCAACTGGCCGCTGTTCGCCGAGAAGGCGCGCCAGTTGCTGAGCCAGGACAAGGTGGCGGCGGTGTTCGGCTGCTGGACCTCGGTGTCGCGCAAGTCGGTGCTGCCGGTGTTTGAGGAGCTGAACGGGCTGCTGTTCTACCCGGTGCAATACGAAGGCGAAGAGATGTCGCCGAACGTGTTCTATACCGGCGCGGCGCCGAACCAGCAGGCGATCCCGGCGGTGGAATACCTGCTGAGCGAGGACGGCGGCGGCGCCAAGCGCTTCTTCCTGCTGGGCACCGATTACGTCTATCCGCGCACCACCAACAAGATCCTGCGCGCCTTCCTGCACAGCAAAGGCGTGCAGGACAAGGATATTGAAGAGGTCTACACGCCGTTCGGTTACAGCGATTACCAGACCATCGTCGCCAACATCAAGAAGTTTGCCGCCGGCGGCAACACGGCGGTGATCTCCACCATCAACGGCGACTCCAACGTACCGTTCTACAAAGAGCTGGCCAACCAGGGCGTCAAGGCCACCGACGTGCCGGTGATCGCCTTCTCGGTCGGCGAGGAAGAGCTGCGCGGCATCGATACCCAACCGCTGGTGGGCAACCTGGCGGCCTGGAACTACTTCGAATCGCTGGATAACCCGACCAACAAGCAGTTTGTCAGCCAGTGGAAAGCCTACGCCAAGGCGCACAACCTGCCGAATTACGCCACCGCGGTCACCAACGATCCGATGGAGGCCACCTACGTCGGCCTGCACATGTGGGCGCAGGCGGTGGAGAAGGCCGGCACCACCGACGTCGATAAGGTGCGCGCGGCGATGGCCGGGCAAACCTTCGCCGCGCCGTCGGGCTTCACGTTGACCATGGACCAGACCAACCACCATCTGCACAAGCCGGTGATGATCGGCGAGATCGAGGGCAACGGCCAGTTCAACGTGGTGTGGCAGACCGAAGCGCCGGTGCGCGCACAGCCGTGGAGCCCGTATATCGCCGGCAACGACAAGAGGCCGGATTACCCGGTGAAGGGCGGCAAGTAACGTCACTCAGCGCCGGCGCGGCCCAACGCCCGCCGGCCCAACAGAAGAGGCAGCTGATGCAATCTCCGTTTTTATCTTCTCTGCGCGTCGGGCTGTGGCTGCTGTGCGCCTGGCCCCTGCTGGCGCAGGCCGGGCCGGCCGATGAGTTTGCGGCGGCCAACCGTGCGCAGCAGGCCAAACTGCTGCAGGCGTGGGCGGCCGAGCCGGACGCCGCGCGCCTGCCGCTGCTGCAGGGGCTGCAGCAGGAAACCGTGGCGATCGACGGGGCGAAGCGCGCCTTTATCCGCCAGGGCGATCGCTATCTGCCGCTCGAGGGCGAGGCGGCCCCGGTTGGCGAACCGAAGAAGGTGTGGCTGAACAACCGGCTGCGCATTCTGATTGCCAACGCATTGTCGGCGCAGCGGCTGGTCAGCGCGGACGCGGCGGTGCGGCTGCAGGCGGCGAGCGCACTGCAGCGCGAAGCGCAGGGCGATCAGCTGCCGCTGTTGACCCGGCGGCTGGCGCAGGAGAAAGACCCGCAGGTACGCGACGCGCTGAGCATTGCGCTGGCGAACCTGCAATTGACCGACGGCAATCCGCAGGTGCGTTTCAATGCGGTGCGGCTGTTGGGCGAATCGGGTGAACCGGAAACCCGCGCGCGGCTGCAAGCGTTGACCGATGCCGCCCACGAGCCGGACGCCGCGGTGCGCGCCGAGGCGCAACGCAGCCTGCAGCGGGTGCAGCATCGCCTGATGATCGGCGATCTGCTCGGCCAGGCGTTCAGCGGCCTGTCGCTCGGTTCGATCCTGCTGCTGGCGGCGCTCGGGCTGGCGATCACCTACGGCCTGCTCGGCGTCATCAATATGGCGCACGGCGAAATGCTGATGCTCGGCGCCTATTCCGCCTACCTGGTGCAGGGGCTGTTTCAGCAGTTTGCGCCGCAGTGGCTGGCGCTCTACCCGCTGGCGGCGCTGCCGGTGGCGTTCGCCATCACCGCCGGGATCGGCATGCTGCTTGAGCGCACGGTGATCCGCCACCTGTACGGCCGGCCGCTGGAGACCCTGCTGGCCACCTGGGGCATCAGCCTGGTGTTGATCCAGCTGGTGCGGGTGCTGTTCGGGGCGCAGAACGTGGAGGTCGCCAACCCAGCGTGGCTGTCGGGCGGCGTGCAGCTGCTGCCGAACCTGGTGCTGCCGTGGAACCGCATCGCGGTGATCGCGTTCGTGCTCTTGGTGCTGGCGATGACCTGGCTGCTGCTGAACAAGACCCGGCTCGGCATGAACGTGCGCGCGGTGACGCAAAACCGCGCGATGGCGGCCTGCTGCGGCGTGCCCACCGGGCGGGTGGACATGCTGGCCTTCGGGTTGGGATCCGGCATCGCCGGGCTCGGCGGGGTGGCGCTGTCGCAGTTGGGCAACGTCGGGCCGGAGCTGGGGCAAGGCTACATCATCGATTCGTTCCTGGTGGTGGTGCTCGGCGGCGTCGGCCAGCTGGCGGGGACGGTGGCGGCGGCTTTCGGCCTCGGCATCGTCAACAAGATCCTCGAGCCGCAGATCGGCGCCGTGTTGGGCAAGATCCTGATCCTGGTGCTGATCGTTCTGTTTATTCAAAAGCGCCCGCAGGGGCTGTTCGCCCTCAAGGGCAGGGTGATTGACTGATGAGCCAACCATTGACCGTGACCGGCGTGCAGAAAGCGCCCCGGCTGGCGTTGAGCATCGGCGGGCTGGCGTTGCTGGCGCTGCTGGTGATGCCGTTCATGACGCTGTTGCCGGCGGATCATCCGCTGGCGGTGTCCACCTATACCCTGACGCTGGCGGGCAAGATCCTGTGCTACGCGGTGGTGGCGGTGGCGCTCGATCTGGTATGGGGCTATGCCGGGCTGCTGTCGCTCGGCCACGGGCTGTTCTTCGCGCTCGGCGGCTACGCCATGGGCATGTACCTGATGCGGCAGGCGGCGGGCGACGGGCTGCCGGCGTTTATGGCGTTCCTCTCCTGGAATGAGCTGCCGTGGTTCTGGAGCGGCACCCAGCATTTCGCCTGGGCGCTGTGCCTGATCGTGCTGGTGCCGGGCCTGCTGGCCTTCCTGTTCGGCTACTTCGCCTTCCGCTCGAAAATCAAAGGGGTATATTTCTCGATCATGACCCAGGCGCTGACCTATGCCGGCATGCTGCTGTTCTTTCGCAACGAAACCGGCTTCGGCGGCAATAACGGCTTTACCGGTTTCACCACGCTGCTCGGCTTTCCCATCACCGCCGCCGGCACGCGGGTGGCGCTGTTTCTGGCGACGGTGCTGCTGCTGGCCGCCAGCCTGGCCATCGGCTTTGCGCTGGCGCGCAGCAAGTTCGGCCGGGTGCTGACCGCGGTGCGCGATGCGGAAAACCGGCTGACCTTCTGCGGCTACGATCCGAAGGGCTTCAAGCTGTTCGTCTGGACGCTGTCGGCGGTGCTGTGCGGGCTGGCCGGCGCGCTCTATGTGCCGCAGGTCGGCATCATCAACCCCGGCGAAATGTCGCCGACCAACTCGATCGAGGCCGCCATCTGGGTGGCGCTCGGCGGGCGCGGCACGCTGGTGGGGCCGCTGCTCGGCGCCGGCATCGTCAACGGCGCCAAGAGCTGGTTCACCATGGCCATTCCCGAATACTGGCAGTTCTTCCTTGGCCTGATGTTTATCGTCGTCACGCTGTTTCTGCCCAAAGGGGTGATCGGCCTGCTGCGCAGGAGGAAAACCTCATGAAAGCGATGCAAGTGACCGACGAGCTGTTTACCCACCCGCTGCCGGCGGATAAATACCGGCAGCAAACCGATCCGGTGCTGCAGCTCGACAACGTCAACGTCAGCTTCGACGGTTTTCGCGCGCTGACCGATCTGTCGCTGCGCATTGGCGTCGGCGAACTGCGCTGCGTGATCGGCCCCAACGGCGCCGGTAAGACCACGCTGATGGATGTGATCACCGGCAAGACCCGGCCGGACAGCGGCAGGGTGTTTTACGATCAGACCGTCGATCTGACCCGGCTGGCGCCGATGCAGATCGCCCACGCCGGCATCGGCCGCAAGTTTCAAAAACCGACGGTGTTCGAGGCGCTGACGGTGTTCGAAAATCTGGAGATCGCGCAGAAAACCCGCAAATCGGTGTGGGCCTGCCTGCGCGCCCGCCTGAGCAGCGAACAGCGCGACCGCATCGACGAGATGTTGAAGACCCTGCGGCTGGGGCATGAACGCCACCGGCCCGCCGGGCTGTTGTCCCACGGGCAGAAACAGTTTCTCGAGATCGGCATGCTGCTGGTGCAGGAACCGCACCTGCTGCTGCTCGACGAACCGGCGGCCGGCATGACCGACGCCGAAACCGACTACACCGCCGAACTGTTCCGCGAGCTGGCGGGCAAGCATTCGCTGATGGTGGTGGAACACGATATGGGGTTTGTGGAAACCATCGCCGATCGCGTGACGGTGCTGCACCAGGGGCAGGTGCTGGCTGAAGGATCGCTGGCACAGGTGCAGGCCGATGAACGGGTGATTGAGGTATATCTGGGGCGCTGAGGAGGCGTAACGATGCTGCAGGTAGAGGAATTGAATCAGTATTACGGCGGCAGCCACATTCTGCGCGGCCTGTCGTTCGAGGCGCGCATCGGCGAGGTGACCTGCCTGCTGGGGCGCAACGGCGTGGGCAAGACCACGCTGCTGAAATGCCTGATGGGGCTGGTCCCGGCGCGCAGCGGCAGCGTCCGTTGGCAGGGCGAAACCATCACCGGTAAAAAACCGCATCAGCGGGTGCAGGCGGGCATCGCCTATGTGCCGCAGGGGCGGGAGATTTTCCCGCGTCTGACGGTGGAGGAAAATCTGCTGATGGGGCTGGCGCGCTTTTCCGGCGCCGCTGCGCGCACGGTGCCGGATCCGATCTATGACTTGTTTCCGGTGCTGCGGCAAATGAAGGATCGGCGCGGCGGCGATCTCTCCGGTGGGCAACAGCAGCAGCTGGCGATCGGCCGGGCGCTGGCCTGCCGGCCGCAGCTGCTGATCCTCGACGAGCCGACGGAAGGGATCCAGCCTTCGGTGATCAAGGAGATCGGCGCGGTGATCAAGCAGCTGGCGGCGAAGGGCGATATGGCGATCCTGCTGGTGGAACAGTTTTATGACTTTGCCGCCGATCTGGCGGACAGCTATCTGGTGATGTCGCGCGGCAGCATCGTGCAGCGCGGCGCCGGCAGCAATATGGAACAGGACGGTGTACGCGGGCTGGTGGCGATTTGAACGAGGCAAAGGGAGCCGCATGTCTGAAAGTCGTGCAGCTGTTTCTCCTTGCGGATGTTATGGACTAATCTAAAAGGCGTTTTTTATTAATCCCTTGCCATGGATAGCTAACATCATCATGAACGAAATCACTGTGTCACGACTCGGTTGCATCGTCCTGTCCCTGTTTCCAGCCCTGTGGGGGCTGTTCAGCCTGTTGAACAATACGGCGGATTTCGCCGGCACCGCGCGCAATGCGGTGGGCCCGCTGCTCGCCATGCAGGATACCTATCAGACGCCGGGGTTGATGTGGCGCGCGATCAGCGCCGACTGGGCCTGCATGTTGGGGTTGGCTGTCATCACCACGCTGGAAACGCTGGCCGGCCTATTCGCGGCCGTAGGCGTGGTGCTGATGATCGGGCGATTGAAAGGCCCTTACGCCGCCTTCGCCAAGGGTAAAGCCTGGGCGATGCTGGGGGCGATTTGCGCAATTGCGGTGTGGGGCGTCGGCTTTATGGTGGTCGCCGGCGACTGGTTTATGGCCTGGCAGGCCAAGAAGGATCCGCTGGCGGTGCAGCTGGGGGCGCTGATCTACCTGGCGCCCAATGCGTTTGCCTTGCTGTTCCTGATGCTGCAGCGGGAGCCGCGCTAAACGACGGCGGAGCGGGGCGCGGTTACAGCGCCTTGCTCATCGCCCAAAGTTCGATGGCACCCTGTTCGCTGGTGTATTGGGCCTCGCCACATACGGCCAGGCCTTGCCGCTGATAAAAGCGCTGGGCGTCTGCGTTCTGTTTCAGCACTTCCAGCCACAGCAGGGGCTGACGGTGTTCGACGGCCCGCCGCTGCACCTGTTCGAAAAATTGTCGGCCGAAACCGCGCCCGGCGTAATCCGGCAGGAAGTAGATCTTTTGCAGTTCGGCGCCGCGCCGTTGGGTGGCAGCCAACAGGCTATCGAAGTTCACACGTGCATAGCCGACCAGGGCGTCATCCTCATAGGCCAACAGCCAGCACACGTCGGGATTGCGCAGCGTCCGTTCCAGCGCAGAGACGGAAAAATCCTCGGCCAGAAAGGCCTCCAGCTCGTGCGGGTAGCGCCACAGCTCACCGAAGTGCGCGCGATAGGTGCGGATGCCGATATCGCGTACCTGGGTTAAATCTTCCAGCAATGCCTGACGGACGGTGAACATCTGTGCCCCTTTGAGTAAGAAAAATTACAGCCGTTGTTCCAGATGCCGGTGGGGCACCATCGCCTGGTGCAGAATGGCAAGAACGGTGATGCCGGCAGGGCGGCTGCGGTAGTAGATCCTATGGCTGGCGTAAGGAAAACTGCGTATCTCTTCGCCCAGATCGTGAAAGTGTGCCTTACCCGCTTCCGGCATATCCGCCAGATGATGCATGACCTCTCTCAACTGCTCAAGATAGCGGTGAGATTGCGCTTTGCCCCAGTGCTCGACGGTGAAATGACGAATAGCCAACAGATCTTGTTGGGCTTGCGGGGTGAGGCGAAACGCGGGCATATCAGTCGGTTTCGTCGGTGAGCAGACGGTTGAAGAAGGCATCGCCGTCTACCGCCTTACCGGCGTCTTCCTCGGCGGTAGCCTGCGCGATTTTTTGCTGCAGCGCGCGTAATTTGAGATCTTCCAGCGCCTGGTAGTCTTCTACCGACATGACGACGGCGACCGGTTTGCCGTTGCGATTGATTTGCACCGGCTCACGCTGCGCCTTGAGCAGCAAATCGCCGAATTGGGTTTTGGCCTCGTTCGCGCTGAGTGCGTACATTTAATCGCTCCAGTTAATTAAATCGTTCGATTTAACCATTATACGGTGCGATGGAAAAACAACCAATATTATTCCGGCGGGCAGGTGTCGTTGGACAGATGTCGCGGCGTTTCACGGCGAAAACCCAGGCCGATGATGCGGCCGAACAGGCGCGGCAGCCAGCGGCTGTTGCCGACGCGGGCGATCAGGCGCGAACCGCCCGCCGCGCGGCGTTCGCCCGGCTTGCGCTGGCTCATTTTGATCTGCAAAAACTGGATGGCCCGGGTGGGGAATTCGCGCCGGCGCTGCACGCTCAGCAGATGCTTCAGCTGCAGCCGATGCTGGCGCAGCGGCGGGATCAGGGCGTTGGCGGCGGCCACCGCGTCCTGAATCGCCAGGTTGACGCCCACGCCGCCGATCGGCGACATGGCGTGCGCGGCGTCGCCGATGCACAGCACCCCCGGTTTGGCCCAGCGATCCAGACGATCGATGCGGATGCTCAGCAGCTTCACCTGATCCCACTCGACGATCTCCTGCAGGCGATCGTCCTGGAATGGCGCCACCTCGGCGAGGTGCAGCAAAAATTTCTCCAGGCCGCTGCGGCGGATCGCGTCGAAGCTGCCTTTATCGATCGAGTAGCCGCACTGCCAGTAGTCGCCGCGATCGATCATGATGAAGTTCTGCTTCGGCCCGGTATGGCCCATCGACCAGGCCGGATCGCCCGTCTGCTTGCTGAGCTTCATCCACAATACGTCGCGCGGGGCGCCGAAGGAGCGGCTGCTGAGCGCCGCCTGCTCGCGCACCACCGAGTTGCGGCCGTCGGTGCCGATCACCAGCTGGCTGCGCACGCGGATCGGGCCTTCCGGCGTGTTGGCCAGCACGCCGCATACCTGGCCGCGGTCGTAGAGCAGCTGATGAACCTGCGTCGAGGTGAGCAGCCTGAAATGGGGGAATGCTGCGGCCTGCTGCGCCAAAAAGTTGAGGAACTCCCACTGCGGCATAAAGGCGATAAATTTGCAGCGCGTCGGCAGGCGAGTGAAATCCGCCAGCTTAATGTCGCGCCCGGCGACTTCGGCGTGCAGGGATTCGGCGCGCTGGTGCGGCAGCGTCAGCAGTTCGTCGAGCAGGCCCAGCTGGTGCATGACTTCCAGCGTCGACGGGTGAATGGTGTCACCGCGAAAATCGCGCAGGAAGTCGGCGTGCTTCTCCAGCACCGTCACGTCGATCCCCGCCCGCGCCAGCAGATAGCCGAGCATCAGCCCGGCGGGGCCGCCCCCCACGATGCAGCAGGTGGTGGCGTAAGGTGTGATCGGTGATGACGGCATGGCGATTGACCCCGGAGAGCGGCCCGCATCCCGCGAACCGCAAATGAATGTTTAGTGTTGATAATGATTATCAATATCAAGTTTGGCTGTCAACCCGCGGCGCAGTGTGGTCAAAGGGGGCGGACAGATGGCCGACGCGGAACAGCTGGCCGTTTTGCACAGGGGACTGCGGCGGTTCACGCCATAAATCCAGCCGCACTAATCGCCAGTCGGCGGGATCGAACGCCACGATGGAGGCCAGCGCGCCGGGGGCCGCCTGCTGTTGCTGACGCAGCGCAGGCAGATCGCTGTAGGGGGCGATAATCTGCTCCTGACAGGTCGCCCACGCGGCCCCGGCCAGATGAGGACGATCGAAATGCGCCAGCCACGGCAGCCAATGATTGACGCGTGGCCAGCCGAATGCCTGGCTGAGCCCCCTGAAACCTTCGCCGGTCAGGAAGTCGCTCATGCCGGCGCTGCTGTTCCACAGATAGAAGGGGGCGTAGAGGTTCTCGGCGCTGCCTTCGCTGCGCTGCGCGTACAGATAGGCTTTGACGATCAGCTGCGGGCAGGCGTCGAGCCGGTGGCCGAAATCGGCGATGCGGCGGCGGACGATCGCCATGTCGTAATCGGCGGGCAGGGTGAAACGGTATTGCATCGCGAGCATAAGGATTCTCCGGAAAGACATTGACCGGGAGAGCGTGACACGCCATCTTTATCAGTAAAATCGGTATTATTTTGATTGATGATTCAGAAAATCAGGATGGTCAGCATGGGGCGAATAACGTTCGATCTCGAGGATTTGCGCAGCTTTGTTACCGGCGTCGAACTGGGTAGCTTTGCCAAGGCCGCTGAACGGTTAGGGCGCTCGACTTCAGCGGTCAGCGCCCACCTGAAAAAGCTGGAACAGCAGGTCGGCGCGCCGATCCTGCGCAAGGCCGGGCGCGGCATGGTGATGACCGAGGCGGGGGAAACCCTGCTCGGCTACGCGCGCCGTCTGCTGGAGCTCAATGACGAAGCCGCCGCCGCGGTGCGCGGATTGGATCTGCAGGGCACGGTGCGGCTGGGGCTGCAGGAGGATTTCGGCGAGACGTTTCTGCCGCAGGTATTGGGCAGTTTCGCGCGCGCCAATCCGAAGGTGCGCATCGAGGCGCGCATCGCCCGCAATGCCGAGCTGATCGATTGGGTGCTGAAAGGCCAGCTGGATCTGTCGCTGGCGTGGGATGGCGGCTTGAACACGCCGTTTCATCAGGCGCTGGGGCAGCGGCAGCTGCACTGGATCGCCTCGCCCGGCTTCGCGCTGGCGCCCTGGCGGGAAGGGGATGAGCCGCTTTCGCTGGTGATGTTCGACGCGCCTTGCCTGATGCGCAGCGCGGCGACGCAGGCGCTGGATCGCGCCGGCATTCCCTGGCGCATTGCCTTTACCAGCCGCAGCCTGAACGGCATTTGGGCGGCGGTGAATGCCGGGTTGGGCGTTACGGTGCGCACGGCGGCGGGTTTGCCGCCCGGCCTGGCGCCGCTGGCGCCCGAACTGCTGCCCGCTCTCGGCCAGCTCGGCGTGGTGCTGCACCGCGCCGAGGATCAGCCTTCCGCCGCCGTGCAGCGGCTGGCGCAGATCGTGGTCGAGCGGATCGGCACTTAATCTTTAGCGATAGGCTGCTTGCCGCTCAGCTGGCCCCATTCGCTCCAAGCGCCGTCATACAGCTTGACCTGCGGCGCGCCGAGCGACAGCAGGCCGAACGCCAGCACCGCCGCCGTCACGCCGGAGCCGCAGCTGG
Organism: Serratia sp. A07; assembly: GCF_058725505.1. Taxonomy (NCBI): domain Bacteria; kingdom Pseudomonadati; phylum Pseudomonadota; class Gammaproteobacteria; order Enterobacterales; family Yersiniaceae; genus Serratia; species Serratia sp. A07. The sequence goes on from NZ_JBZXDO010000002.1 coordinate 161,779, forward strand.
TGATGATCGGCCCGTTGATGTCCACGCCCTTGTCGCTGAAGGTTTGGCGCAGCGCTTCCAGCGATTTGAAGCGGCCGTTCTCCAGCAGCTCGCCGTACGGAATGTTGATGCTGCCGGGAATATGGCCGCGGTGCAGGCCGGGGCGCGGCTCCGGCGCTTCGGCATAAAAGCGCGGCGCGGCGCGCGCGTCGAGAATTTGCACCGGCGTGCCTAACGCCTGTTCCACTTGCCGCATATCCACCACCGCGTCGGCGTTGAACCGGGCGTTGAACGTCTGCGGCTCAGGCTGCGCCGGGCCGGTCTCCAGCGCCTGGCCCAGCGCGGTCCAGCCGTTCAGCCCTTCGTCCAGCACGTAAACATGCCGGGCGCCGAAATTGCGGAAGGTCCACCAGCCGCGCGGCGCGGAGAACTGGTTGCCCTCATCGTAAATCACCAGGGTATCGCGCTCGCTGATGCCCAGCTTGCCCACCGCCGCGCCAAACTCCGCCGCCGTCGGCAGCATGTGCGGCAGCGCGGTGTTTTTGTCCGCCACCTCGTCGATATCGAAATAGACCGCGCCAGGGATATGGCCGCGTTCGAACTCGGCAAGCATGTCTTTCTTCGGCGTCAGCCCGACCGGCGACATCCGGACGTCGATCACCACCAGATTTTCATCGTTGATATGCTGCGCAAGCCATTGGGGAGTCACCAGAAACGGAGAGTTCATCGTCATTGTTCGCCTGTTGTGAAAACGGATTTTCACTATACACCAGGCCGTGCGGGGATGAAGTATGATGTTCAGTCAAAGAGGATGGGCGGGGAGCGGAGAAAACATGACGGATCAGGCGTTTGGCGGGGCCAAGATCGCGCTGCTGTGCGACGATCGCTTGCTGGTTTACCAGCGGGACGACAAACCGGGCATTCCGTGGCCCGGCCAGTGGGATCTGCCCGGCGGCGGGCGGGAAAACGGCGAAACGCCGCTGCAGTGCGTGCAGCGGGAGACGCAGGAAGAATTCGGCGTGGCGATCGCCGAATGCCAGGTGACCTGGCGGCGGCGCTACGACGGCATCCTGCCCGGCTCCCCGCCGACCTGGTTTATGGCCGGCGACATCGCCCCGGCGCAGATCGCCGCCATTCGCTTCGGCGATGAAGGCCAGCGCTGGCAGATGATGCCGGTGGCGCAGTTTATTCACCATCCGCAGGGCATCGAACATCTGCGCCGCCGGGTGGCGGAGTTTTTGCTTCAGTCCGTCTGAGGTTGCAGCACGCCGCTCGGCATCAGCTGCTGGATGGTGGCGCCGACCCGCTGCACCGCTTGTTCGATCTCCGCCGTCAGCTTAGGTGCATAGTTGATGCGCAGGCAGTTGCGGTATTTGCCGGCGGCGGAAAAGATGCTGCCGACGGCGATCTGCACGCCCTGCGGCTCGAGATGGCGGTTCAGCCGCAGGGTGTCGAACGCCTCGTCCAGTTCGATCCACAGCATAAAGCCGCCGCGCGGCCGGCTGACGCGGGTGCCGGCCGGGAAGTGCTTCAGGATAAGGTCGGTCATGCGGTCGCGGTTCTGCTGGTAGCGGGCGCGCATACGCCGCAGGTGCTGCAGATAGTGCCCGCCGCGGATAAATTCGGCGATCGCCAGCTGCGGCTGGGTGGCGGTGGCGCCGGAGCCGATGAACTTCATGTGCAGCACCCGCTCCAGGTAGCGGCCGGGCGCGATCCAGCCCACCCGCAGCCCCGGCGCCAGCGTTTTGGAAAACGAGCTGCACAGCAGCACGCGGCCGTCTTCGTCGAACGACTTGATGGTGCGCGGCCGCGGGTAGTGATAGGCGATGTCGCCGTAGACGTCGTCCTCGATGATCGCCGCGTCGTGGCGCTGTGCCAGCGTCAGCAGCCGCTGTTTGTGGGCGTCGGGCATGATGTAGCCCAGCGGGTTATTGCAGTTGGGCGTCAGCAGGATGGCCTTGACCGGCCACTGTTCCAGCGCCATCTCCAGCGCCGCCAGGCTGACGCCGGTGAGCGGATCGGTGGGGATTTCCAGCGCCTTGATACCCAGGCCCTTCAGCGTCTGCATGGTGCCGTGGAAGCAGGGCGAGTCGACCGCCACGATATCGCCGGGTTGGCAAACGGCGCGCAGCCCGGCGGAGATCGCTTCCTGGCAGCCGGTGGTGATCAGCAACTGGTCGGGGCCGATTTGGCAGCCGGAATCCAGCAGCAGGCGGGCAACCTGCTCGCGCAGCGCGGCCACGCCCTGAATGCTGTCGTAATACAGGCTGCGCAGGTCGCCGTGGCGGGCGGCGTTGCGCAGGGCGACGATCAGCGGTTTCATCGTCGGCTCGGCGATATCCGGCATGCCGCGCCCCAACTGGATCAGGCCCTCGCGCGGCCGGCTGCGCACCAGCTCCAGCACCTGCTCCCATTGCGAAATGTCTACCGGCCGCTGCACCGGCGCCGTCATGGCGGGCAGCTCGGCCTGCGCGCGCTGCGTATGCACGAAGTAGCCCGACTTCGGCCGCGCTTCCACCAGGCGCTGTTCCTCGAGCAGTCGGTAGGCTTGCTGTACCGTACTGATGCTGACGCCGTGCTCCTGGCTCAGCGTGCGCACCGAAGGCAGGCGGTGGCCGGCCGGATACAGCCCTTGCTGAATACGTTGGCTGAGAATGGCGGCCAGGGTGGCGTAGCGTGTCATACAGAGGCCTCTTATCGGGATGAAGAATTAAAAAACCGGTACAGATGCTTTCAAAGTAAACCATTCAGCGGTTTTTTTGGCACAGCTGTATGAAAAAAATAGCGCCAGTGTGAATCTGTATTGTTTTTCTCCCGGCGAGCATGATGACTGCAACGTGAAAACATCAGGGAGAATAACAACATGGCTCTGTTTTCTGGTACGCCGCTGCGGCGCTCGGTCGGTTGGTCACGCTGGCATCTGTATCTGCTGCGGCACAGAACGAGAAAGGAGCTGTTACTGTTGAACGACAGGCAGCTGGCGGACATCGGCCTGACGCAGGTGGAAGCCCGGCGTGAAGGCTATAAACCGTTCTGGAAAGAATAAGGAAAACCGATGCTGAGAGTCTTGGGCAAGGCTTCATCGATCAACGTGCGCAAGGTGCTGTGGACCTGCCAGGAGCTGGGGCTGCCGCTGGCGCGGGAGGACTGGGGCAGCGGCTTTCGCTCCACGCAGGAGCCGGCGTTTCTGGCGCTGAACCCGAACGGCCTGGTGCCGGTGCTGATCGACGGCGAGCGGGTGCTGTGGGAGTCGAACACCATTTGCCGCTATCTGGCGGGGCGGGAAGGGCGCCGCGATCTGCTGCCGCAGGAACCCGGTGCGCGCGCGGCGGTGGAGATGTGGATGGACTGGCAGGCCACCGATCTGAACAGCGCCTGGCGCTATGTGTTCATGTCGCGGGTGCGAGGGCATGCAGATTATCAGGATGCCGCCAGCCTGGCCGCCGCCGAGCGTGAGTGGAACCGGCTGATGGGGCTGCTGGACAGGCATTTGGCGCAGCACGGCCCTTATGCCGCCGGCGCCGCCTTCACGCTGGCGGACGTGGTGCTGGGGCTGTCGCTGAATCGCTGGCTGATGACGCCGTTCGAGCGGCCGGATTATGCGGCGCTGGCGGCCTATCAGCAGCGCCTGCTGCAACGCCCCGGCTACGTGCAGCACGGCGCCAACGGTTTACCGTGATATGAAATAAACGGTTCATTTTATCTCACCCGGATACGGCAAGCCGTGTCTGGGCTTTCTGCGTTGCATCATCCCGTCAACGTTTCATGAACGGCATCACGAATATGAACTTTATTTTCCCGCGCGCTTGTTATTGAAATTTATATTCCATATAAACCCGTTATCAGACGGCGCGTTTCATTGAACGGCGCCTGGTTCTACGCAGGATTTCGATCACGGGAGAAAATGATGAAACAGGTACGCGTTGGGTTAATCGGCACCGGTTATATCGGGCGTTGTCACGCTATCGCCTATGCGCAGGCCCCCACGGTCTTTCCTCTGAAAGGGGAGCTGGTGCTGGAGATGCTGGCGGAAGTGACGCCCGAGCTGGCGGCGCAGCGCGCCGGCGAGTTCGGTTTTGCGCGTTCGACCGGCGATTGGCGGCAGCTGGTGGCCGATCCGGCGATCGACGTGGTGGACATCTGCGCGCCCAACTTCTTGCACAAAGAGATGGCGCTGGAGGCGATCCGCCACGGCAAGCACGTGTATTCGGAAAAGCCGCTGGCGCTGGACGCCGCCGACGCGGCGGAGATGGTGCAGGCCGCCCGCGCCAAAGGCGTGAAAACGCTGGTCGGTTTCAACTACATGAAGAACCCGACCAGCCAGCTGGCGCGCGAGATCATCGCCAACGGCGAAATCGGTGAGGTGGTGCATTTTTACGGCACCCACAATGAGGATTATCTGGCCGACCCGCGCACGCCGATTGACTGGCACTGCCGCCGCGCCAGCGCTGGGCTGGGTGCGTTGGGGGATCTGGCGGCGCATATCGTCAACATGGCGCACTACCTGGTGGGCGATATCGTGGCGGTCTCCGGCGATATGCAGACCGTGATCAAACAGCGCCCGGATCCGCAAGACCCGGCGCGCCTGCTGCCGGTGGAAAACGAAGATCAGGCCAGCGCGCTGCTGCGCTTCGCCGGCGGGGCGATGGGCACTCTCGAAACCTCGCGCATCGCCTGCGGGCGCAAGATGGGGCTGACCTATGTGGTCACCGGCACTAAAGGCACGCTGAGCTATACCCAGGAACGGATGGCGGAGCTGAAGCTGTATCGGCACGATGAGCCGGCGGAGCGGCAGGGGTTCAAAACGCTGTTGGTAGGGCCGAAGCACCCGGACTACGCGGCGTTCTGCATCAGCGCCGGGCACGGCATCGGCTTTAACGATCAGAAGACGGTGGAGATCCGCGATCTGGTCAACGGCATCGCCGCGGGCGATCGCATGTGGCCGGACTTTGAAGAAGGCTGGAAGGTGTCTTGCGTGCTGGATGCGATAGCCGCCTCCGCCGAGCAGCGGCGCTGGCTGGAGATCAACCGCGATTGAAAATGAAATGGCGCTCTCCCGTGGACAGCGCCATTAATTTGTTATTTTGCTAACTTAATATCTTATTAAGCTAGTTGCATAGTAAGTTGCTGACCTGGCAGCTTAGAACGAGAAGCACGAACAGCCGAACGCGCCCCAGAAGGCATTCTCGTCCGACACCGGGATGCTGGAGCGGCGCGCGATGTCATGCTGATGCGCGTGTACGCCGCACGGGCCGCAGCATTGGTGCGCCTGGCTCAGCACGCCGACTTTGGCCGCCGCCGACGGCGGCGCGGAGCGGTAGTGGCCCGGCACCTGGGTAACCGGCGACCACTCCGGCAGCACCGGCAGCGGCGGCGGTGCCAGCGGCGAGAAGCTGCCGGCGGCGTAGACCACCTTGCCGTCCACCACCGTCATCACCGACTCGATGCCTTTGATCTGCTCTTCCGGCACGCTGAAATAGTCCTGCGACAGCACCGCCACATCCGCCAGCTGGCCGACCTTGATCTGGCCTTTCTTGCCCTGTTCGGTGGAGAACCAGGCGCTGCCTTGCGTCCACAGCATCAGCGCCGTTTCGCGATCCAGCCGGGCGCTGTCGTCGTACATCGCCATGCCGCCGACGGTGCGGCCGGAAACCAGCCAGTACAGCGCCGTCCACGGGTTGTAGCTGGCGACGCGAGTGGCGTCGGTGCCCAGTCCGACCGGCAGCTCGGCCGCCAGCATTTTCGCCACCGGCGGCGTATGTTTGGTGGCTTCGATGCCGTAGCGGTCAGCGAAATACTCGCCCTGGAACGCCATGCGGTGCTGCACCGCAATGCCGCCGCCCAATGCCTTGACCCGCTCGATATTGCGCTCGGTAATGGTTTCGGCGTGGTCGAACAGCCAGTGCAGCCCGTTGAACGGAATGTCGCGGTTCACCTTCTCGAACACGTCCAGCATGCGGCTGATGGACTCGTCATAGGTGGCGTGCAGGCGGAACGGCCAGCGGTGCTCGACCAGATGACGCACCACCCGCTCCAGCTCGTCTTCGGTGCCCGGCGGCAGATCCGGGCGCGGCTGCAGGAAGTCTTCGAAGTCGGCGGCGGAGAACACCAGCATCTCGCCGGCGCCGTTGTGGCGATAGAAGTCGGTACCCTGACCCGGCTTGAGCATGTCGGTCCACAGCTCGAAGTCTTCCAGCTCCTGCTTCGGCCGCTGGGTGAACAGGTTATAGGCGATGCGGATGGTCAGCTGCTTTTTCTCGTGCAGCTCGGCGATCACCTGATAATCCTCCGGGTAGTTCTGGAAGCCGCCGCCGGCGTCGATGGCGCTGGTGAGGCCCAGACGGTTCAGCTCGCGCATAAACTGGCGGGTGGAATTAACCTGCTGTTCCAGCGGTAGCTTCGGCCCTTTCGCCAGCGTGGCGTACAGGATCATGGCGTTGGGCTTGGCGATCAGCATGCCGGTCGGGTTGCCGTTGGCGTCGCGCTGGATCTCGCCGCCCGGCGGGTTCGGCGTGTCTTTGGTGTAGCCGACCACCTTCAGCGCCGCGCGGTTGAGCAGCGCGCGATCGTAGAGGTGCAGTATGAACACCGGCGTGTCCGGCGCCGCCTGGTTGATCTCGTCCAGCGTCGGCATGCGGCGCTCGGCGAACTGGAATTCGGTCCAGCCGCCGACCACCCGTACCCACTGCGGGTTCGGCGTGCGCAGCGCCTGTTCTTTCAACATGCGCAGGGCGTCGGCCAGCGAAGGCACGCCTTCCCAGCGCAGCTCCAGGTTATAGTTCAGGCCGCCGCGGATCAGGTGCAGGTGCGAGTCGTTCAGGCCTGGAATAGCGGTATGGCCATGCAGGTCGATCACCTGGGTTTCCGGCCCGGCGTGCTGCATGACTTCGCTTTCGCTACCGACCGCCAGAAACTTGCCGTCGCGGATGGCGACCGCCTGTGCGGTGGGATTTTGGCGATCGACGGTGTGAAACTTGCCGTTGGTGATGATCAATGAAGCGTGGTGGTTCATAACATTCTCCCGGCGAACCGCCTAGCGGCGGGTCAGCCATTGATGAAAAACGCGAGTCACGATAGGCATCCACAGGTACACCACCAGGGCGACCACGGTGGCGTCATTGAGAAAATGGCCGAGCAGCGTGCCGTCCAGCTGCGGCAGCACCAACCCCCAAAACCAGGGCACCAGATTGGTGGAAGGGAAAATCACCAGCAGGGTGATGATGAACTGCTTACACTGGGGCGGCTGGCGCACGCCGGGGTTGGGCGGGGTAAACCAGAACTCCGCGCCGGGGCGGATCTCGATATGGTCGCTCTCCAGCAGCAGCGGGGTGACTTCTTCGATGTATTGCTTGCGCAGCGGCGAGTGGATCCAGCGGTACAGGTTGTCGAGGTTGTCGAAGCGGACCAACACCGTATAGGCCTGTTCGTCGCCGGAAGGGCGAATCACGTTGACGCCCAAATGGCCGGTGAAGCCCGCGGCGTCGGGCATGATGCGGTTCAGCCAGGCCTCATAGGCCTGCTCGTTCCCCGGCGCCAAACGGTGGGTGATCACCAGCGTGACATGCTGCGGATGGGCCATAAAACCGACTCCTGAAAATACCCCGGCGCAGGGCCGGGGCAAGGGGATTATTTCACCGTGCGAGCCGGTGCGTGGTGCACCATGGTGTAAGCGTAGTCGACGCCCATGCCGTACGCGCCGCTGTGTTCGCGCACCAGCGCCATCACCGCGTCGTAGGTATCTTTGCGCGCCCAGTCGCGCTGGTACTCCAGCAGCACCTGCTGCCAGGTCACCGGCACGGCGCCGGCCTGCACCATGCGGTCGATCGAACGCTCGTGCGCATCGACGGAGGTGCCGCCGGAGGTGTCGGTCACCACATACACTTCATAGCCGGCTTCCAGCGCCATCAGTGCCGGGAAGGTCAGACACACTTCGGTCCACAGCGCGGAGATCACCAGCTTTTTGCGGCCGGTAGCTTCCACGGCTTTAACGAAGGCCGCGTCTTCCCAGGAGTTCATCGAGGTGCGTTCAATCGGGGTGATTTCAGGGTGTACCGCCAGCAGTTCCGGCCAGATATAGCCGCTGAAGCTTTCGGTTTCTACCGAGGTGAAAAGGGTGGGCACGTTGAAAATCTTGCCCGCCTTCGCCAAGCCAACAACGTTGTTTTTCAGTTGCTGACGATCAATATTAGCCACGCCGAAGGCCATTTGCGGTTGATGATCGATAAAAATCAGTGCGGAGTTGTCTTTATCAAGCAGTTGAAACTTGGACATAATTTACCTTCCCAGTGATATTTCGGTTGAACATCTGATGAGTGTAACGCCGATAAAACGCATGGTAGGCAGAGGGCGATTTCAAAGATACCGCAGAATTTTTGCCGACTTGTTGAGTTTTTTTATACACGGGAGAAAGCATGAGATTAAACCTGGAAGCGCTGCTGATTTTGGACGCGCTGGACCGGCACGGATCTTTCGCCGCCGCGGCCGCCGCACTGTTTAAAACCCCTTCGGCACTTAGCTATATGGTGCAAAAGCTGGAGAACGATCTCGACATCACCCTGCTGGACCGCTCCGGCCATCGGGCGAAGTTCACCGATACCGGCAAGCTGATGCTGGAAAAAGGCCGGGTGTTGCTGCGGGCGGCGCAGGATCTGGAGCAGCAGGCGCGCTACGTGGAGAACGGCTGGGAAAGCGAGATCACGCTCGGGATCGACGCCTCATTCCCGTTCGCCCGCCTGTTGCCACTGATCGACGAGTTCTATCGGCAACATCATCATACCCGGCTGCGTTTCAGCCACGAGGTACTGGCCGGCTCCTGGGAATCGCTGGTTTATGGCTGCGCCGACATTATCATCGGCGCCATCTGCGAGCCGCCGTCGCGGGTGGGCTATGCGTTCAGCCGGCTGGGGCAGCTGGATTACGTGTTCGCCGTCGCGCCGCAGCATCCGCTGGCGACGCTGCCGGAACCGTTGCCGAAGGACGAAATCCGTCAGCACCGGGCGGTGGTGGTGCGCGATACCTCGCGGGTCAATGCGCCGCAGAGCCTGAACCTGCTCGAAGAGCAGGATACGCTGACGGTCTTCGGCTTCGACGCCAAGCTGCAGGCGCAGTTGGCCGGGTTGGGCTGCGGCTATCTGCCGCGTTCTCTGGCAGAACCTTACCTGAACAGCGGCGAACTGGTGGCGAAACGCGTGGAGTCTGAGCGCTGCAGCGACGTTGCCTATTTCGGCTGGCGGGAAAGCGCCAGCGGTCTGGCGGCCAAGTGGTGGCGCGAGCGGCTGCAGCGTTACGCGGATGACGGCGAGGCTTACCCGGCGGCGCAGTGAGGGCCGCGCGATAAGGATAAATCCCCCCAATAAGGACATAGGGAATGAAAAAGACACTAAGCCTGTTGGCGCTGTTGCTGCTGAGCGGCTGCGGAGCCGGGCGTCAGGCCGGCATCCCGTTGCCGGAGCCGCAGGCCGAGGCGCAGGCCACGGCGCCGCTCAGCTATCCGGTGCGGGTGCATAACGCGGTGAGCCGCGAGCTGCGTTTGCCGGAACGCGCGCGCGGCCAACGCTGCACCATCAGCATTCGGCTACGGCCGGACGGCAAGCTGGCGAGCAGCAAGATCGTAAGAGGCGACGCGCCCCTGTGCTCAGCGGCGAGTGCGGCGGTGCAGCACGCGCAGTTTCCGCCGATGGCCACCGCCACCGAGTACGCGCTGTTCAACGCCGTGGTGCTCGATTTCGTTCCCTGAAGGGATGTGACCGACGGGCCGCCTGCGCGGCCCGTTTTTTCTCGTTTCGCCGTTTGCGTATTCACGCTTTTCCACCAATAGTGTTTTCCGGGCACGTCTCAAGACGAGGTTGCATTGGCTGGCCAACGGGAGAAAAAGGCATGAAAGGCGAACATCATTATCAGGTGGCGGTCACCTGGCAGGGGAATTTGGGCGCAGGCACCGAGGATTACCGCGCCTACGGGCGCGATCACCTGATCGGCGCCGCGGGCAAGGCAGACATCGCCGGCTCCGCCGATCCGGCCTTCCGCGGCGACGCAACGCGCTGGAACCCGGAAGATTTGCTGGTGGCTTCGCTCAGCGCCTGTCACAAATTATGGTATCTGCATCTGTGCGCCACCTCGGGCATTTCCGTACTGGCCTATCAGGACAACGCCGCCGGGGTGATGCGTGAAGACGCGGCGCGCGGCGGCTTTTTCACCTCGGTGACGCTGCGGCCGCAGGTCACGGTGCGCGACGGCGACGATCTGCAACTGGCGCAACAGCTGCACGAGAAGGCGCATCACCTGTGCTTTATCGCCAACTCGGTGAATTTCCCGGTGGCCTGCGAACCGCAGGCCGCGTACGCAACCCGCTGAATTTTCACTTAGCTTTGCCATTTTCGTTATTTTGAACGCCGCTACGGCTCGCGGATACTGGGAGAAAATCTCTCACCGCGAGCCGCAGCATGTCCCATGCCCACTATTTGCACCCCGAACAGCGCGAACGAATCAGGCAGCTTTATCGGCGCCGCTATTGGCGAATGGAATTGCCCACCTGGGGGATCATGGCGGCGGTGTACGGCGGCTGGTTCGGCGTGGCGCTGGAATGGCAAACGCTGGGCCCGTGGCTTGGCGCGCCGCTGTTGATTCTCCTGACCACCTGGTACCTGTCGTTGCAACACGAGCTGATCCACGGCCATCCGACGCGCTGGCCGCGCGTCAATCAGCTGTTCGGCCTGTTGCCGCTGGCGGTGTGGTATCCCTATGGGCTGTATCGCGATTCGCATCTGCGCCACCACCGCAACGACCACCTGACCGATCCGCACGAAGATCCCGAAAGCTATTACTTCAGCGCCGCGCAGTGGCGGCGCTATCCCCGCCTGTTGCCGCTGCTGACCGCCGTGCGCAATACGCTGATCGGCCGGGTGCTCCTCGGCCCGGCGTTGGATATCGCCGCGACCCTGGCCGGGGCGGTGAAAGCGCTTGCCTCTGGGGAGTGGCGTACCTGGATGATGTGGGGAGTGCACCTGTCGCTGTTGGTGATATTGCTGAACTGGCTGCAGGCGCAGGGTATCGGTGCGGCGTTTTACCTGCTGGCCATCAGCTACCCGGCGCTGGCGCTGACCAAGGTAAGATCGTTTTTTGAGCATCGCGCCGTGGACGCACCGCAGGCACGTTCTATTATTAATGAGGCGGGCTGGCCGTGGCGGCTGCTGTTTCTCAATCTGAACTACCATTTAGTGCATCACGATCTGCCCGGCCTGCCCTGGTACGGTTTGCGCGAAGTCTATCTGGCGGAGCGTGAGGCGTATCAGCGGCGCAGCCAGGGATTTGTCGCGCAGGGCTACGGCGAGTGGCTGCGCGATTACGCCCTGACGCCGATCGACGTTGGCGTGCATCCGTTGCGCGCCGATGAACCGCAGGGAGAAGGCGATGCCCTGCCGACGGAAAAATTTATTGCGCGCTGGAAGCGTGTTTCTCAGGATTTTCCAACCTAACCGGCCCATGAGCCGGAAAACATATAACCAGAGGAAAAGTATGGCAATCACCTTATCACGCGGACGTTCCTTTGCCGTCGCGCTGGCCCTGCTGGCCACCGGCGGTCTGGCGCAGGCGGCCGACTCGGTGCGCGTCGGCTCCAAGATCGATACCGAAGGTTCGCTGCTCGGCAACCTCATCGTGCAGGTGCTGGAAGCCAACGGCATCAAGACCACCAACAAGCTGCAGCTCGGCACCACCAAGGTGCTGCGCGGCGCCATCACCTCCGGCGAGATCGACATCTACCCGGAATACACCGGCAACGGCGCGTTTTTCTTCTCCGATGAGAAAGATCCGGCGTGGAAGAACGCCCAGGCCGGCTTCGAGAAGGTGAAGCAGCTCGACTACGACAAAAACAAAATCGTCTGGCTGGATGCGGCGCCGGCCAACAACACCTGGACCATCGCCATTCGTCAGGACGTGGCGGAGGCCAACCATCTGAAGACGCTGTCGGATCTCGGCAAGTGGATCAACGGCGGCGGCAAGTTCAAGCTGGCGGCCTCGGCGGAATTTATCGAGCGGCCGGATGCACTGCCGGCGTTCCAGAACGCCTACGGTTTCAAACTGAATCAGGATCAGCTGCTGTCCCTGGCCGGCGGTGACACGGCGGTGACCATCAAGGCGGCGGCGGAGCAGACCTCCGGCGTCAACGCGGCGATGGCCTACGGCACCGATGGCCCGGTGGCGGCGCTGGGGCTGCAGACGCTGGCGGACCCGAAAGGCGTACAGCCGATCTACGCACCGGCGCCGATCGTGCGCGAAGCGGCGCTGAAGGCGCACGCCAATCTGCCTGAGCTGCTGAAGCCGGTATTCGCCTCGCTGGACGGGCCGACGCTGCAAAAACTCAACGCGCAGATCGCCGTGGAAGGCCAGGACGCCAAACAGGTGGCGGCCGCTTACCTGAAAGAGAAAGGGTTTGTTAAGGGATAATGCCGAGGTGCCCCCTCTGCCGTCGGGAGAGGGGGTAAACCGAGGGAGCCGGAGCGTTTCTTTGACTATCGCCGTAAAACATCGCGTCTTGTTGACGCTGTTCATGCTGTTGCTGCTGGCCGCGTTTGGCCTGCCGTTCCTCAGTTATGCCCCCAATCGCCTGTTGTCGGGCAAAAGCCTCTCCTTGTTCTCCCTGCTGCACGGCCCGGCGCTGTGGCTGCTGTTGCCGCTGGCGGCGTTGGCGATCCTCAGCCTTTTGCCGCCGACGCGGGGGCGGGCGCTGCTGGCGGCGCTGGCCGCCTGCGGGGTGCTGACGCTGGCCTTCTGGATCAGCGGGCAGGCTGCTGAACGTTTGGCGCAAGAGGGATCGCGCCTGGCGCGCACCTCCTGGGGCAGCGGATGCTGGCTGACGATGGCGCTGAGCCTGCTGATCGCCGCCGACGCCATGGCGCGCCTCACCGCGTCGCACCTGTGGCGCATGCTCGGCAACGCGCTGGTGCTGGTGCCGCCGGCGCTGCTGCTGTTCGGGCATCAGCTCGATCAGCTGTCGCTGCTGAAGGAGTACCACAATCGCCAGGAGGTGTTTGACGCCGCGCTGCTGCAGCACCTGACGATTCTGCTGGCGACGATGGCGCCGGCGCTGGCGATCGGCGTGCCGCTCGGGGTGCTGTGTTTTCGCTCCGAACGCTGGCAGCGGCCGATTTTCTCCGCGCTGAACATTATCCAGACCGTGCCGTCCATCGCGCTGTTCGGCCTGCTGATTGCGCCATTGGCGGGGCTGGCGACGGCGGTGCCCTGGCTGGCGGAGCACGGCGTCAGCGGCATCGGCATGGCACCGGCGATCGTGGCGCTGGTGCTGTACGCGCTGTTGCCGCTGGTGCGCAGCGTGGTGGCGGGGCTGCAAAGCGTGCCGGCCGGGGTGATCGAATCCGCCACCGGCATGGGTCTGACGCGCGGGCAGATCTTCCTGCGCGTGCAGCTGCCGTTGGCGCTGCCGCTGTTTCTGACCGGCGTGCGCATCCTGGCGGTGCAAACCGTCGGTATGGCGGTGGTGGCGGCGCTGATCGGCGCCGGCGGCTTTGGCGCCATCGTGTTCCAGGGGCTGCTCAGCAGTGCGCTGGATCTGGTTCTGCTGGGGGTGATCCCGGTGGTCATGATGGCGGTCATCGTCGATTCGCTGTTTAAATTTTGGGTTTCAATCCTGGACGTATCGCGCCGATGATTCACTTTGAGCAAGTCAGCAAAATTTTTCAGGGCAAGCCGGCGGTGGACGATCTCACGCTGCACATCGCCGAGGGCGAATTCACCGTGCTGATCGGCACCTCGGGTTCCGGCAAGTCCACGACGTTAAAAATGATCAATCGCCTGATCGAACACGATCGGGGCAAGATTCTCTTTGCCGGCGAAGAGATCCAGTCGTTCAACCCGCAGGATCTGCGGCGGCGCATGGGCTATGCGATCCAGTCGATCGGCCTGTTCCCGCACTGGACGGTGGAGGAGAACATCGCCACCGTGCCGCAGCTGCTGAAATGGCCGCGCGCGCGCATTCGCGATCGGGTGACCGAACTGCTGGAGCTGTTGCATCTGGAGCCGGATCTGTTTCGTCGCCGCTACCCGCATCAGCTGTCCGGCGGGCAGCAGCAGCGGGTGGGGGTAGCGCGCGCGCTGGCCGCCGATCCCGAGGTGTTGCTGATGGACGAACCGTTCGGCGCGCTGGATCCGGTCACCCGTGCGGCGCTGCAGGCGGAGATCGCGCGCATCCATCAGCTCTCCGGCCGCACCATCGTGCTGGTGACGCACGACATCGATGAAGCGCTGGGCTTGGCGGATCGCCTGGTGCTGCTCGATCAGGGGCGGGTGGTGCAACAGGGCACGCCGCTGGCGCTGCTGACCGCGCCGGCCAACGACTTCGTGCGGGATTTCTTCGGGCGCAGCGATCGCGGCATCAAGCTGCTGTCGCTGGGAACGGTGGCGGAGCGGGTGCGGCCCGGCGCCGCCGAGGGCGAACCGATCGCCGCCGCCATGAGCCTGCGCGAGGCGCTGTCGGTGTTTGTGGCGCGCGGCAGCGACTGCCTGCCGGTGGTGGATGAACGGGGCGAAGCGTTGGGGGTGTTGCACTTTAACGATCTGATCGCCGGGCAGGCGCTGTCATGAGCGGGCGCGTCTGGCGCCTGTTGCGCGATCCGCTGCCCTGGACGCTGGCGCTGCTGTTGGCGCTGGTGTTCGGCATGGATCATCTGCGCGGCCTGTTCGCCGCCTGGTTCCCCGATCTGGAGCGGCCCATTTATCAGCAGGACAGCTTTATCGCGCTGGTGGGGGCGCACCTGTCGCTGGTGGCGATCTCCAGCCTGATCGCGGTGGCTCTCGGCGTGGCGGCCGGCGTGGCCGTCACCCGGCGCAGCGGTCGGGAGTTTCGTTCGCTGGTGGAAACGGTGGTGGCGGTGGGGCAGACCTTCCCGCCGGTGGCGGTGCTGGCGGTAGCGGTGCCGGTGATGGGCTTCAGCGAACAGCCGGCGATCATTGCGCTGGTGCTGTACGGCCTGCTGCCGATCCTGCAGGGCACGCTGGCGGGCATCGAATCGGTGCCGCCCGCCACGCGCGAGATTGCCCGCGGCGTGGGGATGAGCGCCTGGCAAATTCTGTGGCGGGTCGAACTGCCGCTGGCGGCGCCGGTGATCGTCGCCGGGATCCGCACGTCGGTGATCATCAACATCGGCACGGCGGCCATCGCTTCCACCGTCGGCACCAAAACCCTCGGCTCGCCGATCATCATCGGTCTGAGCGGGTTTAACACCGCCTATGTGATCCAGGGCGCGGCGGTGGTGGCGTTGTTGGCTATTATCACCGATATGCTGTTCGAACGTTGGGTGCGTTATCTCACCGCCTGGCGTCAGCAGACGCTGGCGACCACTCCGGCGGGATAAGGGGGAAATGATGCAGGTGTCTCTACCGATGTACGGCGTTGGCCGGGAGCAGGCCGAATCCTTCTGGCAGGTATTGCGCGACAAGCTGCTGCGGCTGGGGCTGCCGGCGGCGCCGGAGCGGCTCAGCTGGCCGGACGATCTGGCGCAGCACTGGCGGCGCGACGATCTGCTGCTCAGCCAAACCTGCGGTTATCCGTTGGTCAGCACCCTGTCGCAGGTGCAGCTGATCGGCACCTACCATTACCGGGTTGAAGGGTGCGACGGGCCGAATTACCGCAGTTGGCTGGTGGTGCGTGCGGGCGATCCCGGCGAACGGCTGGCGGATTTTCGCGGCCGGACGGTGGCTTATAACAGCACCGATTCCCAGTCCGGCTACAACGGCCTGCGCGCGCTGATCGCGCCGTTGGCGCAGGACGGGAAATTCTTCGGTGCGGCGATGGCCTCCGGCGCGCATTATCAGTCGCTGAAGCTGATCCGCAGCGGGCAGGCGGATATCGCCGCCATCGATTCGATCAGCATGGAACTGCTGCGTCGCGCGCAGCCGCAGGCACTGGAGGGGCTGAAAATCATCGGCCGCACGGCGGCGGTGCCCGGTCTGCCGCTGATCACCGCGGCGGGTACGCCGCCGGAACAGGTGGAAATCCTGCGCGCCGGCGCCCGGGCGATGCTGGATGAGGCGGTCAGCGACCGCCTGCTGATCGGCGATTTCAGCCTGGTGCCGCGTTCGGCCTACCAGATTATCACCGTGCTGGAACAGCAGGCCGCCGCGCAGGGCGTGACGGCGCTCTAGCCGCCGTTACAACAGGCCGCCGCCGTCGATGTCGATCACGCTGCCGGTCACGAAGCCGTTCTCCATCGCCAGCAGGTAACCCGCCGCGACGTCGGCCGCCTGGCCGACCCTGCCGACAGGCAGGCTGCCGCCAACCCGTTCGAACAGCGCCTGACGCTGCGCGGCGCTCATGCCGTCGTAGGCTTCGGTGGCGGTGATGCCGGGGCTGACCACGTTCACCCGCCGCGGCGCCAGCTCCTTCGCCAGCTGCTTGCCGGCCGCTTCCAGCGCGGCGTTGATGGCGGTTTTGATCAGCTGACCGCCGAGATATTTACGCGACAGCTGGCCGGAAGTCAGGGTGATGGAGCCCTGTGGCGCCAGCGTCGGCAGCGCCGCCTGCACCGCGCGCAAACTGCCCCAAAATTTGACGTTGAAGTCGGCCTGCGCCCGTTCCAGGGTGGTCTCCGCCAGCGGCTTGGCCTCCACCAGCGGCCCGGCGGTGATCACCAAATGGTCGAAAGCGCCGACGGCGGCAAACAGCGCGTGCAGCGACGCTTCATCGGTCAGATCGGCCTGCATCAGGCGCAGCGCGTCGTTCTTCTCCCTGGCGTGGGGCAGGCGGCGCGAAGCCAGCACCACTTCAGCGCCGCGCGCCGCCGCCGCGTAGGCCACCGCGGCGCCAATGCCGCTGGTGCCGCCCAGGATCACCAGTTTTTGTCGTTTCAGTGGGGAATCGGGAATCGCCATGTTAAGGCCTCTTTTAGGGTAAGTTTCAACGGGATCTATCTTTCCTGATTGAAAATGAGGAAAAAACCCCGCCTAATAGCAAACACTTGTAAATTAATATTAATAATCGATGGCGCTAAAGGAGGGGAGCTGATGACCTCATTTGTCGATCTCGAGGTGTTTGTCCGCACGGTGGACGGCGGCAGTTTTTCCGCCGCGGCGCGCGCGCTGGATATAACGCCGGCGGCGGCCAGCATCGCGGTGAAAAGGCTGGAACAGCAGCTGGGCGCGCGGCTGCTGGTGCGTTCCACCCGCAGCCTGCGGTTGACGGAGGAGGGCGCCCGCTATCTCGACAGCGCGCGCCTGGCGCTGGGCGCGTTGGCTGAAGGGGAGCAGGCGATCCGCGAAAAGCATCAGGGGCTGTCTGGGGTGCTGCAGATTTCAGCGCCGTCGGATTTCGGCCGTAATCTGCTGTTAGGCTGGCTGGACGAGTTCCGGCAACAGCATCCGCATATTCAGCTGCAGCTCCTGATCAACGATCGGCAGGCCGATCTGTTCCGCGAACCGGTGGACGTGGCGTTGCGTTTCGGGCCGCTGGCCGACTCTTCACTGGTGGCGCTGCCTATTTTGCCGCAGCACCGGCGGTTGATCTGCGCCAGCCCAGATTACCTGCGGCGGCATGGCGTGCCGCAAACGCCGGCCGATCTGGCCCGGCACAGCATTCTGGTGTATCAACCCAGTGGCAAACGGCAGGTGGAATGGCGGCTATGGCGCGGTGAGGAGCTGGTCGAAGTGCCGCTGAACGGCAGCTATTTTACCGATGACGGCGAGATCGCGCGGCGCTGGGCGCTGGCCGGCCACGGGGTGGTGCGCAAGTCGGCGATCGACGTGGTGGCGGATATTCGCGCCGGGCGGCTGGTGCAACTGCTGCCGGAATGGCGCAGCGACGCGGTGCCGATCAATCTGGTCTGCCCGCATCGCTCGCAGGTGTCGGAACGCGTCAGGCAGCTGCAGCGCTTTTTACAGCAGCGCTGCCAGCGTTGGATGGACGATCACTTGGCCTGAAGGGTTTCGGTTTGCGCCGGCGTGGCGGCGGCATCCCCGGCAGGCGCGCTTTCTTCGTGCGGGGTAGTAGAACGGGTGTAGATGTTCAGCCCGGCGAGAAATACGCCGCCCAAAGAACCGAAGGCGCACAGGGCGATGACGATGACGAACGCTTTTTTCAGCATAGGAATAATTTCGCAGGTTGCTTGGAACAGCGGGAATTATAGCCCCTTCACCGGGTGAAACAAGAATCGTTTTTAACGGCGGCCCACAGACCGCCTTTTGCGATCGCTACCGTTCGCTGTCGATGGCCTGCACGCGGGCCGGGCGGGCGAACAGGTATTTCCCCAGCGTCACCAGCACCACCGCCGCCACGATGATCGCCAGCGCCAGCCACTCGCGCGGCGCCAGCGATTCGCCGGCAAAGCCGATGCCGAGCAGCACTGCCACCACCGGGTTGACGTAGGCGTAGCTGGTGGCGACCGCCGGGCGCACGTTCTTCAACAAAAACATATAGGCGCTGATCGCCAGCATCGAACCGAAGACGATCAGGTACCCCAGCGCCAGAAAGCCGCTGGTGCTCGGCATCTGAGTCAGGTGTTCGCCGCTCAGCTGGCTGGCGACCAATAACACCGCGCCGGCGACCAGCATCTCCGCCGCGCCGGCCATCGGCCCGGCCGGCAGCGAGATGCGCGATCCCAATACCGAGCCGAAGGCCCAGCTGGCCGACGCCAGCAAAATGAGCAGCGCGCCGGTCGGGTTGCCCACCAGGTTGTTGCCGGTGTTGAGCAGCACGATGCCCACCAGCCCGAGCGCGATGCCGGCCCATTCCAGTTTGGTGTTGCGCATGCCCCACAGCAGGCTGAAGCAGAGGGTGAACAGCGGCACCGTCGCCACCATCACCGCGGCAATGCCGGACGGTACGTGTTGGTGCTCCGCTACCGTCACCAGGCCGTTGCCCACCGCCAGCAGCAGAATGCCGATGACGCCGGCGGCCAGCCACTGCTTCGGCGTCGGCAGCGCGTGGCCGCGCCAGGCCAGGAAGCTGAACAGCACGATGCCGGCGGTCAGAAAGCGAATGCCAGCCATCATCAGTGGCGGCCACTGCGCGACGCCGAGGCGAATGACGAAATAGGTGGAACCCCAAACGATATATAACGTGAACAACGCCCCGATCAACGGCAGGACGCTACGGCTTGGTTGGCTAAGCATAGGATTGTATTTTGCAGGGATGATTATTATTAGAACGCTCAGTAAACCCGATCGGGCAACCGATAAGCAATGGCCTTCGGCATTATTTTTCCCAGCCGCTGCCCGCCGTTCAGCTGTCCGGTCGTTTCCACTGCAGCCAGCTGACGGCCGGCAGATAAATCGACCAGCCGACGGCCAGCAGCAGCAGCATGAACTCCGGCGGCACGCCGGGCAGCAAGGCGTCTAGCTTCCAGGATACGGCGTAGGCGAAGGGGCCGACGGCAGCGCCCAGCACCGCCAGCGGCCAGGGGGCCGCTCTGACCACGTCCAGCAGCCAATACCACCAGCAGCCGAAACCGATCCAAAGCGCGATGGCCCAGAGCGGCAGGCCGTGTTGCCCGCTGTAGTGCAGCACGCCGCTGTAGCTCCAAAGCCCATCCATGCCGATGCCGCCCAAGGCGGCCAGGGCCGCGCCTTTACGGCGGGCGGCGGGGGTAAAAATCAGCGCCAGCGCCGCGCCGGCCAGCAGTATGCCGTTGAGCCGATCGCGAGTCAGCAGCGCCAGCAGCCAGCAGACGCCCAGTCCCAGCGTCGCCAGCCAGAATCCGGCATGCGGCTTCTTCATCGTTCAACTCCCGTGGGGTTACTCTGCCGCTAGCGCGCCAGGCGCCGGCGGATTTCTCAGGGCGGGCGCGAGGCCCGCTGTTTGCCTGAATGTTCGTTAATTCAACCTTAGAAGGGAAGGTGCGGGGTGCACAAGCAGAATAATCTGTACCGGTTGAAAACGTGGGCAAAAACCGGTGTTACAGGAGCGAAATGCGGTAGGCGCAGCGCCGCGAGCCGGCCAGAATGTGTTCGGCGCGCTCTACCTGCGCCTGCAGCACTTCGGTGAAGATACTCAACTCCGCCCGGCAGAAGCCTTGGCAGACGGTGGCGGCGGCGCAGATCGGGCAGTGATTTTCCACCAGCAGATAGGTACCGTCCTCTTCCTGGCGCCATTCGGCCATATAGCCTTCGCGGCAGCGGATCTCGGTCAGGCGCGCCACGCGCTCCTGCAGATCGGCGGCGCCGATCATCGCCTGCTTGTAGTTGATGCGGTTTTCCTGCTCGCGGGTCTCGATCAGCACGTCGAGCGCCTGTTCGCCCAGCTTGTCGCGCACGGTGCGCAGCAGCTGCACCGTCAGATCCGCATGGGTGTCGGGAAAGCGTGCGTTGCCGGCCGAGGTCAAATGCCACAGCTGCACCGGGCGGCCCACGCCGCGCGTTTCCGCCACCGCTTCGACCAGCCCCTCTTTCGCCAGCTTGACGAACTGCTGGCGGGCTGCCTCACCGGTGGTGCCGAGCACCTTTCCTGCGTCAGAAGCTTGCTGCGGGCCGCGGGTTTTCAATAGCGTCAGCAAGCGGTCACTGACCGATTGTGCGGTGCTGCCGCTATTTTCCAAGTTTATTCTTGACATATTTCTCCGCCTCGCCCTAACTTATTCCAAGATATCTCTTGTTAAATTTAACGCAATCTCATGACCAACTCAATGCCATTCCTCTGAAAACAGGACGACAACCGTGATAACCCATGACGATAGACGCTGGAGCGACCTTTTCTCCGGCAAAAATGCGGCCAGTGCGATCGCGCTTTCGCTCGGCGTAGCGCTGCATGCCATCAATATTCTGGTCGCCACCACCATTCTGCCCTCGGTGGTGCAGGATATCGGCGGGCTGGATCTCTACGCCTGGAACACCACGCTGTTCGTGGTGGCGTCGATCCTCGGCTCCGCGCTGTCGGCCCGCTTGCTCAGCGGCTACGGCGCGCGCAGCGCCTATCTGGTGGCTTCGCTGTTCTTCATCGCCGGGGCGGCGCTGTGTGCGCTGGCACCGAGCATGCCGGTGATGCTGATCGGCCGCACGGTGCAGGGCTTCGGCGGCGGGCTGATATTTGCGCTCTCCTACGCGATGATCAACCTGGTGTTCGAGCAGCGATTGTGGCCGCGCGCCATGGCGCTCATCTCGGCGATGTGGGGCATCGCCACCCTGGTGGGGCCGGCGGTGGGCGGCATTTTCGCCGAGCTGCACGCCTGGCGTTGGGCCTTCGGCATTCTGCTGCCGATCATGGCGCTGTACGCCGCGTTTACCTTCCTGATCCTGCCCAAGGGCAAAGCGCAGCAGGCGGCCGCGCCGTTGCCGGCCGCCCAGCTGCTGCTGTTGACCGTGGCGGTGCTGGTGGTGTCCGCCGGCAGCCTGGCGCACAGCGCCTGGATCAACCTGGCGGGCATCGCGCTCTCGCTGCTGCTGATGGCCTGGCTGCTGAAGCGTGAAGCGCACTCGAGAGCCCGTCTGTTACCGCACGGCGCACTGCGGCGCGGATCATCGTTGGCGGCGCTCTACATCACGACCGCGTTGCTGGTGATCGGCATGACCAGCGAGATCTTCGTGCCGTATTTCCTGCAGCTGCTGCACGGCCAGTCGCCGCTGATCTCCGGCTATATCGCCGCTGCCATGGCCGCCGGCTGGACGCTGTCCGAGATCCTCAGCTCCGGCTGGCGCGGGGCGGGTATTCGCCGGGCGATCGTCAGCGGGCCGCTGTTTGTGCTGGTGGGGCTGCTGGCGCTGGCGATCCTGATGCCGGTGCCGTCCGGTGGCCACTGGCAGGCGCTGGCGCCGATCGTCATTGCGCTGTTGCTGGTGGGATTCGGCATCGGTTTCGGCTGGCCGCACCTGCTGACGCGCATTTTGCAGGTGGCGCCTGAGGCGGACAAAGACATCGCCGGCGCTTCCATTACCACGGTGCAGCTGTTCGCCACCGCGTTCGGGGCGGCGCTGGCCGGGATGACGGCCAATCTGGCGGGGCTGAACGATCCGGGCGGGGCGGTGGGCGCGGCGTCGGCGGCGCGTTGGCTGTTCCTGGCGTTCGCGCTGGCGCCGCTGCTGGCGGTGTTCAGCGCCTGGCGGTGCGCGGCGATCGCGCCGCCGGGCGCCGAGACGGGCAATTTTGTACAAACCCCGCCCTCGCGTGAGTGCTAGAATGGCGCTCATTCAGCGGAGGTAGGCAAGATGAAGGTGGAAGGCGCAGCGCGCAAAGCATCCCGGGAACAGGCCCATTTCATGCACGTCGACGATCTCGGCGGGCTGGAAGTGCTGCAGGCCACCTACCGCCGCCAAACCTTCTCGCGCCACAGCCATGAAGGCTTCTGCGTGGGCGTCATCGACGACGGCGCCCAGCGTTTCTACCGCACCGGTGGCGAACACGTGGCGCCGCTGGGCAGCATCATTCTGGTCAACGCCGACGACATCCACACCGGCAGCTCCGCCACCGAAGAGGGATGGTCGTATCAGGCGATGTACCCGACGCCGGAGCTGCTGGCGTTTTTGTCGCGCGATCTGAAAACCGGCGCCGGCGCGACGCCTTATTTCCCCAACCCGGTGGTGCACGACGTCGGCCTGGCCGGCCAGCTGCGGATGGCGTTCAGCCTGCTGCGCAGCGATGAGAACCGGCTGATGAAAGAGACCATGGTGTTCTCGGCGCTGACCTGGCTGATGCTGCGGCACGGCAAAAGCCGCATCGATCCCACGCCGCAGAGCCGGGCGCAAAGCCAGGTGGCGCGGGTGAAAGCCTTTCTCGACGATTTCCCCGAGGCGGACATTTCGCTGCTGGAGCTGGCGGAGCGAGTGGCGCTCAGCCCTTATTACCTGCTGCGGCAGTTTCAGCAGGCCACCGGTCTGCCGCCGCACGCCTATCAAATTCAGGCGCGGCTGCGCAAGGCGCGCGGCATGCTGAAGGCCGGCAGCAGCGTGCTGGACAGCGCGCTGAGCTGCGGTTTTCACGATCAAAGCCATTTCCACCGCCATTTTCGCAAGTCGATGGGCATCACGCCGGGCGACTACGTCAAATCGCTGAAATAACCGGGCAATCGGGTGCAATACCCGTGTGCGCCTGCGCCGTAAGCTGGCTTCTTCAATCAAAGGAGAAGCCCATGACTGATTCAATCCCCCTCATCACGCCGCCGTCTGCCCGCTTGCGCCCCGCTCTGCAGGGTGGGGTGGCGATCTTGCCGCTGTGCCTGGCGGTGGTGCCGTGGGGCATACTGGCGGGCTCGATGGCCCTGCAAAACGGCCTGACGCCGGCACAGGGGCTGGGCATGTCGGCCATCGTGTTCGCCGGGGCGGCGCAGCTGGTGGCGATGGGCATGATCAAGGGCGGCGCCGGGCTGCTGGCGATCCTGCTGTCGACCTTTTTCGTCACCGCCCAGCATTTTCTCTATGCGCTGCGGCTGCGGGAGCGCATTGCGCCGCTGCCGTTACGCTGGCGGCTGGCCCTGGGATTCTTGCTCACCGATGAACTGTTTGCGCTGACCGGCGAACAGGCGCCGGCGCGTTTCGACCGCTGGTATGCGCTGGGCGCCGGGCTGACCTTTTACCTGTGCTGGTTTCTCTCCACGCTGCTCGGCATCGTAGCCGCCGACAGCGCCGGGGATCTGGACGGTTATGGGCTGGATTTTTCCATCGCCGCCACCTTTATCGCCATCGTGGTGCCGCTGGTGCGCAGCCTGCCGGTGTTGGCCTGCGTGCTGACCGCGCTGCTGCTTTCCATTGTGTTGCACTATTTCCAGACGCCGGGCGCACTGGTGATCGCCACCGTGGCGGCGATGCTGGTCGGGCTGCTGTGCAGCGGGGGGCGCCGATGATCTGGCTGACGATAGTCTTGATGGGGCTGGTGGTGTTCTTCAACCGCTACTGCTTTTTGGCGCCGGGATTGCCACTGCGGTTATCGCCGCGCGTCAAAACCCTGCTGAGCTTTTCCGTGCCGGCGGTGCTGACGGCCATTTGCGGGCCGATTATCGCCTTCAGCGGCGACCAGCTGCGCGCCGCGCCGGATAACCCTTACCTGTGGGGGGCGGTGTTTGCGGTGATATTGGCGTTCTTTCTGCGCAACATGCTGGCGGTGGTGTTGCTGAGCCTGCTGATATTTATCGCGCTGCGCGGCATTTTTTAAAATTCGCTTGCCATATCTCTAATTTGAGATTATTTCTCTTATATGGGATTTTTCGGCGGAGTGTGAGCGATGGATAACGGTTTGGAGACGGCTGACCTGAGGTTGGCGCAGCGGTTGGCGGATTTGCGCCAGCAGCAGGGGTGGTCGCTGGAGGCGCTGGCGCAACGCACCGGCCTTAGCCGGGCGACGCTCTCGCGGGTGGAGCGCGCCGAAACCAGCCCGACGGCGTCGCTGCTGAACCGGCTGTGCGCCGCCTACGGGTTGACCATGTCGCGCCTGCTGAGCGAAATCGAAGACGAACCGCCGGAGCTGCTGCGGCCGCCGCAACAGCCGGTATGGATCGATCGCGCCAGCGGTTTTCACCGTCGCTCCGTTTCCCCGCCTGCCGCGCTGTATAAGGCCGAATTTATCGAAGCCCGGCTCGATGCCGGCGCGCAGATCGATTACGACCTGCCGTCGATTCCGGCGCTGGAGCATCACCTCTGGCTGCTGTCCGGGCAGCTGGAGCTGACGCTGGAAGGGCGCGTTTTCCGGCTGTCGCCCGGCGATTGTCTGCGCTACCGCCTGTTCGGCGCTTCCCGTTTCCATGTCCCCGGCGATGAGCCGGCCCATTACACGCTCGTTATCTGCAGGCCATAGCCATGATTGAATTACAACAGTGGGACGCCGACGCAGCGCACAACGCCATAGCCGACCTGGCCGAAATGCTGCACGCCAGCGTGGCGCACGGCGCCAGCATCGGTTTTGTCATGCCTTTTACGCTGGAACAGGCGCGGGCGTTTTGGCAGGGGCTGCTGCCGGCCCTGGCGCGGGGCGAGCGCGCGATGCTGGTGGCGCTCGCGAACGGGCGGCCGGTCGGCACCGTGCAGCTGCTGTTGGCGATGCCGGACAATGGCCGCCACCGGGCGGAAGTGGTCAAGCTGATGGTGCACCCGCAGGCGCGGCGGCAGGGCGTCGCGCGGCTGTTGATGCAGGAAGTGCAGGCGCTGGCGGCGCGTCATCGCCGCAGCCTGTTGGTGCTGGATACCCTGAGCGGCAGCGCGGCGCAGGGGTTGTACTGCCAATTGGGGTTCGAAGCGGCAGGTGACATCCCACAATACGCCCGCGCCAGCGACGGCGGGGCGTTGGAAGCCACCTGCTATATGTACAAACTGCTGTGAGGCTTAGCGCCCGCGCCAGGCTTTGATCGCCTGCTGGCGCACCTGCAGCTTCTGCTGCGGCGTCAGCTTGTTGTAATCGCGGGCCAGCCCGCTTTCCCAATCGCCGTACATCGGGTTGGGCAGCACGATGTATTCGGTGCCGAACTTGCCCTGGTTCTCGCTGACGAATGCCCGGCGCTGCGCATTGTCCTTGTGGTAAGTCGCGGCGCCGAAGTCGTTCAGGTTATCGCCCGCGTACACCACGATGTCATAGCCGGCTTGTTTGATGGCGTCGAAGCGCGCCTGCTTATTGGAGGTGTCGGTGCTGAGCAGCACGGTCTTTTCCGACATGCCGGTGAAACCGAGCTTCTGCATGTTGGCCACCGTGGCGGCGTACTCGCTCTGCTTGCGGTTCGATACGTAGAACATCGTCCCCTGATGGGTATTAACGTAACGGGCAAACGACACCGCGCCCGGCACCGCGCCGGCCTGTTCGGCCTGCGTCCATTGGGCCCAGGTGGCGCCGTCGTACGGCTGGCCCTGCTGCGCCTGCCAGCCGGAGTAGGCGCTGTTGTCCAGCATGGTTTCATCCAGATCGACCACCACCGCCTTTTTACGGCCCGGCGCGGCCTTGGCCTGATCGAAGGCGCGCTGCGCGCTGTTGAACGCCTGATGCGCCAACGCCTGGTATTCGCCGGACTGTTGGAACCAGTTCACCGCCAGCACCGACTGATCCGCCAGCCGTTGCTGGGCCTGGGCGTCGGTGTGCGGCGGCTGCGCGCAACCGGCCAACGTCAGCAGCGCGACGCCGACCGCCGCGCCGAGGGTGAGTTTCCTTGCCTGTTTTCCTGCCATCGTTATCTCTCTCGGTTTTATTCTTGTGGGCTGTCCAGCAGCATATCCATCTCGAACTGGCGCAGGGGATCCTGCCGCCAGCCAAGATGCGTAAAGAAGGGGGCCGCCACCTCGGGCACAAAGACGTTGGCGGTCAGCGGCAAAGGGGCGAACCGCGTTTGCAGGGCGGCCAGCAAGGCGCGCGCATGCCCCTGGCCGCGGTGCTGCGGCGGCACGTAGATCAGGCGCAGCCAGCAGTGCTCGGCGCCGGGCATCACCACGGCGTAGGCTTGACGATTGAGCGTATAGGCCTGCGGTTTGCCCGGCAGCTTGAACAGCGATTCGGGGGCGATCAGCCAGGGCAGGTCGGTGGCGCCTTCCGCCGTCAGGCGATGGCTGACGGTCAGCGGATCGACTGCCTGCAGCGCCGCCGTGCCTGGCGGCGCTTCCGCCGGCGCCTGATGGCCGGTCAGGGTGCGCACGATGCGCAGCCCGGCGCGATGATACAACGCCAGCGCGGCTTCGTTGCCTTCGATCACTTCCAGCGACAGCCGTCGGTCGCCGCGGTGGCGGGCATCCGCCACCAGCCGCTGCATCAGCGCCTTGCCCAGCCCCTGGCCGCGCATCTCCGGGCGCACGGAAAAGGCCGCAATCCGGCTGTGCCGGCCGCGGCGGGCGATCAGCGCCACCGCCACCGGTTCATGGCGGTGGGTGACGATCAGGCTGTCGTTCAGGCTGAGATCCTCAGCGCCGAAGCGGGCGGCGAAGGTCGGTCCGTCGAGCACGAAGCGCACGATGTAGTTTTCAAAACAGTGGTTGAGGATGTTTGCCAGTTCGTTGCTGCTGTAGCGCAGGGCGTTGTGGTAGTCGAAGCGTCCGTCGTTATGCATGGCTGATTCCGCTCGGGGGGAAAGCTATACATGTAGACCCGTTTGTTTTGCAAGGCAAGCGGGGGCATTCGTTGGCGGGAAAATAAAAACAAAAAAGCCGGACGCAGCCGCCCGGCGAAATAAAACTCTGGGTATCAAGTGACGCTAAAGTTTGCAGTGGTGGTTATTCATTCATCACATCAGAACTGGTAGGTCAGGGCGACGGCAATCACGTTGTCGTCTTTCAGACCCAGCTTGTTATTGCTGTCGAGCTGGTTGATTTTATAATCGACATAGGTCGACATGTTCTTGTTGAAATAGTAGTACGCGCCGACATCGATATATTTCACCAGGTCGGCATCGCCGATGCCTTCAATATCTTTGCCTTTCTGCTGAACATAGCCCAGCGATGGGCGCAGACCGAAATCGAACTGATATTGCGCAACCAGTTCCAGGCCTTCTGCTTTATTGGCGAAGCCGCTGACGGAGGTGGAGCGGTTATTGATGGTGGCGGTGCCGGAAATAGGCGCGATGTTGCGGCTTTCCGAGTAGGTGGCAGCCAGGTAGACATCGTTGTTGTCGTATTTCATACCGGCGGCCCAGATATCGGCCTTGTCGCCTTTGCCGAAGGTGCCCGCTTTCTGGCTGGCGGTACGGTTGGAAGAGGCATAGGCGGCGCCCACACTCAGGCCGTCGATAATTTCATAGCTGGAGGAAAGGCCCCAACCGTCGCCGTTCGCCTTGCTGGCGGAGCGGCCGTCGTTTTCGTTCTTGCCCTGGTACTGCACGGCGAATTTCAGGCCGTCAACCAGACCGAAGAAGTTGTTATTACGGTAGGTGGCAACGCCGTTGGTGCGGCCGTTCATGAAGTTGTCGGTCTTGACGTAAGCATCGTCGCCGAATTCAGGCAGCATATCCGTCCAGGCGCCGACGTCGTAAATAATGCCGTAGTTGCGACCGTAATCGAAAGAGCCGAAGTCTTTATATTTCAGACCGGCGAAGCCCAGACGCGTTTTAGTGTCTTTGGTGCCGTCGGATTCAGAATGGTTGGCGGCGATCTGATATTCCCACTGGCCGTAACCGGTCAGCATGTCATTAATCTGGGTCGCGCCTTTAAAGCCGATACGGACGTAGGTTTTATCACCGTCGTTGCCGGCATCATCGGAGAAATAATGCAGGGCTTTCACACGACCGTAAAAATCGAGTTTGTTGCCGTCTGTATTGTAGATTTCTGCTGCCTGTGCCGCTTGCGCAAGTAAAAGTGCCGGAATAATAACGGCCAGAAGATTACGTTTCATGAGTTACCCTGCTTTATTCGATTGAAAGACGCTTATCATCAGTTGCATTGCTGTTTTACTGTGCCGCCTGATTGTTTGCGGCGGAGAATTTTTACCGTAGTAATGTGATCTATTTATGACAAAAAATTCATTTTCATGTCGAACGATTAAAAAAGTCGCGCAAAGGGTGAATTTTTTCTTCAGCCGACGGTCGGCGGCTGGTCTACAGTTACCGATACCTTGTTCCGCTGCGGGAGGAATCATGCACGATACTTATACTTTGTTCGGTACGCAGGGCTGCGGCTCGACGATCGTGGCCGCCGCGTTGGCGTTGACCGCTTTCCCCTGGGGCTATGAGGAAGTGGACTACACGCAGGACGGCCCGGAGCGCGATCGCCTGCTGGCGCTGAACCCGCTGGGTCAGGTGCCCACCTTAGTGTTGCCCAATGACGAAGTGATGACGGAGAGTGCGGCGATTATTCTGCTGCTGCACGATCGCGCACCGCATGCCGAGCTGGCGCCGCCCGGCGGTTCGCCGCTGTTGCCGCGTTTTCTGCGCTGGCTGCTGTTCATCAACGCGGAGATTTACCCCACCTTCACCTATGCCGACCATCCGCAGCGCTGGCAGCCGCAGGCGGCGGGGGCGGAACAGCTGAAAAACGCGGTAATGGCTTATCGCGAGCGTTTATTGCAGCAGCTGAACGCCGCCGCCGGCGCAGCGGGCCCGTGGTTTCTCGGCAAGAGCTTCAGCGCGTTGGATCTGTACGTGGCGGTGATGTGCCACTGGCGGCCGGGTCGCGCGTGGTTCCGGCAACACTGTCCGCGGCTGTACGCCATCGCTGAACGGGTGGAACAGCGGCCGGAGCTGAATGCGCTGCTGAGCGCGCAGTTCGACGGCGTTGCCCCGCTGGAATCGTGAATCCTCCCCGCCGCCCGGCGGGGAACCCTCCCGTTTTTCTGAACCGAGACTGCCGAAAATCCCGATTTTCACTCGCTGCGGCGGCGGGTAGCGTAAGGCTATCCGCAACTGACAGGAGAGTGTGATGCCATCAGAATCCCAGGCCGGGCAACAGGCGTTCGGCGATATTGCCCCCAAGCTGGCGCAGCTCAGCGACCGAGTGTTGTTTGGCGATATTTGGCAGCGGCCGGCGCTGAGCCCGCGCGAGCGCAGCCTGATTACCGTCGCCGCGCTGGTGGCGCTCAACCGCGTGGAACAGCTGCCGTTTCACCTGCAGCTGGCGCAGCGCAACGGCGTGACGCGTCAGCAGCTGGCCGAGCTCATCACCCATCTGGCGTTCTACGCCGGCTGGCCCGCGGCGGCGTCGGCCGTGGCGCGCCTGCGCGAGCTGGAACAGGAGGACAATCATGCCGTTTAGCCGTATCGCCCTGCTTCAGGGCAAGTCCGCCGACTATCTGCAAACCCTGTCCGACAGCCTGCATCAGGCGCTGGTGGAGGCCTTTGAGGTGCCGCCGACGGATAAATTTCAGGTGATCGATCAATACCGCCCCGGTGAGCTTATCTACGATCGCGACTATCTCGGCGGGCCGCGCAGCGCGGATTTCGTGCTGTTTTATATCACCGCCGGGCGGCCGCGCGACACCGACACCAAGCGGCGTTTCTACGGGCGGCTGGCGGCGCTGCTGGCGGAAAACCTGCGGCTGCGCCCCGAGGATGTGATGGTGGTGATCACCACCACCCAGTTGGACGAGTGGTCGTTCAGCGCCGGGCGCGCCTCGATGATCGATCCGCAGACGTAACTCGGGCTGACGCCGCGGGCGGTCTGTGGGACAATAGCGCCATCATTTCGTTTAGATAAGAGTTGAATGGCGCTCTCCTCCGCAGTTAAAGATCAGATTGGCCAGTGGTACAAAGCCCTGCAGCAGCAAATACCGGATTTTATTTCCCGCGCGCCCCAGCGCCAGATGATCGCCGAGGTGGCGAAGACGCTGGCCGGTGACTACCCGCGCCATCTGGCGATCGAGGCGCCGACCGGCGTCGGTAAAACGCTGTCTTACCTGATCCCGGGCATCGCCGTCGGGCGGGCGGAGAGCAAACCGCTGGTGGTCAGCACCGCCAACGTGGCGCTGCAGGACCAGATCTACAGCAAAGATTTGCCGCTGCTGAAGAAGATTATCCCCGATCTGAAATTTACCGGCGCCTTTGGCCGCGGGCGCTACGTGTGCCCGCGCAACCTGGCGGCGATGAGCACCGACGTCAGTCAACAGGGCGATCTGACGCTGTTCCTCGACGACGAGCTGGCGCCGTCCAGCGGCGAAGAGCAGGCGCTGTGCCAGAAGCTGACCAAGGCGCTGGCTCGCTTCGAGTGGGACGGGCTGCGCGATCACTATCAACAGAGCATCGACGATCCGCTGTGGGCCAAGCTGAGCACCGACAAGGCCAACTGCCTGGGGCGCAACTGCCACTACATTCGCGAATGCCCGTTCTATATTGCCCGCAAAGAGATCGAGAGCGCCGACGTGGTGGTGGCTAATCACGCTCTGGTGATGGCGGCACTGGAGACGGAGTCGGTGCTGCCGAACCCGAAAGAGCTGCTGCTGGTGTTGGACGAAGGCCACCATTTGCCTGAGGTGGCGCGCGACGCGTTGGAGATCGACGGGGAAATTACCGCGCTGTCGACCAACCTGCAGCTGGACATGATCGTGCGGCAGGTCGAGCAGTGCATGACGCAGTACCGGCCGAAGAATCCGCCGGGGCTGGCCAACAGCGAGCGGCTGAAGAACCATTGTGAGGAGCTGCGCGAGCTGGTGCAGATCTTCGAGCATCAGGTCAGCGCCTACCTGCCCGGCGACAGCGTGGCAGCCGAGCACCGTTTTGAAATGGGCGAGCTGCCGGCGGAGATGGTGGAGAGTTGCGCGCGGCTGTTCAAACTGACCGATGCGCTGCGCGGGCTGGCGGAGTTCGTGCTTAACGATCTCACCGAGCAGACCGGCAAGCATGACATCGTGCGCCTGCACCGGTCGATCATTCAGATGAGCCGCACGCTGGGCTATCTGGAAGCGATGAGCAAGCTGTGGCGGCTGGCGGCGCTCGACAAGTCGTCCAACGCGCCGATCTCCAAATGGGTCACGCGCGAACTGCGCGATAACGTTACCCATCTCTACCTGCACTGCGTCGGCATCCGCGTCAGCGACCAGCTGGAGAAGCTGCTGTGGCGCAAGGTGCCGCACGTGGTGGTGACCTCGGCCACGCTGCGTTCGCTGAACAGCTTCGCGCGTTTGCAGGAGATGAGCGGGTTGAGCGAGAAGGCCGGCGATCGCTTCGAAACGCTCTCTTCGCCGTTCAATCATGTCGAACAGGGCAAGATTGTCATTCCGCAGATGCGCTACGAACCGGCGCTCGCCAACGAGGCGGAGCACCTTGAGGAGATGGCGCGATGTTTCCGCGCCGAGCAAGCGAGCGGCAAACACAAAGGCATGCTGATCCTGTTCAGCAGCCACCGGGCGATGCAGACTTTCCTCAGCTACGTGACCGATCTGCGGCTGATGCTGCTGGTGCAGGGCGACCAGCCGCGCTACCGGCTGGTGGAAGAGCACCGCAAGCGGGTGGAGAAGGGCGTCGCCAGCGTGCTGGTGGGGCTGCAATCGTTCGCCGAAGGGTTGGATCTGAAAGGCGAGCTGCTGACCCAGGTACACATTCACAAAATTGCGTTCCCGCCAATCGACAGCCCGGTGATCATTACCGAAGGCGAGTGGCTGAAATCGCTGAAGCGCTATCCTTTCGAAGTGCAGAGCTTGCCGAGCGCCTCGTTCAACCTGATCCAGCAGGTCGGCCGCCTGATCCGCAGCAACCAATGCTACGGCGAGATCGTGATCTACGATCGTCGGCTGTTGACCAAAAACTACGGTTCGCGGCTGTTGGCGTCGCTGCCGGTGTTCCCGATCGAACAGCGCGCGGTGCCGGAGGCCGACAAGGCGCATCTGGCGGCGCTGAAATCCGCCGCCGACGCGGCCAAAAAAGAGAAGAAGCGCGGCAACCCGTTTGCCCGCAAGCGGCGGCGTTAATCAGAGCAGCGGCGGCAGGCGGCGTTTGACCGGCGTGGTTTTCACGATCGAGGTGTTGCTCTGCGCATGCTCGGCCAGCCGATCGAGGGTGTGGTCGAGCTGTTCCATCGAGTGCGCCACCAGCCGCACGATAAAGCAGTCTTCGCCGGTCACCTTATCGCACTCGACCACTTCCGGGATCGCCTGAATCAGCTGTTCAACCTTCTTCAGCATGCCCGGCAGCGGCTTGATACGCACCAGTGACTCGAAGGCGTAGCCCACCGCCTGCAGATTGACGTTCAGGGTATAGCCCTGGATCACGCCGCTTTCCTCCAGCCGCCGCAGCCTTTCCGACGTGCTCGGCGATGACAGCCCCACCTGCGCGCTCAGCGTCTTCAACGACGCGCGTGCGTCCTGCGCCAAAAGAGTCAGGATCTGGCGATCGATATCATCCATAACGCCTCCGTTAGGTATTTTCTTTATTATAGCTACGAGAAAAAGGCAGTTAAGCATATCTGCCTTTTTTATGCTATGGAAAGCCGTCCCGCGAAGCCGCAAGCTATGCCTCTGGGCAAGTTTGGAGGAACGCAGAATGAATGCAGAGATAAAACGCGGCTCGCTGGAGATGACGGCGGCGATGCTGATTTCCGGCTCCATCGGCTGGTTTGTGCTGATGTCCGGCCAGCCGGTGGTCAACGTGGTGTTTTGGCGCTGCGCGGTGGGGGCGCTGGTGCTGCTGGCGGTGTGCGGCGCGCTGGGGCAGCTGCGGCGCGATGCGCTGACGCGCGCCACGCTGCTGCTGGCGATCGCCGGCGGCGTCGCGCTGGTGATCAACTGGCTGCTGCTGTTTGCCGCCTATTCCTATGCCTCTATCTCCATCGCCACGGCGGTGTACAACACCCAGCCGTTTATACTGGTGGGGCTGGGGGCGCTGTTTCTGGGGGAGCGGCTGACCGCCCGCAAGCTGCTGTGGCTGGGGCTGGCGTTCGGCGGCATGATGCTGGTGGTGCTGGCGCAGCCGCGGCAGGCGGGGGAACAGAGTCATTATTTGGCGGGCATCGCGCTGGCGCTCGGGGCGGCGTTTTTCTACGCCCTGATGGCGCTGGCGGCCAAGCGGCTGAAGGGCACGCCGCCGCATCTTATTGCGCTGATCCAGGTGGCGGTGGGGGCGGTGATGCTGTTGCCGCTGGTGGATTTCCACGTTTCGGCCAGCGTTGGGCAGTGGGGAATGCTGGCGACGCTCGGCGTGCTGCACACCGGCCTGATGTATGTGTTGATGTACGGCGCCCTGCAGAAGCTGCCGACCAACCTGATCGGCTCACTGTCGTTCATCTACCCGGTCGCCGCCATGCTGGTGGATCGCCTGGCGTTTGGCCACCGCCTGTCGGCGTGGCAGCTGCTGGGCGCGGCGATCATTCTGCTGGCGGCGGCGGGCATGAACCTGCTGGGCGAGCGGCGAGCGCGGCTGCTGCCGGCCTCGGACGGCCGGCGCGCCGGCTGATGCTCAGTTCGTTTTTTTCAGCCGGCGCCATAAAGTGGTGCGGCTGATCCCGAGCAACCGGGCGGCGGCGGCGTGGTCGCCCCCGCACCGCGCCAGCGCTTCATGAGCGGAGAGGGGCGCTACCGGCGTCTCGGGCTGAGTGCCCGTCGCCAGCTCCGGCAGCAGCCAGCGTAGCGTCTCGCCGCTCGGTGCGGCGCCGGTGCTCAGCATCAGCGCCACCCGCTCCATCATGTTGCGCAGTTCGCGCAGGTTGCCGGGCCAGGCGTAATGACTCAGCGCGGCGTAACAGCCGGCCATGGCGGCGCGCAGCGGCTCCGTCAGCGGCACGTCGAGCGCCGCCAGTGACCGTTTCAGAAAGTGTTCCGCCAGCATCGCGATATCGTCGCCGCGCGCCCGCAGCGGCGGCAGCTGCAGCCGCAGGGCGCTCAGGCGGTAGAACAGATCGGCGCGAAAGTCGCCCCGTTGAATCGCCTGCTCCAGGTGGTTGTGGGTGGCGCTGATGACGCGAAAGTCGACCGCCACCGGCTGCTGCCCGCCGACTAGGGTGACGGCCTTCTCTTCCAGCGCGCGCAGCAGCCGGGTTTGCAGGTGCAGCGGCATTTCGCCGATCTCATCCAGAAACAGGGTGCCACCGTTGGCGGTTTCCAGCAGCCCGCGTCGGCCGCCGCGCCGTGAGCCGGTAAAGGCGCCTTCCTCATAGCCGAACAGCTCCGCCTCCAGCAGCGATTCGGCGATGGCGCCGCAGTTGATGGCGACGAACGGCGGCGTCGCGCCCCTGGCCGGTGCGCCGCGCCGGGAAAAGTATTCCCGGTGGATCGCCTGCGCCGCCAGCTCCTTGCCGGTGCCGGTTTCTCCTTCAATTAATACCGCCGCCGGCGAGCGGGTGTACAGCATGATGGTGCGCCGCGTTTGCTCCATCTGCGGGGACTCGCCCTGCAAATCGTCCAGCCCGTAGCGCGGTTGCAGGGTATTGCGCGCGGCGTAATCGCCACCGCGTTTGCTGCCGCCCCGCATCAGGCGCGTCACGTCCAGCGCATCGCTGAAGGCGGCGCGCAGGGTGGCGGCGGAATAGAGAAAAATGGCGGTGAGCCCGGCCTCTTCCGCCAGATCGCTGATGAGGCCGGCGCCGACCACGGCCTGAATGCCGGCGGCTTTCAGCTCGGCGATCTGGCCGCGGGCGTCTTCTTCGGTGACGTAGCTGCGCTGCTCCAGCGGCAGATCGAAGGTTTGCTGGAACTCCAGCAGCGCGGGCAGAGGGGTCTTATAGGTGATGACGCCGATCCGATCGGCGGTTCTGCGCGCCTTGCTCAGCGCCTGCAGCAGATCGAAACCGCCGGGCTTGACCAGGATGACCGGCACCGACAGGAGGCTTTTCAGGTAGGCGCCGTTGGAGCCGGCGGCGATGATGGCGTCGCAAGGCTCGGTCGCCAGGCGGGCGCGGATGTGCTGCACCGCCTCCTCAAAGCCGAGGTGGATCGGAATGATGGTCGCCAGATGGTCGAACTCGAGGCTGATGTCCCGGAACAGATCGAACAGACGGGTGATGGAGACGGTCCAGATCACCGGTTTGTCCGGCATGACGTGATCGCTCATGGTGGGTTACCGAATGGAAGTGGCTGCATTAGGTGTAGCCCGGTTTCAGTGATGTTTCAAATTTACTGTGTGAAACAACGATTGAAACGTTAACTGAAACGTTTTTTACCCCTTTGCCAGGCTAATGGCGCTGAAGGTGTTGTAACTCACTTATTTTTATCGTGTTTAATTTTTCCCCTCACCGAAGTACAACCTGGCCCGCCCCTTGCTCTGTCTGTTTCATCTGGCTAATCGGAGAAAACGTCATGACGCTGCGCTCACCCGGGCTCGCCTTTCGTCAGGCCCTGAGTAAAGAAAAACCCCTGCAAATCGCCGGCGCGATCAACGCTAACCATGCGCTGCTGGCCCAGCGGGCCGGATTCCAGGCCATCTACCTTTCCGGCGGCGGCGTGGCGGCCGGTTCGCTGGGGCTGCCGGATCTGGGCATTTCGACCCTGGACGATGTGCTGACCGACATTCGCCGCATCACCGACGTTTGCCCGCTGCCGCTGCTGGTGGATGTGGACAGCGGTTTCGGCGCTTCGGCGTTCAACGTCGCCCGCACGGTGCGCTCGGTGAGCAAGGCCGGGGCGGCGGCGCTGCATATCGAAGATCAGGTCGGCGCCAAGCGCTGCGGCCATCGCCCCAATAAGGCCATCGTCTCCACCGAAGAGATGGTGGATCGCATCAAGGCGGCGGTGGATGCGCGCAGCGATCCGGACTTCGTGATCATGGCGCGCACCGACGCGCTGGCGGTGGAGGGGCTGGAGGCGGCCATCGAGCGCGCTCAGGCTTACGTGGCGGCCGGGGCCGACATGCTGTTCCCGGAAGCGATCACCGAACTGGGCATGTACCGCCGCTTCGCTGAAGCGACGCAGGTGCCGATCCTGGCCAATATCACCGAGTTCGGCGCGACGCCGCTGTTTACCACCGACGAGTTGCGCAGCGCCCAGGTGGATATGGCGCTGTATCCGCTGTCGGCCTTCCGGGCGATGAACCGCGCGGCGGAGCGGGTATACCGCGCCCTGCGTGAGGAGGGCACGCAGAAAAGCGTCATCGACACCATGCAGACCCGCAACGAGCTGTACGAAAGCATCAACTACTATTTGTTCGAAGAGAAACTCGACGCTCTGTTCGCTCGCCAGCGCGACGAATAAGCGCCATTCACGCAGAAGCCAAACGAGGACAGTATGAGCCAAGCGATCCCCCCGCAAAGCCCGACTGGCGATAAGCCGAAAAAATCCGTGGCGTTATCCGGCGTGCCCGCCGGGAATACCGCGCTGTGCTCCGTAGGGCGCAGCGGCAACGATCTGCACTATCGCGGTTACGACATTCTCGATCTCGCGCGCCACTGCGAGTTTGAAGAGGTTGCCCACCTGCTGATCCACGGCAAATTGCCCAACCGCGATGAGCTGCAGGCCTACAAACACCGTCTCAAAGCGCTGCGCGGCCTGCCCGCCAGCGTGCGCACGGTGCTTGAGGCGTTGCCTGCGGCGTCTCACCCGATGGACGTGATGCGCACCGGCGTCTCGGCCCTTGGCTGCACGCTGCCGGAAAAAGAGCAGCACGGCGCGGCCGGCGCGCGCGACATCGCCGACCGGCTGCTGGCGTCGCTGGGATCGATGCTGCTGTATTGGTATCACTACAGCCACAACGGCGAGCGCATTCAGCCGGAGACCGACGACGATTCCATCGGCGGCCACTTCCTGCACCTGCTGCACGGCGAAGCGCCTTCCGCCAGTTGGGAACAGGCGATGCACGCTTCCTTGATCCTGTACGCCGAGCATGAGTTCAACGCCTCGACCTTCGCCGGCCGGGTGATCGCCGGCACCGGATCCGATGTCTATTCGGCGATCGTCGGCGCCATTGGCGCGCTGCGCGGGCCGAAGCACGGCGGCGCCAACGAGGTGTCGCTGGAGATCCAGCAACGCTATGAAACGCCGGACGAAGCGGAAGCCGACATTCGCCGCCGCATCGACAACAAAGAGGTGGTGATTGGCTTCGGGCACCCGGTGTACACCGTCTCCGATCCGCGCCATCAGGTGATCAAAGAGATCGCGCTGCGCCTGTCGCAGGAAGCGGGGGCGATGAAGCTGTATGACATCGCCGATCGGCTGGAAAGCGTGATGCGCGACACCAAAAAGATGTTCCCCAACCTCGACTGGTTCTCGGCGGTGTCTTATCACCAGCTGGGGGTGCCCACCGAAATGTTCACGCCGCTGTTTGTCATGGCGCGGGTGAGCGGTTGGTCGGCGCACATCATCGAGCAACGGCAGGACAACAAAATCATTCGCCCGTCCGCCAACTATACCGGGCCGGAAGCGCGGGCGTTCGTACCGCTGGATCAGCGCTGAGCGCCGATCGTTATTCACTATGGAGCCTTTGGGAATCATGATGCTTGAGTCTGCCAATACCCGCCGTCCGCCGTTCGATCGCGAAATGGTCGATATCGTCGATTATGTGATGAAAGAGGCCGTCGATACCCCGGCGGCGTACCGCACCGCCCACTATTGCCTGCTCGATACCCTCGGCTGCGGGCTGGAGGCGCTGAGCTATCCGGCCTGCAAGAAACTGATGGGGCCGGTGGTGCCGGGCGCCGAGGTGCTGAACGGCAGCCGGGTGCCGGGCACCCGCTTCCAGCTGGATCCGGTGCAGGCGGCGTTCAATATCGGCGCCATGATCCGCTGGCTCGACTTCAACGACACCTGGCTGGCGGCGGAGTGGGGCCACCCGTCGGACAACCTGGGCGGGATCCTGGCGGTGGCCGACTGGCTCTCGCGCCAGGCGGTGGCGGCGGGCAAGGTGCCGCTGACCATGCGGCAGGTGTTGATCGCCATGATCAAGGCGCATGAGATCCAGGGCTGTCTGGCGCTGGAAAACGCCTTCAACCGGGTGGGGTTGGATCACGTGCTGCTGGTGAAGGTGGCGTCCACCGCGGTGGTGGCGCAGCTGCTCGGCCTGAGCCGGGCGGAGATCCTGAACGCGGTGTCGCTGGCGTGGGTGGACGGGCAGTCGCTGCGTACCTATCGCCACGCGCCGAACGCCGGCACCCGCAAATCCTGGGCGGCGGGGGATGCGACCGCCCGCGCGGTGCGGCTGGCGCTGATGGCCGCCACCGGCGAGATGGGCTACCCCTCGGCGCTGACGGCGCCGACCTGGGGGTTCTACGACGTCTCTTTCAACGGCAAGCCTTTCCGCTTCCAGCGGCCGTACGGCGCGTACGTGATGGAGAACGTGCTGTTTAAAATTTCGTTCCCGGCGGAGTTCCATGCCCAGACCGCCGTGGAGGCGGCCATGACGCTGTACCGTCATATGCAGGCCGCCGGTAAAACCGCCGCCGACATCGCCAGGGTGAGCATCCGCACTCACGAGGCCTGCCTGCGCATTATCGACAAGCAGGGGCCGCTGGATAACCCGGCGGATCGCGATCACTGCATTCAGTATATGGTGGCGATCCCGCTGCTGTTCGGCCGGCTGACGGCGGCGGACTACGAGGATCGGGTGGCGGAGGATCCGCGCATCGACGCGTTGCGCGGCAAGATCCACTGCCATGAAGATCCTGCCTTCACCCGCGATTATCACGATCCGGAAAAACGATCGATCGCCAATGCGCTGACGGTGGAGTTCGCCGACGGCAGCCGCCTGGATGAGGTGGCGGTGGAGTACCCTATCGGCCATGCACGGCGGCGCGAAGAGGGCATCCCACTGCTGATCGAGAAGTTCAAAACCAACCTGGCGCGCCAGTTCCCGGCCCTGCAGCAGCAGCGTATTCTCGAGGTGTCGCTGGACCGGCAGCGGCTGGCGCAGATGCCGGTCAACGAGTATCTCGATCTGTGGGTGATCTGACGCGAGCGACGCTGACAAGCCACGTCGGCGTCGCTATGATGGACGCTCCATTCCCGTCCATCTTCTTATCAGGTGATTCATGATTGATGCCGCAACGCTGTTGTTGTTTTCCGGTGCCTGCGTGGCGCTGGCGCTGACCCCCGGCCCGGATATGCTGCTGATCGCTTCGCGCAGCGTCAGCCAGGGGCGGCGCGCCGGTTTCGCTTCGCTGGCGGGCATTCAGCTCGGCACGTATTGCCACGCGTTGGCGGCGGCGCTGGGGTTGTCGCAACTGTTCGTCGCCGTGCCGCTGGCCTACGACGCGGTAAGAATGCTGGGCGCCGCCTATCTGCTCTATCTAGCGTGGAAAACGCTGCGATCCGGCAGCAGTTTGCAGGCTTCCGCCGGGTTGCAGGCGGTGCCGACGGCGCGCATCTTCCGCCAGGGGCTGTTCACCAACATCCTCAACCCGAAAATGGCGCTGTTCGTACTGGCGCTGTTCCCGCAGTTTATCGATCCGCGTTCAGGCTCGGTGGTGGTGCAGATGCTGGCGCTGGCGACGGTGCTGAATCTGGTGGGGTTGCTGATTAACGGTGGGGTGATCCTGGCGGTCAGCGGCATGAAAAGCCGCTTCGCCGGCCGCCGCTTCAGCGCCCGCTGGCCGAACTACCTGCTGAGCGGGGTGTTCGCCGGGCTGGCCTGCAAGCTCATTTTCGACAGCCGCCGTTAACCCTCGCGCAGCAGCGCTTCAAACGCCGCGCTGGCCGGCTCGTCCGGCAGCGCGCTGTACATCACCAGCCGCAGGTGGTTCTCTTCGTCGACGATGAAAGAGGCGTGGTCAAAGGTGATCGGGCCGATCTCCGGAACGATAAAGCTGCGCCGCCCCTGGCAGCGCCCGTGGATATCGTGCTGCCGCCAGAGCCGGCGGAACGGCGGCGATACCCGCTCCAGCGCCTGTACCCGTTGGCGCATTACCTCATCCTCCGGCGCGCGGGCGTAGTCGCGGCGGAAGCTGGCCAGGATTTGCGGTGCCTGCGCCTCCCACTCCAGCAGGCGTTCATTGAGCTGCGGATCGGCAAACAGCATCCACAACATGTTGCGCTCTTCCGCCGGGCGTTCGCCGATGGCGAACAGTCGCTGCGCCGCCGGGTTCCAGGCGATGATGTCCCAACTCAGGTTCATGACGTAGGCCGGCCGCAGCACAAGGTCGTCCAGCAGCCGCCGCACCAGCGGCGAGACCTGGCACCACTGATGGCCGACCGGCACCGGCGGCCGCTGATGCGCCAATAAAAACAGGTGGTAGCGGCCGGCGGCGTCGAGCTGCAGCACCCGCGCCAGGTTCTCCAAAAATGCCACCGACGCATTGATTTCCCTGCCTTGTTCCAGCCAGGTGTACCAGGTGAGGCCGACGCCGGCCAGCGCCGCGACTTCCTCGCGCCGCAATCCCGGCGTGCGGCGGCGGCTGCCGCT
This sequence comes from Serratia sp. A07, assembly GCF_058725505.1. Taxonomy (NCBI): domain Bacteria; kingdom Pseudomonadati; phylum Pseudomonadota; class Gammaproteobacteria; order Enterobacterales; family Yersiniaceae; genus Serratia; species Serratia sp. A07. The sequence continues at coordinate 202,329 of NZ_JBZXDO010000002.1, forward strand.
CGGCAAACCGACCGCCTCCGGCGACAGCTGTTCTCGCTTTTGACGTAGAAAATCCGCCAGTTCGTGGCGGGTGCGCTCGAGGGTACGTGGGGGCATGGCGGCCGTCCTGTTGCTGTGAGTAATAGTATAACTGGCTATATAGTAACAGTTTAAACCCTGTTCCATACTGCGGCCATCATAATCTCTGGAGGTGGTATGGAATATTCATTATCTCGTGAGCGGCGAGGGCTGCCCGGCCTGCCGGTGCTGCTGTTGGGCGGCTTCGTCACGGTGTTCGATCTGTTTGTGGTCAACGTGGCGGCGCCGGTGATCCAGCGGCAGTTCGCCGCCGATTTCGCCGGTGTCGGTTTGATCGTCGCCGGCTATGAACTGGCGTTCGGGGTGCTGCTAATCGCCGGTGGGCGTCTGGGGGATCGCTTCGGGCGCCGGCGTCTGTTCAGCCTCGGCATGTTGGGATTTACGCTGAGCTCTCTGCTGTGCGGGCTGGCGGGATCGCTCAACCTGCTGATCGCGGCGCGTATCCTGCAGGGGGCGGCGGCGGCGCTGCTGTTCCCGCAGATCTACGCCTTGATGCGGGTGCTGTACGCGCCGCAACAGCGGCGGCGCGCCTTCGCCTGGCTGGGCATGACGCTGGGGCTGGCGGCGATCTTCGGCCAGATCCTCGGCGGATTTATCATCGAGGCCAACCTGTTCGGCAGTGGTTGGCGCATGATCTTTTTGATCAATTTGCCGATTGGCGCGCTGGCGCTGTGGGCGGCGCGGCGCATTCCCGAATCGCGGGTGGCGCAGGCGCAGCGGCTGGACGGCGTAGGCCTGTGGCTGGCGGCGATCGGCCTGTCGCTGTTGCTGCTGCCGCTGCTGGAGGGGCCGGCGCGCGGCTGGCCGTGGTGGATAGCGCCGATGCTGGCGTTGGCGATGGTGACGCTATGGAGCTTCCTGCGTTGGGAGCGCCGTCTGGCGCGGCGCGGCGGCGATGCAGTGCTCGATCCGGCGCTGTTACGCCAGGCAGGCTTCGCGCCGGGCATGGCGGTGGTGCTGGCGATTTATGCCACCGCCTCCTCGTTTTTCTTGTGCTTCGCGCTGCTGCTGCAGGCGGGGGCGGGGCTGACGCCTTTTCAGGCGGGGAGCCTGTTCGCCCCAGCCAGCGCGGCCTTTATGCTGGCGTCGATGCTGGCGCCCCGGCTGGCGCTGCGTTGGGGCAACGGCGTACTGAGCGTGGGCGTGGCGATTTACGCCGCCGGGTTGGCGCTGTTGATGGCCCAGGCGCTGTGGGGCGCGGCGCTGGCGCATCCGCTGCGGCTGCTGCCGGGGTTGGTGGTGCTGGGATTCGGCCAGGCGCTGAGCATGACGCCGCTGCTGAATCTGGTGCTCGGTTTGGCGCAGGAGTGGCAGGCGGGCATGGCGGCGGGCCTGGTTGCCACCGTGCAGCAGGTGGGAGGTGCGCTGGGCATCGTGGTCAGCGGCGTCGGCTTCGTGCCGCTGCTGGCAAACGGCGGCGCGGCGGAACGCTATGCGCAGGCCTTTGCCGGCGCCATGGTATTTAATCTGTTGGCGATGGGCATTGCCCTGATCTTGTTAAACCGGATCACTCAAAATAGTCAGAAAGCGGATCTTAAGTAGGCCGCCGGCGGGTGCTTTACTGTGGTCATCATGAGAGAGCGTAAGGAGCCACACTGATGTTTCAACCCGCCGCATTTCGCGAAGACGATCTGGATGCCCAACTGGCGCTGGTGCGCGCCCACCCGTTGGGGCTATTGGTCAGCCACGGCGAGCAGGGATTGACGGCCGATCCGCTGCCGTTTCTGGCCGATGTCGAACAGGGGCAGATCCGGCTGCGGGCGCACCTGTCGCGCGCCAACGAGCACTGGCGGCGGCTGCAGCACGCGGCGGAATGCCTGGTGATTTTTCAGGGTTTGGAAGGTTATGTGTCGCCCGGCTGGTACCCAAGCAAGCGCCAGACCGGCAAAGTGGTGCCGACCTGGAATTACAGCATGGTGCAACTGTATGGCGTGCCGACGGTAATGGACGACCCGGCCTGGCTGCGCCGCCAGCTGATCGACCTGACGGCGCAACAGGAAGGGCGCCGCCCGGCGCCCTGGCGGCTCGACGACGCGCCGGCCAACTACATCGCCGCGCAGCTAAAAGGCATTGTCGGTATCGAGATCGCCGTCACCCGGCGCGAAGGCAAATGGAAGATGAGCCAAAACCGCAGCGCCGACGATGCCGATGGGGTGATCGCCGGGCTGCGCGAAGGGGATGAAACGCAGCGGCGGCTGGCGGCGGAGGTTGAGCGGCGGCGCGGATAGGGTATGCTAACCGAAGAGTGAGCAAGGGGAACCTTCGGATGGATTACACCAAAATTATCAAAGAAATAGGCCGCGGCAAAAATCATGCGCGCGACCTGGACCGGCAGACCGCTTTTGAGCTGTATCAGGCGATGCTGGCCGGGGCGGTCCCCGAGCTGGAGCTGGGCGGCATTCTGATCGCGCTGCGCATCAAGGGTGAGGCCGAAGAGGAGATGCTGGGCTTCTACCAGGCGATGCAGCAGCAGGTGTTGCTGCTGCAGGCGCCGCAGGGGCGGCCATTGCCGGTGGTGCTGCCGAGCTACAACGGCGCGCGCAAGCAGGCCAACCTGACGCCGCTGCTGGCGCTGCTGCTCGCGAAAGTGGGCCTGCCGGTGGTGGTGCATGGCGTGCTGGACGACAGTACCCGCGTGACCAGCGCCGAGATTTTTCGCGCCCTGGGGCTGCCGTGGTCGGAACAGGCCGCTCACGCCCAGCAGCGTCTCGATAACGGCGAGGCGGTATTCATGCCGGTTTCCACGCTGTCGGCGCCGCTGGCGCGGCAGCTCGGGTTGCGTTGGCGCATGGGGGTGCGCAACAGCGCCCATACGCTGGCCAAGCTGGCGACGCCGTTCGGCGAACAGGATGCGCTGCGCCTCGCCAGCGTCTCACACCCGGAGTATGTCGGCCGGGTGGCGTCGTTTTTCCGCCAGATCGGCGCCCGCGGGCTGTTGATGCACGGCACCGAAGGCGAGGCCTACGCCAACCCGCTGCGCTGCCCGCAGATTCATTATATTGCCGGCGGCGAACAGCGCGTGTTGCTGGAGCGCACCTTGCAGGATGAAACGCCGACGTTGCCGGCGGCGAAAGACGCGGAAACCACCGCGCGCTGGACCGAGCGCTGCCTGGCGGGCGAGGTGGCGATCCCGCAGGCCATCCAGCGGCAGATCGCCTGTTGCCTGGTGGCCGCCGGCGAGAGCGAGACGCTGGAACAGGGGCTGCAGCGCCTGCATCAGGCCTGAGCGCGACTATACTGGGATATTTCCTCATCGGCTGAGAAGGACGGTTATGCAACAGGCTCTCGATTACTTCAATCAATTGAACCAGGATTACCTCGACGTACACCGCGCCAAAGAAGAGCTGTTCTGGCAAAACTACATGGGCACCGGCGGTGAAGACGTGTCGGCGCGCTTTTCCGCCGCGGAAAGCGCCTATAAGCGCTTTATCGCCGAACCGCGCCGGTTGGCGGAGATCCGCACTCTGCTGGCCGGATTGGAAACGCTGCCGCAGGAGGCGCAGCGCGATGCGCTGATCCACGGCCTGCAAGGCTGGCTGCGTTTCTTCGACTGTAACGCCATTGAAGATCCGCAGGCGCAGGCGTTGTTGGATCAGATCATCCACGCCGAATCCGATCTCTACTCGCGCCGCAAGGGCTATCAGGTCACGCATCTGAACGCCGAGGGCCAGCGGGTGGCAGCCTCGCTCGGCGAACTGTTGACCAACCAGGCGACCAACCCGAACGAAGACTACCGCCGCAGCTCGCAGCAGGCGCTGCGCGACCTGGAGCAATGGCTGCTGCATAACGGCCTGCCGGAGCTGATTGGCCTGCGCAACCGCTTTGCGCGCCAGATGGGTTATCGCAACTATTTCGACTACAAGGTGAACAAAACCGAGCGCATGACGCCGGAGCAGCTGTTCGCCATTCTGGATCGCTTCGAGCGGGAAACCCGCGAGGCCAACGCGTGCAGCCTGCAACAGCTGGCGGCCGACAAGGGCAGCCAGGCGCTGGAGCCGTGGAACGTGCGCTTCGCCAGCGCCGGCGACGTCACCCGTCAACTGGATCCTTACTTCCCGTTTTCTCGTTCGCTGGAACGCTGGGTCGACAGCTTCAAACGCCTGCACATCGGCTTTGGCGGCGCCGAGATGAACCTCGATCTGCTGGTGCGCAAAGGCAAGTATGAGAACGGCTTTATGCACGGCCCGGTGCCGCCGTTTGTGCGCCAAGGGGAATGGGTGCCGGCGCGCATCAACTTCACCAGCCTGGCGCAGCCGGGGCAGGTAGGCAGCGGCGCTTACGGGCTCAACACCCTGTTCCACGAGGGCGGCCACGCGGCGCATTTCGCCAACATTCGCCAGAATGCGCCGTGCTTCTCGCAGGAGTTCCCACCGACCTCGATGGCCTATGCCGAAACCCAGTCGATGTTCTGCGACAGCCTGCTGGACGACGCCGACTGGCTGAAACGCTATGCGAAAAACGCCGCCGGCGAAGCGGTGCCCGATGCGCTGATCGAAGCCGGCATCGCGGCGCGCCAGCCGATGCGCGCGTTTAACGAACGCCATATCCTGCTGGTGCCGTACTTCGAGTGGGCGCTGTATCAATGGGATGATGAGCAGCGCACGCCGGAAGCCATCACCGCGCTGGCGCGCGAGGTCGAGCAAAAGATCCTCGGCATCAGCGGCAGCCCGCGCCCGACGCTGGCGATCCCGCATCTGCTGTCGCTGGAGTCCGCCTGCTCTTACCAGGGCTATCTGCTGGCGATGATGGCGGTGGAACAAACCCGCCAGTTCTTCCTGCAGCGCGACGGTTACCTGACGGACAACCCGGCCATTGGCCCGGATCTGGCGCAACACTACTGGTTGCCGGGCAACAGCGTCAGCCATGACGACACGCTGCGCAGCCTGACCGGCGAAGGGTTCAACCCGGACTCTCTGGCGCAGGCCTGTAACCAGACGGTGGCGCAGGCGTGGCGCGAGGCGCAGCAGACCATGGCCGCCGCCGCCGCGCGCCCGCAGCCGCCGGCGGATTTCGATTTGGAGGCGCACATTCGGGTGGTGGACGGCGAGACGGTATTGGCGGATAACGCCGACGGTGACGAACGGATGTGCCGCGACTTCGCCGCGGCGATAGAGGCACGCTTGGTTTAAGGCTAACAATAAAAAAATCCACGCGGCCGCGTGGATTTTATTTAATGGTTAAAACCGGACGTTATTTTATTCGAAATAGACGTCGGGATTATCGGCCAGGGACACGAAGCTCTTGGTGTTTCTATCCAGCGTACGAATTTCGCCGCTTTCGATGTCGTACACCCAGCCGTGCAGGCGCAGCCCGCTGTTGCGCAGACCCACCGCAACAGAAGGGTGGGTTTTGATATTATTTAGCTGAGCTATGACGTTCTCTTCAACCATAGCGTTAACTTTGTCTGTTTCGCTATTCCAGGTTTTCTTCTCGACCACCGCTTTGGCCGCATCCGCGTAGTGCAGCCAGTGGGCAACGGCAGGCATAGGGTCGAGGCATTGACAGGACGCGATAGCCTTCATGGCGCCACAGTTCGAGTGGCCACAAATCACGATATCAGTCACGCCCAGCGCCACCACCGCGTATTCGATAGTCGCAGAAACCCCACCCGGCTCCGGGCCAAAGGAAGGGACGATGTTACCGGCGTTGCGGATAACGAACAGTTGCCCAGGCTCTTGCTGCGTCACCAGCTCGGGCACCAGGCGGCTGTCAGAACAGGAGATAAACAGCGCTTTAGGATTTTGGCTGGAGGCCAGGCTGCGAAAGAGTTCCTTACGCTGCGGGAAAATCTCTTTCTGGAAACTGAGGAAACCTTCAATAATATGTTGCATACAACGCTCTCTGCATCTGTAGTCTGCGTAACATGATAATCATCCTCTCCCGTTAGTCCAGCAATGGGGTGGTAAAAAAATGTGTGCTCATCCCCCCTGCAAACCCCATTAAATACGGGGTTTCTACCCGTTTTCGGCAGCATTGTCCGGTTCGTTTACGCGTAGGGTGCTGAAGAAGCGGACAGTAAGAAACTCGCTGTCTTGCCTGTTCGGCGCTAACGATGAAACCGTGTTACGGTTGTTCATCCAAGAGCCGCGTAACCCTAAGGCAATGAAATGAAAAAACTGACTTTTTTATTGGCGCTGGTATTACTGAGCGGCTGTGTGCAGGAGCGTCCCTGGTTCTATCCGGCAAACGTCAGCGTTAAAAATAATCGCGTATGCGTTAGCGTGCCGGACGATATTGCCGGAAAACGCGAGCTGGTGGGCATCGGAATTTATCAACCGGGGGCCGGCGGGAAGGCGGAATGGTCCACTTCGGTTGCGCCAGGTCAGCAACCGATAGCGGTCATGCCAGGCGAATGCCTGACGGAGGCTTTCGGCGGGTTCCAGATTGGGCATAGCTATTCGGTTGAGATTGCGACGGTCGGCAATGCGTCAAATGAGGCGCCGCGCAAATATTGGACTGAATTTACAGTGGTTGCTGATAAAGCGGATGGTAATAAACTCGCTGTCGTACCCATTCAGCGCTGACGTACGCGAACATAAAAAAAGCCCGCCGGGGTGATAGCCGGCGGGCTTTTTGACGTCTGGGGCGGTGATTATTTGTAGATAACCGCGGTGGCGTGCATCAGGTTGTTACCGCTGGTGGAGGTGATGGTGAAGGCCTTGGCGCCTGCCGCATCGGTTTTGGCGGCCAGCTGCGACTTCAGGCTGCTCAGGTCGGTCGCACCGCTGGCGACGATCACGCCGGCTTTTTCGAATTGGGCGGCATCCTGGGCGCTGACGTGCTCAGCGGCGAAAGTAGTGAAAGAAACGGTGGCCAGGGCGATAGCAGCAGCAAAAGTTTTGATGGTTTTCATGTTCGTCATTCCTGTCAAAGTGAATTAGGGAGAAAGGGGGTTGCCTTTCGATGGGAAGATTATTGCGCAGTGACAGGCGGGATGAAATCGGAGAGTATTGATGGTTTTGTTCAGATTTTTTGATTGTATATTCCCCCGTTCATCTTCTGCCTAAACGGGGGAGACGATCAGCGCGTTGGGCGTGCCAGATCGAAACGGTGCTGTTCGGAAATGCCATAGTAGGCGGTCGGGCCGCCGGCGCGCAGGATAGGTTCGGCGGCGGCGGTCTGGTAGACGCCGTGTTCGTCCAGCAGCGCCGGATCGAGGTGCACCGCCACCACCTCGCCCAATACCAGCCAGGTTTCCACCTGTTCACCGGCGGCGGTTTGCAGCTGAATGCACTGGGTCAGGCGGCATTCGAAGTTCACCGGGCTTTCGGCCACGCGCTCGGCTTTGACCCGGCGTCCGGGCAGCGGCGTGACGCCGGCGAAGGCGAATTCATCCTCGCCGCGCGGCAGGTTGATGGCGCTGTTGTTCATCGCTTCCGCCAGCGGGCGCGTCGCCAGATTCCAAACGAACTCGCCGATTTCCACGATATTTGCCACGCTGTCTTTCCAGCCGGTGCTGGCGAAACCGATGATGGGCGGACGATAGTTGAAGCAGTTGAAAAAGCTGTAGGGCGCCAGATTGCGCAAGCCGGCGGCGCTGCGGGAAGAGATCCAGCCGATGGGGCGCGGGCCGACGATGGCGTTCAGCGGATCGTGCGGCAGGCCGTGGCCGGCGGCGGGTTCATAATAATAACGAGATTCACGGCTCATGGGGGACCCTGTGGCAATCGATGAAGCTTTCATTGTGCCGGGTTTCCCGCCGCTGCGCCATTGCGGGCCGGATGTGTTATCTTACGCGTCGGAAATACCTTCAAGAGAGCCCGTCACGGTGGAAAAAAAGAAAACCTTCCCGCAGCAGAAAAGCGGCCTGCATCCGCGCAACCGTCATCGTTCGCGCTACGACTTCCCGGCGCTGATCGCCAGCTGCCCGGCGCTGGCGCCGTTCGTGAAGCCGAACGCCTGGGGCGATGTCTCGGTGGACTTCGCCGATCCGGCGGCGGTGAAAATGCTCAACCGTGCGTTGTTGCAACACTTTTACGGCATTGAACACTGGGATATTCCGGCGGACTACCTGTGCCCGCCGATCCCCGGCCGCGCCGATTATCTGCACCACCTGGCGGATCTGCTGGCGACCAGCAACGGCGGTGAGATCCCGCGCGGCAAGGGTGTGGCGATCCTCGACGTCGGCGTCGGCGCCAACTGCATCTACCCGATAGTCGGCCTGCGCGAATACGGCTGGCGTTTCACCGGGTCTGAAATCGATCCGGTGTCGCTCAACTCGGCCAAGATGATCGTCGAGATGAACCCGACGCTGCGTAACAGCGTGCGTCTGCGGCTGCAAAAACAGCCTGAGCTGATTTTTAGCGGCATCATCGGCGCGGCCGAGAAATTCGACGCCACCCTGTGCAACCCGCCGTTCCATGCGTCCGAGCAGGAAGCGCGCGCCAGCACCCGCCGCAAGCTGCATAAATTGGGCAAAGGGGAAGTGGCCGCCAAGCCGGTGCAAAACTTCGGCGGCAAGAACAACGAGCTGTGGTGCGAAGGCGGCGAAGAGGCCTTCGTGCGCAAGATGGTGGAAGAGAGCGTCGGCAAGGCCAACCACTGCCTGTGGTTTACCTCACTCATCTCGAAAAACACCACGCTGCCGGCCATCTACCATGCGCTGAACGTGGCGGGCGCGGCCGAGGTACGCACCATCGAGATGGCGCAAGGGCAGAAGATCAGCCGCTTCGTCGCCTGGACCTTCCACAACGCCGAGCAACAGGCCGTCTGGGCAGCCGAACGCTGGCGCTAACCCTTCCGGCGCCGGTTATCCTGCCGGCGCCGACAAAAATCCGCATTTTACCTTTCAATTTTCATCACTTACGTTATTCTCAATACGGGTTTAGTAATAAAAATCTTAGGCTGTTAGTTTATTTAAATTCTAATAATTACTTTACTGAATAAATAAATTTAATCCGGTTAATAGCAATAACCAGAAGGAACGGCGCTGCCCGTTCCTTCCGCGATGGCACGTCTGCGTGTGGGCGCGGCATGTGGCCAGGCAAAAATAAGAAAAGCGCCATCATCTGCCACAAGGACTACACCTTATGCTGTTACGATTCAGTCAGTTAACTACCCACAAAGGCGCCGAGCTGAGCGCGATAGAACACGCCGTTCCGATGATCGTCTTCTCACCCGACGGCACGGTCTTGCGCGCCAACGATCTTTTCCTCAGCACGCTGGGATTTCAACGCGATGACGTGATTGGCCGGCATCACCGTATTTTCTGCGATCCGAACTATGTCGCTAGCCCGTTATATCGTAAGCATTGGGAGACGCTGAATAAGGGGCAACCCATCACGGACACCATAAAACGCATCGCGAAAAACGGCGAGGCGGTATGGCTGCAGGGCACCTACGCGCCGGTGCTGAATAAACAGGGTAAGGTGGTGGAAATCGTCAAGATCGCCAGCGAGGTGACCGAGCGAGTGACTCAGGCGCAGGAACACCGCAGCCTGCTGGCGGCGCTGAATCGCTCGATGGCGATGATCGCTTTCACGCCGCAGGGCACCATTGTCAGCGCCAACGACAATATGCTGGCGCTGATGGGCTATCGGCTGGAAGAGGCGTGCGGGCAGTCGCATGCGGTGCTGTGCCCGCCGGAGTTCGCCGCTTCCGACGATTATCGGCGGCATTGGCAGCGCCTGGCGCGCGGCGAGTTCATTACCGGGCGTTTTGAGCGTCTCAACCGGCGCGGCGAACGGGTATGGCTGGAGGCCAGCTATAACCCGATCCTCGACAACGAAGGCCAGGTGGTGAAAGTGGTGAAGATTGCCCAGGACATCACCCGGCTGATGCAACAGCAGCAGCATGAAGAAGAGATGGTGCGCAACGCGCATCATCTGTCGCTCGATACCGATCGGCAGGCGGCGCAGGGCGCGATCATCGTGCAGCAGGCGGTGAAAGGCATGCAGCAGGTCGAAGCGGCGGCGCGCGAAACCTCGGACGTGGTCACCGAGCTCGGTAAGTGTTCTCAGCAGATCGGCACCATCGTCGAAGCCATTCGTAAAATCGCCTCCCAAACCAACCTGCTGGCGATTAACGCCTCGATCGAAGCCGCCCATGCCGGTGAGCACGGGCGCGGTTTTGCGGTGGTCGCCAACGAAGTGCGCACGCTGGCGGAACAGTCGCGCAAGGCGGCGACCGAGATCGAACGCATGACCAAGTCCATTCAGCAAGGCGTGGCGGCGGCGATTGCCGGCATGGCAACCTGCGTAGAGCAGGCCGGCGGCGGCGTGGCGCTGACCCACGATGCCGGGGAAGTGATCAACCAGGTCAACATCGGCATGCACGACGTCGTGAAACTGATGCAGGCGTTTACGTCGGTGAAGCAGGGCGACGCGCTGCACTGAGTTTTCACCACGCCGCCCGCCGAAAACGGGGGCGGCATTTTTATCTTCCCGCCGATTCACACGCCGTTGAGCCGCGGTTCAATTTTACCGGCCTATGCTATCCTTAAATGTGAACGAACGTTCGTTCATTAATATTTATTCGATGGCGCCAGGCGCCCCCCTTCACCGTTTCGGGAGTTGCCGATGGGAAACCGAGAAAAGATTGTCGAGGCCGCGCTGCACAGCTTTACCCATAAGGGATTTCACCAGACCAGCATGCGGGATATCGCGCAGACGGCGGGCGTCAGCGTCGGCAACCTCTATAACCACTTTACCGGCAAGGAGGCGTTGATCGGCGAGATTGCGCTGCTGGAAAACGGCGTATTCACCGAGTTTGCCGCCGGATTGTGGGCCGACAGAAAGCGGCCGAAGCAGGCTCTGTCGGCCTTTTTTACCGCCTATCACGCTTTTGTCGCTGAGCCGGCCAATGTGCAGTTGTCGGCGGAGATCGTGGCGGAGGTGGCGCGCAACCCGGCGTTGGCCGAGCCGTTCGGCGCTAACCAGCGGCAGCTGATTGAGGCGCTGGCGACGGTTATCGCCGAGGCTCAGCAAACCGGTGAGATTGCACCGGCGATAGCGCCGTTACCGCTTGCGCAGCTGGTGTTGGACGTGATCGAAAGTCAGGCCTGGCGGCAGGCGATCTTTGCGTCGTCCGCGCCGGAGGAGACCGCGCCGGTGCGGCTGTTGGAACAGCTGCTCTACCGGCATCCCTAGTCGAGGTGGATATGCTGCACATTGAGCCGTACCACGATGCTGACCGCCTGCAAACGGCGGCGCTGATCTACGCTGCGTTCTGCGACAAGTTCCAGCGCGCGCGCCGTCTGAGCCCCCGCCTTCAGTGGCGTCTGTTCTATCGGCTGTGGCGTTGGAAGCAAGGCGGCAGCCGGGAGCACAGCTTCGTGGTGAAGCAGGATGAACAGGTGGTGGCGGCCTTTGCCCTCAATGCGGCCTTTGCCCTCAATGCGGCCGCTGGCGAGAACAACGCCGGGTGGCGTCCGCGCACTTTGCCGATTTGGCGGCTGTGCCGCCGCTATGGTTGGCTGAACGTTTGGCGCATGTATCTGCAAATGGCGGTGTTGCGGCACACCCCGGCGGCCGATGAACTGTATCTCTCTTACCTGGCGGTGGCCGAGAATCAGCGCGGCAAAGGGGTGGGCAAGCGGCTGCTGCAGTGGATGAAAGACTACGCTGCCGGGCAGGGTTCGGGGCGGCGCCTGAGCCTGCACGTCAGCCGGCGCAACGTGGATGCGCTGCGCCTGTATCGGCGCTGTGGTTTTCAGGTGCGGCGAGAAGAGCATTACGCTGCGTTGGGATGGCTGTTCGGTCAGGCCGACTGGGTGTTGATGGAGAGACTCTGCGGGGAGGCGACGTGCGCAAAATAGGACTGTGCAGTGTGGTGCTGTTTCTGCTGGCGCTCGGGTGGGTCATTTTCGTCAACGACTTTCGCTTCGTCACCGAACCGATCACGGTGATCGCCGGCGGCAACCGGCTGACCGGCACGCTGGTGTTGCCGCAGCATGCGCCGGTCAAGCCCGGCGTTGTGGTGTTCGTGCACGGCGATGGGCCGGCTAACGCCAGCCGCGACGAAGGCTATTTCGGCATTTGGGAGGCGATGGCGCAGCAGGGCTACGCGGGTTTATCCTTCGATAAGCCGGGCGTTGGCGGCTCGGGCGGCAACTGGCTGCATCAGACCATGGCGGATCGTGCGCGGGAAACCGCCGATATCATCGACTGGGCCCGGCGAGACGGGCGCTTCGATGCGCGCTGCGTGGGGCTATGGGGCACCAGCCAGGCGGGGTGGGTGATGCCGGAGGTGGCGCGTTTACGCCCCGATATCGCCTTCACGCTGGCGCTGGCGCCGGCGATCAACTGGCTGCGGCAGGGGCGTTACAACACCCGCGCGGCGATGGCGGCGGCGGGGGAAGATGAAGCGAAAATCCAGGCGCGCGAAGCGCACTGGCGCCATATCCAGACGCTGCTCGAGCAACCGGACGGCTACGCGCAGTACCGCCGCGAGTATGGCTCCGCCGCATTGAGCGCCGACCGCTGGCGCTTTATCCGCGCCAACATGGCCAGCGACGCGACGGCGGGATTGCGGCATTTCAACACGCCGGTGCACCTGATCCTGGGCGGGCGCGACGTCAACGTGGACGCGGACGAAACCGAGCGCGTGTATCGGCAAACGATCCCGGCCTCGCTGCTGACGGTGACGCGCATCGACGAAGCCGACCACGTGATGATCAAACCGCTGTTCGCCCGCCATCCGTGGCTGATCAACGTGGTAGGCCTGTTTGCGCCGCGCTCGGTGCAATACGACGCCTACCGACAGGACGTGGCGGCCTTCCTGGCCGCTCAGCCCTGCGGGCGCGGGCGCTAACCGCCGGGAGCCGCGGGCGGTGCCTGTTCTTCGTGTGGCTGCGGCGCGCGGGAGATCTGCATCGCCTGCTGAGGCATGCCGATGCCGGCCCGATCGAAATGGATTTTCACCAGCCGATCGAGGGCGTATTGCACCACCCACTGTTTCAGCGCCTGCGTGCGCACCGTCACGCGGGTGGTGAACGAGCGGTCGCCCAGCGCCACCACGCCGTTGAAGACCGGCTCGCCAATCAGGAAATGCTTCACCTGTTCATCTTGCTTCAGCGCCGCGACGGCCTGATGCAGCACCTCATTGACCCGATCGATATCCTCGTCGCGGCTGACGGTGTAGTTGGCGCGATACACCCCGAACTCACGCGCATAGTTGGCCAGCGTAGTGATCGAGGAGTACGGCACGATGTGGTAGACGCCGTAGTCGTCGCGCAGGCCGATCGAGCGAATGGTCATGCGCTCCACGGTGCCGGTGATGCCGCTGACGGTGACGTATTCGCCGGTGTTCATGCCGTTTTCGAACTGGATGAACACGCCGGTAATCACGTCTTTCACCAGCGTCTGGGCGCCGAAGCTGATAGCCAGCCCCAGCGCGCCGGCGCCCGCCAGCAGCGGCGCGATGTTCAGCCCGACCTGCGACAGCACGATCATCACGGTAATGGTGCTGATAACGATAGCCAGCACGTTGCGAAACAGCGTCAGCAGCGTGCGTTCGCGCGCGCTCGGCCGCACGCCGTTGCTGAGCTCCAACGCCAGGCGGTGCTCGATGATGCTGGCCATCAGCGTCCAGCTGAAGACGGCGATCAGCAGGATCAGCAGGATATGCACCAGCCCGCCGAGCGTCCGCTGGCCATTTTCGCTGCCTGCCCACTGGTACAGATTAATCAGGTGCCAGGCGTCAAGCAGGAACAGCGTCACCGCCAGCACCACCATCACCCGCAGTATCTTCAACCCGTTAGGAATATAGGCGTTGATGCGCCGCTCAAGCATCGGATAGCGCAGATTGACGTCGGTCGGCAGCGAAATGCGGCGGAAAATCCAGCGGGTCAGCATGCCGGACAGCAGAGCGCCGACGCCGACTACCAGCAGGCTTTTCACCGTGGCGCTCATCATAAAGCGCAGGCTGTTGCCGATGTCGAACTGGGACAGCACGAACAACACCAGAAAATAGGCGATCGCCAGCAGATGCCAGATATGCCCCAGGCCGCGCAGGATCACGCTGAAAAACGCCATCGACCGTTCGGCCAGCAGGTTGATCTGTTGCTGTATCGGCTTGCGGTTGTGCAGGATCAGCCAGATGGCATACAGCGTCAGCGCCAGCATGACCACCAGGTTGACGGCGGCGGCTGCCGGGTAGCTGATCTGCACCGCCACCACCGGCACCACCACCATCAGGCCGTAGCCGATCAGCCCGCTGAGCCAGGCGAGACGCGTGTTCCAGTAGCGCGCGCTCGGGTCGCTGAAGGGGAAGGGGCGCAGGTAGTCGAAGTTGGGGGCAAAAATCAGCCGCAGCACCGCCTTGAAGAACTCAATCACCGCGAAGGCGCTGAGAAACAGGGTCTGCAGCCGCAGAATGGTGGCGCTGTCGGCGTGGACGTGGCGGGCGAACAGGTTGCCCGCCGCCAGCGCCAGCAGCAGCACCAGCAGATCGACGGCGAAAGCGCCGAGAATGGCGGCGGGGCGTTTATACCACGGGCCGCGCTGCAGCCGGGCGTTGTGCCCCCAACTGCCCATGCGCTTGTACAGCGGCGCGATCAGCCGCCGGATCAGGTGGAACAGCGCAAAGGTGACCGCCACCGTCAGCAGAAAGTAGCCCAGCGCGCGGAAAAAGCCGGCGGGATTGAAAACGCGCTTCGGGCCGGAATCGATCAGCTTTTGCAGCGCGCCGAGCTTCTGGTTAAAGGTGCCGATGCCTTCCTGCGCCAGCGAGTTCAGGCTGTCGCTCAGCGTCGCCGGCGTTGATTCCACCGGCGTTGCCGGGGCGGTGGCGGGGGCGTCGCCGGCGGCCTGTTTCAGGTGGTTGATGAGTTCCGCGCGCGCTTTGTCGTCCTGCAGCAGATCGGCCAGCGCGGCGTAGGCGGCTTTCTGCTGATCGCTTTTGTCGGTGGGCGCGGGCGGTGCGTTTTGCGCCAGGGCCGGTGGTGCGAAGACGTTCAGGGTCAGCAACAGCAGCAGGAAAAGCAGGTGTTCTCGCAGATGAGAACCTCGTCGGGAGTCTGCGTTTGGCGGCATTGTTCCTCTCTTTGGCGTTCTGTGATCGGCGGATGTAAAAGCAATACGATGAAAAACAATCAATATAGTAGGAAAGATGGCGCGCTGGGGCGTGGGAGAGCGTGCGGAATGAAAGCGGCGGGCGCGTGGCGCGCCCGCCGTTAAACCGCCGGGATCAGGACACGTGCTGCAGGAATTCCTGCAGACGCGGGCTTGGCGGATGGTTGATCAGATCGTGCGGGTTGCCATCTTCGGCAATCCGGCCCTTATCGATAAAGATCAGGCGCGACGCCACTTTTTCGGCAAAGCCGACTTCGTGGGTGACGATGACCATCGTCATGCCTTCCTCGGCCAGATCCTGCATTACCTTCAGCACTTCATGGCGCAGCTCCGGATCGAGCGCGGAGGTCGGCTCGTCGAACAGCATCATTTTCGGCTTCACCGCCAGCGCGCGCGCAATGGCCACGCGTTGCTGCTGGCCGCCCGACAGTTCGGACGGGTAGTGGTGGGCACGCTCCGCCAGACCGACCTTGGCCAGCAGCTCGCGCGCCAGCTTTTCCGCATCGGACTTCTTCGCGCCGCGCACGCGGATCGGGCCGAAGGCGACGTTTTCCAGCGCCGTCAGGTGCGGGAACAGGTAGAACTGCTGGAACACCATGCCGGCTTCCTGGCGGATCAACCGATCGTCAACTTTCGGATCGTTGGCTTTCAGGCCGTCGACGATCAGATCGCCGCTGGTGACTTCTTCCAACTTGTTGATGCAGCGCAGCAGGGTGGATTTACCGGAGCCCGACGGCCCGATGATCACCACCACTTCGCCTTTGTCGATCTTCAAATCGATGTTGTGCAGCACCTGGGTTTGGCCAAAATGCTTGGAGACGTTTTTAAATTCAATCACAGGATTTTCATCCTTCTTTCCAGACGACGCAGCACGAAGCTCAGCACCAGGGTAATAATCAGATAGATAACCGCCACGGCGCTCCAGATTTCCAGCGCGCGGAAGTTACCGGCAATAATTTCCTGACCCTGACGGGTCAGCTCCGCCACGCCGATCACGATGAACAGCGAGGTGTCTTTGATGCTGATGATCCACTGGTTGCCCAGCGGCGGCAGCATGCGGCGCAGCGCCAGCGGCATAATGACGTAGCGGATGGTTTCGCGGCGCGACAGGCCGAGCGCCAGGCCGGCCTCGCGGAAACCGTTATGAATCGACAGCACCGCGCCGCGGGTGATTTCCGCGATGTAGGCGCCGGAGTTGATCATGATGGTCACCACCGCCGCGGTGAACGGATCGATGCGCAAGTCGCTAAATGCCATCGGCAGGGCGAAGTAGATGAACATCACCTGTACCACGATCGGCGTGCCGCGAATTACTTCGATAAACACCAACGCGATGTGGTTGGCGATCCAACCGCCGTAGGTACGGGCAAAGCCGGCGACGAGGCCGATGATCAGGCCGCCAATCAGACCGAGGACCGAAATCCACAGGGTCATTTTGGCGCCCTCTAACAAGATAGGAATGGCGGGCCAGATGGCGCTCCAGTCGAACTGCATGATATTTCTCCCGGTGATCCCAAACGTGGGTATCAGATACAACGAAGCGCAGGGGGTTAAGCGACCCCCTGTGCTTAAGTTAATAGCTTGCCAAATTCACAGCTTACTTAGGTTCGGTGCCGAACCACTTCTTGTAGATCTCGTTATAGGTGCCGTTCGCGCGCAGGGTTTTCAGCGCACCGTTCACCTTCTCGCGCAGCTCGTCGCTGCCTTTAGGGAAGGCGATGCCATACTGCTGTGCTTCCAGCGAATCGCCTACGGTTTTGAACTTGCCGGCGCCGGCCGTCTTAATGAAGTATAGGATGTTTGGCGTGTCGTGCAGCACCGCATCGGCGCGCTTGGTGCCCAGTTCCATGTAGGCGTTGTCGATGTTAGGGAACTGGCGCAGATCCTTGGTTTTGATGTGCTGCTTGGCGTAATCCACCGAGCCGGTGCCGCTCTTCACCGCCACCACTTTGCCGTTCAGATCGTCGATGCTTTTCACGCTGTTGTTGTCGGCGTTGACCATCACCAGCAGGCCGCTCTTGTAGTAGCCGTCGGAGAAGTCGATGGCTTTTTTGCGCTCATCGGTGATGGTGATGCCGGCCAGCGCCAGGTCGACGTTTTTGGTCTGCAGCGCCGGAATGATGCCGCCGAAGTCCATCGGTTTCAGGGTGTAGTCCAGCTTCAGCTCTTTGGCGACGGCGGCCCACAGGTCGATGTCGAAGCCGACGTATTTGTCGCCTTGTTTGAACTCAAAAGGAACGAAAGCGGTGTCGGTGGCGACCACCAGTTTGTCTGCTGCGTGGGAACTTACGGCAAAGGCCAGAGAGAGTGCGGCCAGGGAGACTTTAAAAATCGACTTCATGAGAGGAATTCCTGTACAGGTTGCGGATTACCCATTTTTTATATTGCAGTTGGTGCCATGAAAAAATCGTGCCATGTTTTCAACTACTATAAAAACAAAGAGTTAGTGCGTGATGTTGTGCCGGAAAGGCGAATTGTTATGGTTGTGCACCAAGGTGAGGCACCAAAATGGTGCGTAAGAATTATCTTGGTGCACGGGGCTATCATTAACCAAATTTTGGCTGTGAAACAACCGTTCTTTAACGTTTTTGCTTCAATATTGATAACTAACTCTAACTTTCATGATGCACTGACGGTGCAAGCGGGGCCGCGAGGGTGCAAAAGGGGGAGCAGATAATGCTAGCGCAACTGGCTGTCTTTGCTGCCGCGCCGATTGTACAGGCTGGCGGCCGCGTGTTTTTTGTCTTGTTCGGTCTGGCAGGCGAGGCAAAAACGCACGCCCGTTAACGCCTTGCGGCGCGCCTCGGGGATCGCCTCTCCGCATTCCTGGCAATAGCGTTCGCTCTCGCCGTGCCCGAGCGCTTCACGCGCGCGCTGCACCGCATCGTCGACGGTGGAATCAATCTGATCTTGTACGGCGCCGTCCGCCGCCCAGCCGCTGGCCATCATTACCTCCTGACAAGGGAACCTTACCGTTTAATATGGGCCGTTTTTTGTACAATGCAACGGTCGCGCAAAAGAAAACAGGCCGGGCAAAGCCCAGCCTGTTCTGCCCGGAACGACGGGCGCTCTGCAACGCTTTCGCGTTATTCGATATTGGATTCGATAAACCACAGGAACTTGTCCAGATCGCGCGAGGCGGCGGTGAACATGTCGGCGGTGTCTTCGTCTTCCACTTCGGTAATCGCCTTGCGGATGTCATTCGCTACCGCGCCGTAGCGATCGGCCAGCGCCTTCAGGTGCTCCTGCACGCTGTGGATATTGGTCGGATAGCTTTTCAGCGGTGTGCGATCGTTGACCACCTGTACGGTGCCCAGTGCGACGCCGCCCAACTGCACCACGCGCTCGGCGAAGGTGTCCTGATGCTCGATGATGGCGGTGCGGAAGCCGTCCAGCATTTCATGGACCGCGATGAAGTTCGCGCCGCGCATGTTCCAGTGCGCCTGTTTGGTGATCAGCGAAAGATCGATAAATTGCACGACCTGATGGTTCAGCGCCTTGATGGCGGCTAGTTTGACTTTTTCGTCCAGATCGTTACGGGTATACAGCAGATCAGAAGATTTCGTTTTCACCAGTTTAGCGGTACTCATATCAGATATCCTCTTGATTAGTCGTTGTCCTATTTCGTTACGGGATCAATTATAGCAGGGGTATTTATTTTTGCCGTACGAAAATGGCTATTGCACAAATAGGATTAGCCTAATGGCAATATTTTAATGTGGCTTTTGTTTTTGATTAATGAAATTGATTTTTATTGGTTGTTTTATTTTTTGTTGCAGATTTATTATTTACCGCAGTGACGGTTTATCCCTGTTATTTTATTTTCATTGAGCATGCCGGCCTCAGAAGAATATCCACTTTGTTATCGCGGTGTTAATTTTAAGCCTATTCAGATTGATAGCCGTAATTGATGCAGTTACAGTAGGGAGATTATCCCCTCTCTATGAGTGGCGAGTGATGAAAATTAACGTCGTCGGCACCAGCGGCAGCGGTAAAAGCACCCTGGCGCGTCAACTGGCAGAACGGCTTGACGTGCCCTATATCGAGATGGACAGGCTCTATTGGCGGCCCGAGTGGCAGGGAACGCCCGATGATGCATTCCTGGCGCGGCTTGA
The DNA here is from genome assembly GCF_058725505.1 of Serratia sp. A07. Classification (NCBI taxonomy): domain Bacteria; kingdom Pseudomonadati; phylum Pseudomonadota; class Gammaproteobacteria; order Enterobacterales; family Yersiniaceae; genus Serratia; species Serratia sp. A07. The sequence goes on from NZ_JBZXDO010000002.1 coordinate 221,533, forward strand.
GCAGACGCTGGCCGAAGCGGGCGAAGGCTGGGTGCTGGACGGCAACTACAGCCGCACGCAGCCGATCAAGTGGCGCGAGGTCGACTATATCCTGTGGCTGGACTACGGTTTTGGGCGCACGCTGTGGCAAGCCGTGCGCCGCGCGTGCCGACGCGCGGCCAGCAAACGTGAGCTGTGGCCGGGCACCGGCAACCGGGAAAGTTTTCGCCGTTCTTTCTTCAGCCGCGAGTCGATCGTACTTTGGACGATCCGCACCTACGCCAAAAATCGGCGAAAATACCTGGCGGAAATGGCCGGCGCCGGGCGCTGCTTCATACGCTTGCGCTCTCCCCGCCAGGCCGCCGATTTTTTACGGGCGTTGCCGCAGGGTCACAGCAGCAGGCGGTGATGGATCCTCACCACTGCTTTCTTGATGTGCTGCGGCCGCTGCCACAGGCAGCCGGTTTTGTGCGGCTCCATTTGGAAAAAGATCGCGAACATGCCGTGCGTCATGTGCAGCGTTTGCGGATGGCGTTTGATGTCCAGCAGCAGAAGGTCGCTATTTTCTGCGTGGGGCTGTTCGCGATGCCCGTCGCCCGCCAGACCGTATTCGATGCGCTCTTCACCGCTGATCAGCAGATGGAGCGCGATGTACTCCTGATGCATCTCGGCGCGCTTCTGCGCCGCCGGCGTAGTGGTCAGCGTCATGACATCCATAAAGATGTTATCGCCGTCGATCGGATGATGGCCCGGGGCCAGTTCGGGCAGGTCGCATCGACGCAACTCGGTCAGGGTTGAAACCAGCGCCGGCGCGAGTCCGCGGCCGAAGCGTGGGTTGAACAGGCTGTTGTGAATCACTGTTATTCTCCATGTGAGCGAAAGTCCAAAGTGCCTGCGGTACAGGCTAAGGGGAAGTATGCCGACTTGTCACGAGGAAAACAGTTAACCCGCCTGCATTCCGGCGTTGCGGTCGGCAGGCGGGTTAGCGATCAGGAAAGGCTTTCGAGGCGCGGTTTAGGGCGGATGGTCAGGGCTGAGCCCATGGAGGCGGCGATGATGGCCGCCAGCGCCAGCCATTGCACGCCGCTCAGGTGTTCGCCGAGGAACAGCATGCCGGACAGCGCCGCCATGGCCGGTTCCAGGCTCATTAAGGTGCCGAAGGTGCGCGCCGGGATTTTGGGCAGCGCGATGATCTCCAGTGAATAAGGCAGCGCGGTGGAGAGGATCGCTACCGCCAGCGCCACCGGCAGAATATCGAGGTTGAACAGCACGCTGCCGGTTTGCCAGGCGCCGATCGGGCAGAACACCAGCGCGGCGATCAGCGAACCGAGTGCCACCGTGCCGGGGCCGTGATCGCCGCCGGCCTTCTGGCCGAAGATGATATAGACCGCCCAGCAGGCGCCGGCGCCGAGCGCGCAGGCGGCACCGAACGGATCGATCCCCCCCACGCCGTGGCCGAGCGGCAGCAGGAACCACAGCCCGGCGATCGCCAATGCCACCCAGAGGAAGTCGATCGGCCGCCGCGAGGAGAACATGGCCACCGCCAGCGGGCCGGTAAACTCCAGCGCCACGGCGATGCCGAGCGGCACGGTGCGTAGCGACAGGTAGAACAGGTAGTTCATCGCGCCGAGCGACAGGCCGTAAATCAGCAGCGGCAAGCGGCTGCCGGCGGCGAGGCGCATGCGCCACGGGCGGAAGATGATGAACAAAATCAGGGTGCCGATGAAAAGGCGCAGCGTGGTGATGCCTTCCGCGCCCACGATCGGGAACAGGCTTTTGGCCAACGAGGCACCGCTCTGGATAGACACCATGGCGATGATTAACAGACAGATAGGCAGCAGCGCGGAGGGCGCTCTGCCGGAAGTAGGTAACGACATCCTTAACGGGCCTTTTATGCGCCGTTCCTCAGCCTTGAGAAAACGGTCGAAACGGGGATGCGAGCAGTGTAAATGAAATGCGAAAATCTGTCTGAGAAAAGCGCGCATCGCGGTGAAATCCGCCGATCCTCGGATGAGATGTGGCGGATTTGGTCAAAAAGTGCGCTTTTTCTTAAGAATTATCTGGATATTAAATAGGTGATTTTTGTCACAGAAAGCCGTAGAATACGGCCGAAAATAGAGCGAAAAGAAGAAGATACACTGTTCTTGAAATCTTCTGTTACACGATATAAAGCATTAGACACTCATTTCAAGGCAGAGTTTCACGCTAATTTTTGTTATATTTTCAAAGCATGAACAAATGGATGTACTTAATAATAAAACGCGTTTGAGGTGGTTATGAAAAAAATTGCATGTCTTTCCGCAGTAGCAGCTTGCGTATTAGCAGTTAGCGCAGGTACCGCATTCGCTGGTCAGAGCACCGTATCCGCTGGCTATGCGCAGGGTGATTTCCAAGGCGTTGCTAACAAGGCCGACGGTTTCAACCTGAAATACCGTTACGAGTTCGACAACAACCCACTGGGCGTAATCGGTTCCTTTACCCACCTGGAAAAGGACGGTTCTCAGGACGGTTTCTACAACAAAGCTCAGTACAACTCTATCTCTGCCGGTCCAGCATACCGCATCAATGACTGGGCGAGCATCTACGGTCTGGTTGGCCTGGGTTACGGTAAATTCACTACCAACGCTCAGAACGGTACTTCTCGTCACGACACCGCTGACTACGGCTTCACCTACGGTGCCGGTCTGCAGTTCAACCCAATCGAGAACGTTGCCCTGGATGTCGGTTACGAGCAGAACCGCATTCGTAGCGTTGACGTTGGCACCTGGAACGTTGGCGTAGGCTACCGCTTCTAAGTGTGTTCGTGCCTGCGGGCATGAACCTGCGGCAGATTTTGCCGCACCGATAAAAAATCCGCCTTCGGGCGGATTTTTTTTATCTGTTATCGGCCGCCGCGCCCCGTCGGCTGCGTTGAAAAGCGTGCGCTGCGGGCATCGCGCTCATAGCCTTGTGGTTCGGTCAATAGCCCGTACAGCTCGGGGCGGCGTCCGTAAATCCAGCGTCGGCCGGTGCTGAGCGGGATCAGCGTCAGATCGAGTTCGGCGCTGACCATCCGGTCTTCCGCCGCCCAGGTCTCTGCCACGATGCGGCCGTAAGGATCGAGGATCATCGCGTTGCCGGTGCGTATCTCATCGTCATCGCGGCCCACGCCGTTGCTGAACAGCAAGAACAGCCCGTTGTCGTGAGCGCGCGACGGTAGCCAGCGCATCAGCCAGCCGCGGCCGTGTTCGCCGCGAAAGGCGGCTTCTATCGCCTGCGGATCTTCCGCACGCCGTTGCCACAGCGCCTGCGGGATCGGCTTCATGCCGTGCGGGCTGCGCGAATGGGTGCCGCCGGTCTGGTGCGGGGCGATCAACACCTCCGCACCCAGCAGCGCCGTGGCGCGCACATTCTCCACCAGATTGTTGTCCCAGCAGATCAAGACGCCCACGCGCACGCCCCAGGGGGTATCGAACACCGTGTAGCGGTCGCCGCTGGCGATAGCCGGGTGTTCGAAGGCGTGCAGTTTACGGTGCACATGCAGCTCGCCGTCCGGCAGACAAACGGCATAGGCGTTGTAGCAACGGCCGTCGTCGCCCAGCTCGATCAGCCCGACGCCGATCGCCATGTTGTAACGCTCCGCCAGCGGGCGAATGCGCGCCAGAGAAGGGCTGCTCGCGATCGGCTCCGCCAGCGCGCGCACCTCGGCGTCGGACAGATGGCGCACGTGCCAATAGCCGGTGATGCACATTTCCGGGAAGGCCAGCAGCTGTATCTGCTGCTCGGCCGCCTCCGTGATAAAGCGTTCCATGGTCGACAGGTTGTAATTCTTATCGTTGGCGCGATGCTGGAATTGCACCGTGGCGGCGCGAAGTGAAGGGGTCATGGTGTCTCTCCGGTTGGGGTCTGCGTTGATTACAGCAGGTGGATTGATTACTGTATAATCAATTAAATTCCCTATTCGATAACCTGATGGAATGGATATAAAACAACTGCGCGCCCTGGTGGCGCTGGCCGAACAGGGCAACTATCGGCAGGCGGCGAGCCTGCTGTGCATCAGCCAACCGGCGCTGAGCAAGCAGATTCAAGCGCTGGAAACCCAGCTCGGCGTTCGGCTGTTCGAGCGTGGCCGACAGGGGGCGGTGCTCACCGCCGGTGGACAGCGGCTCTACCCGGAGGCGCAGGCGCTGGTGGAACAGTACCAGCAGTTTCAGCGGCGCGCCCGGTGGGTAGCGCTCGGGGAAGCGGGGCGGCTGGCGCTGGGATTTGGCCTCTCCAGTTTTCATCTGGCGCCGCAGCTGGTGGCCGCCTTTCGCCAGCGTTTTCCCGAGGTGGTCATTGGGCTGGAGGACATGCCGTCGGAGCGGCAGTATCAGCTGTTGCTGCAGGGCGAGTTGCAGGCGGGGTTCGTGCGCTTACCGGTCACTACGCCGCTGTGCGGCGTGGCATTGCTGAGCGACCGGCTGGTGCTGGCCGCGCCGGGCGCGCTGGCGCTGCGGGCCGACGACCTGATGGCGCGTTTCAATCAGCTGCCGCTGTTGCAGCTGACGCCGAAACGCGGGCGCGGGCTGAGCGATCAGTCGCTGCGGTTTATCGCTGCTCACCGGTTGACGCCGAACGTGGTGCAGCAGGCCGGCGATATCCAGACGCTGCTGGCGCTGGTCGCCGCCGGCGTTGGCGTCGCGCTGCTGCCGCACAGCATCACGCACATCGCGCCGGTTGGCATCGACATTCTGCCGCTGAGCGGCGAAGAGACGGAGTGGCAGGTCGGTATCGCCTGGGATCCGCAGCGCGCGGACGCGCTGCGGGACAACTTCATTCAGACGGCGTTGGCGGTGCAACGCGCTTAGACTTTCAGAGCGGGCAATGCATCACGACGATCGGGCTCTGGTGATACTCGCTGCGGTGGCTTTCGCAGAAACCGACCTTTTTCGCCAGCCCCAGCGAAGCCTGGTTTTCCGGCGAGATGATGCAGACGGTTTTCTCGCCCGGCAGGTGCGTTTTACCCCAGGCCAGCGCCGCCCGCAGTGCCTCGGTGGCGTAGCCTTTGCCCTGCGCCGAGCTCACCAGCGTCCAGCCCATTTCCGGTGCGTCGAGCGCCGGGGTGATGTCGCGCAGGAAGTTGGAAAAGCCGATGCTGCCGAGGTACTCGCCGCTCAGTTTGTCACGCACCGCCCAATACCCGTATCCCAACAGCGCCCAGTGGCCGACGTAGCGCATCAGGCGCCCCCAGGAGTCTTCCCGGTCGCGCGGCGTGCCGCCGATGTAGCGCACCACCTGCGGATCGGCCCACAGTGCGGCCAGCGACTCGAAGTCGTCCAGCGTGTGCGCGTCCAGCCGCAGGCGTTCGGTGATAAGCGTTGGCGCGGTGTTGATTACGGTCATGTTGCTGCTCCTGCACAGGGTGAAAGGCGATGAAAAACAACGGCGTTCAGTATGCCAGAGAAATCACACCGCCAGCCACAACAGCCAGGTGAACAGAAAGCCGCTCAGGCCGAGCAGGGTGGTCAGCACCGTCCAGGTCTTCAGGCCATCGGCCACCGACAGCCCCAGATAGCGCGTGACGATCCAAAAACCGGAGTCGTTGACGTGGGAAAGCCCCAGTCCGCCGAAACAGGTCGCCAGCGTCACCAGCACCAGCTGCAGCTGATTCAACCCGCTGACCGCTTCCGACAACAGGCCGCCGGTGGTCAGGATCGCCACGGTGGCGGACCCCTGCGAAGCGCGCAGCGCCAGAGAAATGATAAACGCGGCGGGCACCAGCGGCAGGCCGATGGCCGTCAGCACTTCCGCCAGCGCCTTGCCGACGCCGGATTCCACCAACACCTTGCCGAACACGCCGCCCGCGCCGGTCACCAGGATCACCACCGCGGCGGTCGGCAGCGCGGCGCCCATCACGTCGCTGGCGTGTTGCAGACTCCAGCCGCGGCGCAGTGCCAGGAAGTAGAAGGCCAGCAGCAGGGCTATCATCAGCGCCACCGCCGGCGACCCCAGCAGCGACAGCGTATCGCGCAGCGCCGAGCCTGCCGGCAACAGCGTGGCGGAGACGGTGCCGAGCATGATGATGGCGATCGGGATGACGATCAGCGCCGCCACCAGGCCGGCGCCGGGCGGGTTGATGCGATCGCTGAGCGGCGCGTGATCTTCCGGCCGCGGCTCCGGCGCCGCCAGCTGCAGTTGTTCCAGCACCTCTATCGATAACGGATAGGTTTTGCGGTTGAGGTAGTTGGCGGCGAAATAGCCGATCGCGCCGACCGGAATACAGATTGCGAGGCCGATGATGGTCAGCCAACCGATGTCGGCGTTGAGCAAACCGGCGGCGGCGACCGGGCCGGGGTGCGGCGGCAGCGCGACGTGCACCGTCAACATCACGCCGGCCATCGGCAGGCCGAACTTCAGCGGCGACACTTTGGCGACCTTGGCGAAGCCATAGATAATCGGCGCCAGAATGATAAACCCGACGTCGAAGAACACAGGAACGCCGAGAATGAATGCGGCGAGGGTCAGTGCGGCGACGGTATGTTTCGGCCCCAGGCCCTGGCTGAAGCGTTGCGCCAGCGACTCGGCGCCGCCCGAGTGTTCGATCATGCGGCCAAGCATCGCGCCCAGACCGATGATAATGGTCACCGAACCAAGTACGCCGCCCATCCCGGCGGTCATCACTTTCATCACTTCGCCGGTCGGAATGCCGCTGGCCAACGCCACCAGCAGACTGACCACCAACAGCGCGACGAAGGGCTGCACCTTCGCCTTGATGACCATCAATAACAGCAGCACCACGCCGAGTACGGCAATCAGCAACAGCAGAGAGGTAGACATGAAAAAAGCCTTTCGTTGGGTAAGCGTTGGGCACCGCGATCGCCGCGTGGCGATACGGGTGCGTTTCATTGTTATAAAATCGATTTCCTGGTGTTAGCGGCAGCGTTAGCGGTAAGGCTTCAGCCAGCCGAGCCCGGCGGCGGTGTCGCCGCGCGGCCGGTATTCGCAACCTATCCAACCCGGATAGCCGAGCGCATCCAGCCTGTCGAACAGCCATGGATAATTCAGTTCGCCCTCGTCCGGCTCATGGCGATCCGGCACGGAGGCTATCTGGATATGCGCGTAGCGTCCGGCCAGCGTCTCCAGCAACCCGCTGATATTGCCGTCCACTAACTGCGCGTGGAAAAAGTCGAACTGAATAAACACGTTCGGTCTCTCGATCGCCGCCACGGTTTCCGCCACCTGGTGTTGACTGGCAAACAGGTAGTCGGGCTTGACCGGCGGGCTGAGCGCTTCGAGCAGCACCTTGACGCCGTACGGGGCGAAGGCGTCGGCGGCATAGCGCGCATTGGCGATAAAGGTGTCGAGATAACGCTGCCGATCCGCGCCTGCGGGCACTACGCCGGCCATCAGGTGCACGCAGGGGCAGGAAAGGGCGATGGCGTAGGCCAGCGCGCGGTCGATATCGGCGCGCGCGTCCTGCACGCGGCCCGGCAGCGCCGCCAGTCCCCATTCGCCGGCGGCGGCATCGCCGGGCGCGGTGTTGAACAGCACCTGTTGCAGGCCGTGTTCGCGCAGCTTTTCGGCCAACAGCTCGGCGGGATAGTCGTAAGGGAACAGGAATTCCACCGCGCTGAAGCCCTGTGCGGCAGCGGCGGCGAAGCGCTCGAGGAACGGCACTTCGTTAAACATCATCGATAAATTGGCGGCAAATTTAGGCATGGTTCAGCTCCGTAATTCGGCAATTTCATCATCGGTCAAATAGCGGATAGGACGATCGCCGAGGGTGAAGATCAGCCGCGCCGCATCTTCCATCTCTTCGGCATTGTCCGCCGCCGCTCGCAGGTCTTTACCGGTCACCACCGGCCCGTGGTTGGCCAGCAAAAAAGCGCGGTGGGTGGGCGCCAGGCGGGCCAGATCCTGCGCCAGCCTTTCGTCGCCGGGGCGGTAGTAGGGCACCACCGGCACCTTGCCGACGCGCATCACCACATAGGGGGTGAACGGTTTGATAGCGTTGTCGACGTCCAGCCCCTGCAGGCAAGAGAGCGCCGTGAGGTAGGTGCAATGCAAGTGCACCACCGCTTTGCATTCAGGATTGTTCAGATACAGCGCTCGGTGAAAGCTGATCTCTTTCGACGGTTTGTCGCCGGAGAGCCAGTCGCCGTTCAGGCTCACTTTAGACAGGCGATCGGCCTGCAGCTCGCCGAGACAGGAGCCGGTCGGCGTCGCCAACAGCGCGCCGTCCGGCAGCAACAGCGAGAGGTTGCCGGCAGAGCCGGTGGCGTAACCGCGTTGGAAAAACGAAGCGCCCAGGCGCACCATCTCTTCTCGCGCCTGCTGCTCGATGGTCATGGTCATACTGGAAACTCCGTTTGCGCGCGCGTGAAGAAGGCTTCATCGCCAAAATTGCCTGACTTCAATGCCAGTGAAATGGCCCGGTCGTTGGCGCGCACCCAGGGAACGCCGGGGGAAATGCTGGGGCCTATATGGAAGCCGCGAATGCCCAGCGCCTGCGTGACCACGCCGGAGGTTTCGCCGCCGGCGACAATAAAGCGGCTGAATCCCAACTGGCACAGCTGCACCACCAGCTCGGCGAACAACGCCTCCACCGCCTCGCTGGCGGCGCTACCGTACTGCCGTTGCGTTTGCTGCAGCGCTTCCGGCGCTGCGGTGGCGTAGATCAGCGGGGCAAGCGCCTCCCCGGCGTGGCGCTGCGCCCAATACGCCAACTCGGCGGCGTAGGCGGTGCGCGCCTGTGGCTCGAGGCAGCGGCCGATATCGATGGCCTGCGCCGAAGCGCGTTCGCAATAGTGCGCCACCTGCCGGTTGGTCATCACAGAACACGAGCCCGACAGCACCGCCGCTTTTTCCCCCTGCGGCGCACCGGCCGCCTCGGCCGAACGTTCGCCGTTCTGCGCCCATTGCCGCGCCAGGCCGATCGCCAGGCCCGAACCGCCGGTCACCAGCTTCATCGTTTTCAACGCTTCACCCTGGATGAGCAGATGCCGTTCGTTGAGCGTATCCAGCACTGCGTAGCGCACGCCGTCCTGCGCCAATTGCCGCAGTTTCTCGCTGACCGCCTCGGCGCCGCGATCCATTTCCGTCGCCGTTACCAGCCCGCAGCGCCCGGCGGCCTGGGACTCCATCAGGCGCAGCAGGTTGCTCTCGGTCATCGGCGTGACCGGGTGATGACGCATGCCGGATTCAGACAGCAGCTGCTCCCCGACGAACAGGTAGCCCTGATAGACCGTGCGGCCGTTTACCGGCAACGCCGGTGAGACAACCGTGAAATTCTCTCCCAGTGCGGCGAGCAGGGCGTCGGTCACCGGGCCGATATTGCCCTGTGCGGTGCTGTCGAAAGTGGAGCAGTATTTGAAATAGAACTGGCGGCAGCCCTGTTTTTGCAACCAGGCCAGCGCCTGCAACGACTGTTCGACCGCCTGTTCTGCCGGGCAGGAGCGCGATTTCAGGCTAATGACCACCGCCTGTGCGTTTACCTGCGTTTCGTCTTGCGGCACGCCGTTCAGCTGCACCGTCGGCAGGCCGTTTTGCACCAGAAAACTGGCGATGTCGGTCGCGCCGGTAAAGTCATCTGCGATTACGCCGAGCAGCATCAGATTGCCTCCTTTTTCTGCGGCAGATCGATGCCGGCAAAGATTTTGATCACCGCACTGTCGTCTTCTTTACCGTAACCGGCGTTGCTGGCGGCGGTAAACATGGTGAAAGCGGTGGAGGCCAGCGGCAGCGGGAAGTGCAGCGCCTTGGCGGTATCCGCCACCAGCCCCAGATCCTTGACGAAGATATCCACAGCTGACTTGGGCGCATAGTCACCGTCGACCACGTGACGCATGCGGTTTTCGAACATCCAGGAGTTGCCGGCGGCGTGGGTGACCACGTCGTACATCACGTCCAGCGGGATGCCGGCGCGGGCGGCCAGCGCCATGGCCTCTGCTCCGGCGGCGATGTGTACGCCAGCCAACAGCTGGTGGATGATTTTTACCGTCGCGCCCAGGCCGATCGTCTCGCCGATGCGGTACACCTTGCCGGCGATGGCGTCCAGCACGGGTTGCAGGCGCTCGAAGGTGGCGTCGGCGCCGGCGGCCATCACCGTCATCTGGCCTTCCTCCGCCTTGGCCGCCCCGCCGGAAACCGGTGCGTCCAGCATCGGTAGCCCGTAGTCCAGCAGCCGTTGCTCGATCTGTTTGGCGTCATCAGCGGAAATGGTCGAAGAGACCATCACCGCGGTGCCCGGCTTGAGCTTTGGCGCCAGACCTTGTTCGCCGAACAGGATCTGCTTCACCTGGGCGGCGTTCACCACCAGCAGTAGCACGGCGTCCAGCTCGGCCGCGAAGTCGAGCGCGCTGGGCGCCGTTTGTTTCGCGCCGGCTTGTTGCAGCACCGCCAGTGCCTGCGGATTCAGGTCCGCCCCGTAGGTGGTCAATCCGGCGCGGAGGCACGAGCGCGCCGCGCCCATGCCCATCGCGCCCAGCCCAATGATGCAGACGGCATATTTCCCTGGGTGTATCATACTGCACTCCTGTTAATTTTAGTGATAATTTGTTTTGTTGTGTTAAATGTAAGCGCTTGGCGGCCGTTTATCCGCGATCGTTATCACAATAATTAACAATGCGTGCGACGAGTTTTGTGTGCGGCTTCTGCCTGTATCAACATTACTATTATGTTTTTAAATAAGTATATGCTTGTCTGGCGTCACTGCGTGCGCCTTCACGCCGTGAAAAATTAGGGCTATCGGCGAACGAAAATTGACGTAAAATCACAATTATTATCACCGCAGCAACGAGAGGGAACCGTGATACCTGTAGAACGCCATCAACAAATTCTTGCGCTGGTATCCGAACGCGGCGTCGTCAGCATCGCCGAGCTGACCGAACGGCTGGGGGTATCGCACATGACGATCCGCCGCGATGTGCAAAAGCTGGAGGAACAGGGCGCGGTGCAGTCGGTCTCGGGCGGCGTGCAGGCGCCCGAGCGGGTGGCGAGCGAACCTTCGCACCAGGCTAAAGAGGGGATGTTCAGCCGGCAGAAAATCGCCATCGGCCGGCTGGCGGCGCAGCAAATTCCCGCCAACAGCTGTATTTATCTGGATGCCGGCACCACCACGCTGGCGCTGGCGAAACAGATCGGAGAACGTGACGATTTGACGGTGGTGACCAACGACTTTGTCATCGCCGGCTTCCTGATTGAACATAGCCAGTGCAGAATCATCCACACCGGTGGTACCGTATGTCGGGAAAATCGTTCCTGCGTCGGCGAAGCGGCGGCGCAGGCGCTGCGCGGTCTGTTTATCGATCTGGCGTTTATCTCCGCCTCTTCGTGGAGCATGCGCGGCCTGTCGACGCCGAACGAAGACAAGGTGATGGTAAAGAAGGCCATCGTCGAGGCCAGCCGCCGCTGCATTCTGCTCAGTGACACCTCGAAATACGGCAAGATCGCGACCTACCTGGCATTGCCGATCGCCGCCTTTGACGCCGTCATTACCGACGAGGGGTTGCCCGCCGCTGCGCGGGAGGCCATCGAGCAGGCGGGGCTTGCGTTGTTGACGGCAGGGGAAGGGTAAGAACGAACCGGAATCAGGATGAAAGTTCGCTATCGATGCCACTGGCGGGCGCTTCACTGGCTTCAGCACCGCCGCGTTCACGCCATTCGCGGCGCCTTTGTTCAGCCCATTCTTCGTGGAAGGTTTGCATTTCTCTTTGGTGCCGTTCCTTTATGCTCATAGGAGTTGGGTGGGATTCTGCCGTTAACAGGCGGTATTTCGATGACATATAATCCGTCCTCAATAAGCCCTTGGTTGTACAAATAATGTACGCGATGCGCATGTTTTTTCAAGAGCGAGTCATAAATTCTGGCTAACGCTGGCCTGAGCGGTACGCTGAAAAGCAATCTCGCTTGGTATTGCGCCACAAAAGTGACGATCGCCTGGCCGATGCCATTAATGAATAGCTGTTCTCGTTCATCTCGGGTGTATGCCATCCTGGTATAGGTATCAAATAAGGATTTGGTTACTTCGGCGCGGGTTTCCAACGCCCTTACATCGTACAGTTCCATGACGTAAGCATTGTCCAATACTTCCGAGGCAGGATAAGCCCCAATAAGCCATTGACGCATCCTTAACGTCGCTTTTTTAAAATCAAGGTAATACGCAGCAACGCTGCTGGCTTTTTTAAAAACCGTTATTCGGTACCTATATTCCGTGACAGGTCGTGCATTGATCTCCCTCACATCAATCTCCATGATAAAATCCTTTTTACTATTATTTTTCCTATAGTTATCCCCGTTGTGACGAACAGATTATTAACCGCGGCGGAGAAGATCCGCCAGCCGCCGATGAGGCTTATGCGCAGCGCCGCGCAAAACTAAATGCCGCTGAACCAGTTGTAGCCCTGATCTTCCCAATACCCGCCCGGATTGACGTCGCTGACGAAGATCGCGGCGATATGTTTGGCGTTTTTGAACCCCAGTTTGGTTGGCACCCGCAGCCGCAGCGGGTAGCCATAGTCCGCCGGCAGCGCCTTGCCGCCGAAATCCAGCGCCAGGATGGTCTGCGGGTGCAGCGCGGTGGCCATGTCGAGGCTGGAGTAGTAGCGATCGGCGCATTTGAAGCCGACGTAACCGGCATTGAGATCCGCGCCGACGTGCTGCAGAAAGGTGCGTAGCGGCACGCCGCCCCATTGGCCGATCGCGCTCCAGCCCTCAATGCAGATCAGACGCGTGATCTGGCTTTGCTGCGGCAGCCGCTGCAGCTGTTCCAGCGTCCAGGGGGCTTTTTTCTCCACTTTCCCGGCGACCTCAAGCCGGTAGCCGGCGAGATCGATCTCGGGGACGTTGTATTCCGGGTAAAACGCGTTGAAGGGGAAAGGGTGGGTAATCTGATCGGGCCGGTAAGTTTGCGCCAGCCGCTGGCCGCTGAACAGCCAGGCCTGCACCCGGTCGTTCCAGCGCGACATGGCCCACAGCACCTTATCCACCCGATCGCCGTCTTGCAGGTTGCAACCGGTGAGCATGGCGATACCACCCAGCGTCAGGCCGGAACGCAGCATCAGGCGGCGCTGCAGATTGACCAACTGCTTTTTTTGGTCCGGTTCCAGTTTTGGCGCGGTTGCCCGCGGCTTTTTCTCATTCATGTTTGCCACCCGTTATCATCGCCCACAGCGTTTTGGGCACGATGATCACCATAAAGACGTGGATCGCCACGAACAGGCCGATGCCGGCCATGGCGAAGAAATGCACGTAGCGCGCGAAATCGAAGCCGCCAAACAGGGCGACCAATCCCTGCAGTTGAACCGGCTTCCAGATCGCCAGGCCGGACAGCACCAGCAACAGGCCCAGCGCCAGTACGCCGAGGTACATCAGCTTCTGAATGGCGTTGTAGTGGCCATGCCGGTGGCGCAGGCGCAGCGTCAACGCCAGCCAGATATCCTGCCGCAGCGCGCCGACGCGCAGCGGCAACAGATCGCGGCGAAAATGGCCGCTGAACAGGCTCCACAGCAAATAGCAGACGGCGTTGAGCGCCAACAGCCACATCACCGCCAAATGCCAACCAATCGCGCCGCCCAGCCAACCGCCCAGCGTCATCTGTGGCGGAAAGCGGAAATCGAACAGCGGCGAGGCGTTATAGATCTCCCAACCGCTCATGAACATGCACACCATGGCGAACAGGTTGATCCAATGAGTGATTCGAACCGGCCAGCGATGCACCGGCCGCGACGCGTTGGTTTTCATGGTTTTCTCCGGTTACATCGGCGGCACGGTGCCGTCTTTGCCGGCGGAAATGCGGGTGGCGATGCGCTCGCCCTTATCGTTGACGGCGGAGAACAGCACGATGTGCACGCCCGGTTTCAGCAGGCTCAAATCGCCCGGATCCAGCGTCACGATCGGCACGTCTTCCGGCACGACGACGGTTTTCTGCTGGTTGCCGTAGGTGACGGTCAGGGTACGGCCGTTGGATTTCACCAGTTTGCCGACGGTGCCGTTGGTCATGGTGTCCACTTTGCCGTCGGCGGATTCCCAGGCCGAGTGCCCTTCGCCGGTGCCGCGCAGGCTGGCGGCGAATACGTGCACCTCAGCGCTTTGAGCGTGCCGTCCGGCTGCGGCACGGCGGCGGTGCCGATAAAGCTGTCCGGTTTGATGTCGTCCAGCGTGGCTTTGGACACGCTGAGCACTTTGGTCTGATCGTTCAGCTTGACGCTGAGTGTCTCGCCTTTGCGATCGGTCAGCTGCAGATTGCCGTCGGCCACCTGGCTGATGGTGCCGCGCAGCGGCGCGATGACTTTGCCCGGCGTTTGGGCGGCGGCGGCCAGGCCGCTGGACAGCAGCAAGGTGGATAACAGTAAACCGGCTATACGATGACGAGTAATCATAACGTTCTCCTGAAATAAGTTTGCCGGTTAAGCATGGTTGAGCCATTGGGTCAGCGCCATGGCCGTTTGATGACATTAATGTCATCAAGTTTGTCCGCCGAAGCTGCTAGTATTTTTGCAGACGTAACGAGGTGGCGAGCATGCGAATACTGGTAGTTGAAGACGATATCGGCACAGGGGATTACCTGAAGAAAGGGCTGGGGGAAGCGGGGTACGGCGTCGATTTGGCGCGCAACGGCACCGACGGGCTGTTTCGCGCGTTGGAGCAGGATTACGATGCGATCGTGCTCGATGTGATGCTGCCGGGGCTGGATGGCTGGCAGATTATCGAGGTGCTGCGCAAGAAAAGCGACGTGCCAATTCTGTTTCTCACCGCCCGCGACGGCGTGCAGGATCGCATCCACGGCCTGGAGCTGGGCGCGGACGATTATCTGATTAAACCGTTTTCGTTTACCGAACTGGTGCTGCGTTTACGCACCTTGCTGCGCCGCGGGCCGGCGCGCGAAGCCGATCATTACGCCATCGCCGATCTGCAGCTGGACGTGTTGCGCCGCCGGGCGGTGCGCCAGGATCAGGTGATCCCGTTGACCAACAAGGAGTTCATGCTGCTGCATCTGCTGGTGCGGCGCGAGGGCGAAGTGCTGTCGCGCACGCAAATAGCCTCTCAGGTGTGGGACATGAATTTTGACAGCGACACCAATGTGGTTGACGTGGCCATCAAACGCCTGCGCGCCAAAATAGACCGGCCGTTCGACGTCAAGCTGATCCACAGCGTGCGCGGTATCGGCTATGTTTGCGAGCCACGCTCGTGAGCGGGCGCACGTCACGTCGGCCGGTATCGCTGACGCTGCGCACCGCCACGCTGTTCGCGCTGGTGGCCGCGTTGGTGGTGAGCGGGACGGGCGGGTATCTGTATAGCGCCATGCGCCAGGAAATGACGCTGCGCAGCGATCTGCAGGTGACCGGGCGCGTAGAGTATTTCCGCCATCTGCTGGGGCAGCGCTTTCCTTTGGCTCGCCTGACCGCCAATAACGGCCTGTTTGAAAACATGCTGGGCAATGAACAGGACGTGCTGATTTTCCAAATCCCGGGACAAAAACCGCTCATCAACGTGAACCCGGCCGGGGTGGCATTGCCGCCGATCGTGCCGACGCCGGCCGGTCAGGCGCAGACGTTGGCCGCCGTGCGCGGCGGGGAAACGGCGCAGGGGGTGCCGCTGCGCGCGGCTTCCGCGATGGTGCGCCTGGAAGACGGCAGCCTGTTGCAGATCTCCGCCGCGCACGTGATGGTCAACGAACAGAAGATGCTGGCGCGCTACCTGTGGCGCATCGTCGCGGCGGTGGCGGTGGCTTTCCTGCTGATTGCGCTCCTGGGGTATGGGGTCATGCGCCGAGGATTGAAGCCGTTATGGCGCATGGCGGCGCAGGCGGCGCAGATTGCACCCAATACGCTGTCGACACGCCTCAGCGAGCAGGGGGCGCCGAAGGAGTTGCAGCAGCTGACCCGTTCGTTCAATGCGATGCTCGATCGGTTGAATGAAGGCTATCAGCGGCTGACGCAGTTTTCCGCCGATCTGGCCCATGAGATCCGCACCCCGGTAGGGGCGTTGATGGGCCAGTGCCAGGTGGCGCTTTACCAGCCCCGCAGCGTGGAGGAGTACGAAACCCTGCTGTCGAACAATATGGATGAGCTGGAGCGCATTTCCCGCATGGTGGAAAATATCCTGTTCCTGGCGCGCGCCGGCGAGGCGCAGTCTGCGCTGAACTACAGTCGGCTGGATGTGGCGCTGGAGCTGCGGCGGGTGGCGGATTATTTCGAGGTGCTGGCGGAAGAACGCGGCATCGCGCTGAGCTGCGCAGGTGAGGGAACGCTGAAGGCGGACGCGATGCTGTTCCAGCGCGCGTTGAGCAACCTGGTGGCTAACGCGGTACGTTATGCCGACGAGAACAGCCGGATCGTCCTGCGGGCTGAACGGCGCGCCGATGCCTGGTGGGTACAGGTTATCAATCAGGGGCCGCCGATCGCGCCGGCACAGCTGGAAAAGCTGTTCGATCGCTTCTATCGCGCCGATCCCGCGCGCAGCGCCGGCAATCATGCCAGTGGGCTGGGGCTGTCTATCGTGCGCGCCATCATGACGCTGCACGGCGGTGAAGTTCGCGCGCAGTGTTCCGATGGCCGGGGTTCTGCTTGCTTGACCTTTAGCCTGATATTCCCCTCATCAGTTCAATGAGCTACCGCGAATGTTTTCGCCTGTTGCGGAAAACGCGACAGGCGCCATTCGTAAGTTTTTCCTTTCATTATTGTTTCCCACCGCCTTGGCTGAACCCAAAATTTAACATTTGCGACGCGGCAAACGCGTTAATTCATCGGGCTAATGCGGATGGACTGCGGTCTGTGATTACGCTCAACATTCACGTGTTATTATTTTTTTATTAAAATTTAGTTCTGCGGTCTTTTTTTGAGATGATTTTCCTTAAAATTGATAATTTGCGACACAAAAAACTAACTTTGTGGTTTTTGTCGCGTCAATATATCAATGAATGAGGTGATTGGTTAACCTTTGGTTATGGTTTGCAAGAAAAATCCTATATAAACGATGGTGAGGTGACAAAGCGTATTTCGTGGCGTTAATTGAGTGGTTTTTCTTGCCTGTGCTTGGGTATTTTCGCGAAGTACCTGATTAAATATTTATTTAATATTTCATTAACATTTGACGCCAAACTATAAATGATCGCTATAGTGAAAACATGTGAATAAAATGAAATATAGATTTAATGACCATATTCTCTTTGACGCAGACACCAGAACCCTTAGCCCAACAGATTTTTCTGACGATCCCATATCCATATCCAGTCCTTCCAAACGGTTGTTGTTGCTGTTGATTGCCCACCATGGCGAGGCCGTAGGGCGTGAACTGATATTCAAGAAGGTCTGGGACGATTACGGCATGGTGTCCAGCAATAATAATCTTAATCAGTGCGTCAGCAAATTGCGTCGGGTGATTAAAAACCTCGGCGTCGAGGATGAGGTCATTGTTACGGTTCCTAAAGTGGGTTTTATGTTGCGTGATGAGATTACCATCGAGTCTTATGAGGACGCGGAAGATATTCACGACGCGGAACCTGCCGCGGCAGTGCCGGGATCTGCGCCCGCAGCGGCGGTCAATCCGGCGTCCGACACCGTCATCGACGGGGCCTCTTCTCATCTTGGTTATTCCCGCCGTGGGTGGCTGATGTTCAGCGCGATGGTTCTGGGGGGGATCCTCATGGCTATTGCTGTCACGGCCTATTTCAGCGGCTCGGGGGCCCGGCAGGAGAGCTACCTGGGAAAGTCGGGCAACTGTAAGGTTTTCATGTCGTTGCCTGATGCCTCGGCGGCGGTCAACGCCAGCCTGAATCGGGACATTCTGGCTTACGCCGCGCACCAAACGGGAGAATGCAGCGGCGATGAGTTTTTGCTGGTGGTGCGCAGCAATCAGGTCAGGGCTTACATTTCCGGCATTTCCCGCTTATTCCTGCTGCGTTGCAAGATCTTGCGCGAACATAAAATGGAGATCTGTTCAGGATTGGAAAGCGACAATGCCGAGTTTATTAATTGACCATTGATCGCCGCTGCCCAACGCGATTGAAGGGCGGTGGATATGACAAAAATATTACAGTGTTGAAATAGAACGTTCGACTTTCATTTGGCGGGTTGCCGTGTGGCGCTTACGAGAGGTATTTCCCTTTCTCTACCGCTTTCTACCTCATTATGGTGATTATGTATGGTTAAAGCCGATTTCGGTGATGCGCTGCTATTTTTTGAACCCAGCTATTTAATGAGAAGAGGAATGGAAGCATTTCTCGTTACCCAATCAAGTGACAGCTATTTTATCGACACCTTGAGGGAGCTGGAGGGGGTATTGAAAGAGGGAAAGCCTCGCGCGCTTATTATGGAGTTATATCATCAGAGAGAATATTTGTATGATGTATTACGGTTCGTTCTGACGGCAAAAAATGTTTGGCCGGAAATTCCCTTGGTGATTTTCACCGCGGTAGAACACCCCGGTATATTAGCGTTGTTGGCGGCGGATGCGCGCATAGCGATAGTGGCAAAGGAGGAGCCATTGCATTGCCTGAGTGACGCCATTGGGGCTGCGGGTGAGTTCTCCGGCTATCGTTCCCCGCATATTCGCGCCCGCTCGGTGCATCCGGCAGCCGCATTATCTGACAGTGAATGGCGAGTTTTGGCCATGATGGTTGCCGGTGCATCTCCAGGCAGCATCGCCAACGTGACCCGGCGAAGTTACAAAACCATAAGCTCCCATAAACTGAATATTATGCGAAAACTGGGCCTCAATCAGGCCGGCTTTATGCGGCTTATTCTTTCCCTGAGAACCCGATACCCTTCCTGACACAGGGCGAGAAGCCCCCCTTTTTCTCTACAGCGGCCGATCTGGATTGGCTGCTGCCCCCTGCGTAAATCCAATCAATCTTTTCCCTCAGCGAACGACGCCGGCGCTGAAATTTTGCACGGCCATGGGAAGGGCGAACAGAGCGTACTTGTGGTTAAACAATCACCGTCTTGCCGGGGTTAAACCACAATGTGATTGTGCTTTCATCAAAGGCTTAACCCGCTTTTTAATGTGATTGATGGGGGTTAAAACATTAACGGCGGGATTTAAATCTAAATATTTGAACTTTAATAGTTAATGATTCTTTTTTGATTGGCCGGGGATATTCTTGTGGCGTCAAGCAGACTGGCTAAACGCAGTGATGCAAACGGCTGGCTGAGAATGGACGAAAGAAAGAAAACATATTCAACATTGAAGGGAGTTATACCATGAAAAAAATGACACTGGCTCTGGCGATCGTTTCCGCCTTTGCAGCGGTCAGCACTGCTCAAGCCGCCGACGTTACCGCTCAGGCGCTGGCAACCTGGTCTGCGACCGCCAAGAAAGACACCACCAGCAAACTGGTTGTGACGCCGATTGGCAGCCTGGCCTTCAACTATGCAGAAGGCATTAAGGGTTTCAACAGCCAGAAAGGCCTGTTTGACGTCACCGTGGAAGGCGATACCACGGCCACCGCTTTCAAACTGACCTCAAAACTGGTCTCCAATACGCTGACTCAGCTGGATACTTCCGGTTCTACGCTGGAAGTCGGGGTGAACTATAACGGTGCTGTGGTCGGGAAAACGGCTGAAACCACCATGATCGACACCACCGCCGGCATTTTGGGCGGCAATCTGAGCGCCCTGTCCAACGCCTACAACCAGGCCGGCCGCACCAGCGCGCAGGATCAGTTCACCTTCAGCATCATCGGCGCGACGTCAAACGGCACCACCGCCGTCACGGATTTCAGCACGCTGCCGGAAGGTATCTGGAGCGGCGACGTCAGCGTCGAGTTCAACGCGACCTGGACTTCCTAATCCCCCGAACGATCTGCATCTGGCAGGGGGGAGACCTCCTGCTATTTATCGCTCATCAACGCCAGTGGAATACCGCAATGACACGCTTTTCTCTCGCCGTCACCCTGATGTTAATGCTGCTGCGGCCGGCTTTGGCGCTCGATGTGGGTGAGATCAGCGCCTTCATGCCTGGCGACAGCGCGCGCCTGAGCAAGGAAATCAAAAACACCACCGACAGCGGCCGGCTGGTGACCATCAAGATCGAACGCATTTCCAGTCCCCTGGCCTCCGGCACGGTGATCCCGATGAGCAGTCGGGATGAAATGCTGCTGTCGCCCGCCAGCCTGATCTTGCCGGCCAACGCCAGCGATGTGATCCGCTTTTACTACAAGGGGCCGAATGATGCCCAGGAGCGTTACTACCGCATCGTTTGGTTCGATCAGGCGCTGAGCGAGGCGGGGCAAAACTCGGCTCGGCGTAATGCCGTGGCCACCACGTCGGCGCGCATCGGCACCATTTTGGTGGTGGCGCCTCGGCAGGATCGCTTCGCCTATCAGTTCGCCAACGGACGGATCAAAAACACCGGCAACGCCACGTTCAAAGTGGTGGCCTACGGCAATTGCAGGAACAAGCAAGACGGCAGCGACTGCAAGGAAAACTATTTCGTGATGCCGGGGAAGGATCGCGCCTTCAGCAAGGTTGACGTCAACGATAAAAAAGGACGCGTCGCGCTGTGGCACGGCGAACAGTTTATCCCGGTGAAGTAATGCGCGCGTTATCCACGATGGATGCAAAACAATCACGCAAGGAGTGGCATGTGAACGCTGTGCTGTTGAGAACGCTTTTGGCTGCCGGTGCGCTGGCGCTCCCGACGCTGTTGCCTGGCCGTATGGCGATGGCGGCCGGTTTGACGCAGATTAACGGCGTGCTGATCCCGCACACTTTCAGCCTGGCGTTGCGCGAGGGGATGAGTATTCCGCTGTTGTTGCATTATGAAAAGAGCGATGGCGTCAAAGACGACAGCCGCATCGGCCATGCCTTTCTCTACCTGGATCAGGACAGGCTAAAGATTCGTCGGGTGACGCTGGAGGATAACGACGACGGCGCCCGGCTGACGGCGGCGATTGCCGGCCAGCTGCTGGCTTTGCAGGATGCGCCATTCGATCGGCAGCAGCATATCCGGATCGCGGACGACGCCTGGCTGGCGCTGGATTTCCGGCAGCTCAACCTGCAGCTGGTGGTGAAAGAATCCGCGTTGGGGACGGTGCTGCGCGCCCGCTCCAGCGACATCGGCGCGTCCAGCGTGGATGCCGTAAGCAGCACGCTGGATTATAACCTCGGGGTCTACGATAACCGGGCCCGCGCCAGCGAAGGCAACACCTCCAGTTATTTATCGCTCAACAGCGTCACGGCGTTGCGTGAACACCACGTGGAGTTGAACGGTTCCATCTACGGTATCGGCAGCGGCGATGAAAACGCCACGCTGTACAAAGCGATGTACGAGCGTGATTTCGCCGGCCGCCGTTTCGCCGCCGGCATGCTGGACAGCTGGAATCTGCAGTCGCTGGGGCCGGTCACGACCATCAACTCGAGCAAGATTTATGGCCTGTCCTACGGCAACCGCGCCAACTCGACGGTATTCGATAATTCCCAATCGCTGACGCCGATCGTGGTTTTTTTCCCCTCGGCCGGCGAGGTGCATCTGTCGCGCGACGGGCGGCTGCTCAGCGTACAAAACTTCACGATGGGCAATCATGAAGTGGACACCGGCAGTTTGCCCTACGGTATCTATGACGTAGAGGTGGAGGTCGTGGTCAACGGCAAAGTGGTCGATAAACGCATGCAGCGAGTGAATAAATTGTTCAGCCCCAATCGCGGTGCGAATGCGCCGCTGGCCTGGCAATTCTGGGGCGGGATGCTGCGCATGGACGACTGGCGCGGCGAACGGAAACGCCACCGCCCGGCAAAGGACTCTTATTTGCTTGGCGCTTCGGCTACCGGCAATCTGCAAACGCTTAATTGGGCGCTGTCGGGATATTCGTTTGACGGCAACGCCGTCGGCGAGAGCCGCGTCAGCCTGCCGGTGACCGAGTCGATTCAGATCAACCTGCAAAACATGGCGGCCTCCGATCGCTCCTGGAGCCTGGTCAACAGCGTCAGCGCCGCGTTGCCCGGCGGCTTCAGCAGCGTATGGATCAATCAGGAGAAAACGCAGATTGGCGATCGTCTGTTGCAAAATGACGCCTATAACCGCGCCGTTGGCGGCAGCCTTAATCTGGGGGCGCTGTGGTCTCCGCTGGGCACCCTGAGCGCCAGCTACAACGACGATAAGAAGAACGACAGTCACTATTACAACGCCGACTATTACCAGAACATCTTTACCGGCCGCTTCGGCACGCTGGGCGTCCGGGCGGGCGTGCAACGCTACAACAACGGCAGCAGCAACGCCAATACCGGCAAGTACATCGCGCTCGATTTTTCACTGCCGATGGGCAACTGGCTCAGCGCCGGCGTTTCCAATCAAAACGGTTACACCACCGCCAACCTGGCGGCGCGCAAGGACATCAAGGACGGGCCGATCCGCACCCTGGGCGCCAACCTGTCGCGGGCGATTTCCGGTGATACCCGCGGTGACAACCGCTTCAACGGTGGTGGCTATGCGCGCTTCGACACCAAGTATTCGGCCGGCACGCTCAACGTCAGCAGCTCCGCCGACGGCTACGTTAACAGCAGCCTGACCGCGAGCGGCAGCATGGGTTGGCAAGGGCGTGATATTGCCATCAGCGGCCGCAACGAAGGCAACGCCGGGATTATCTTCAATACCGGCATTGAAAACGACGGCCTGCTGACCGCACGGGTTGACGGTCGGATGGTGAAGCTGAGCGGCAATAAGAATTACCTGCCTTTGTCGCCTTACGGTCAGTACGACGTTGAGCTGATGAACAACAAAAACTCGGCGGAGAGCTTCGACATCGTCACCAGGCGCAAGAGCAAGCTCACCCTGTATCCGGGCAACGTGGCGGTGATCTCGCCGGAGATAAAACAGATGGTGACGGTGTTCGGCCGCATCAAAGCGGAGGACGGCACGCTGCTGGCCAACGCCTATATCAAGAACCATATCGGCCGCACCCGCACCGATGAGAAAGGCGAATTTATCATGGACGTCGACAAGAAATTCCCGGTTATCGATTTTACCCACGGCGGCAATCAGACATGCGAAGTGGATTTGGATCTCAGCAAGGCGCAAGGCGCCGTGTGGGTCGGCGACGTGATCTGCACCGGGCTGAAAACCTATGCAGGCAATATGTCATCCGGGGAGTCTGACCATGAGAGCTAACGTTGCGCTGTTGTTGTTGGCGCTGGTCGCCCCCGCGCTGCAGGCGGCGGTCAGCCAGACCAACTGGCCGGATGCGGCGGTCATGAAATTTGTCTTCGTGGAGAACAACGCCGACGACAACTTTTTCGTCACGCCGGCCGGCGGGCTGGATCCGCGCATGACCGGCGCCAATAAGTGGACCGGGCTGAAATACGGCGGTTCCGGCACTGTCTATCAGCAGAGCCTGGGGTACGTGGATAATGGTTACAACACGGGGCTGAATGCCAACTGGCGCTATGACATGTGGCTGGAAAATGCGCCGATAAAGAATCCGTTCCTCGGCCTGCGCTGCATCAACTGGTATGCCGGTTGCAATATGGATACCAGCTTGATTCTGCCGCAGACCACCGACGAAAAGGGATTTTACGGCGCCGTGGTTACGCCCGGCGGCGCAAAATGGATGCACGGCATGATGTCGCCGAGCTTCTATCAGTATCTGAAGCAGATGGCGGCGGGCGAAGCTTTCAGCATGCAGATCAACGGCTGCCAAACGTCGGTGGCTTATGACGCCGCGGCCGGCGGCCGTTGTCGGGATCAGGCCAGCGGCAGCTGGTACAAGCGGACCGTCACGCACAGCAAGGCGGCCCACCTGCGCTTTATCAATACCAACGCCGTATCGGAGGTGTTCGTCAACAGCGATGGGGTGCCGATCATCGGCGAGGGCAATGCCGATTGCAAGAACCAGACCATCGGCGCTCGCTCAGGCATCATGTGCAAGATGGTCAGCTACGATTTGCAGACCGACGGCAGCGTGAGCAATACCTCGATTCATATTTTCCCGGCGATTAACCATGCGGCGCTGTCCTCAGCGGTGAACGCCGCCGATCTGCAGTTCAGTCTGAACGGCAACACCTGGAAAAACACGTCGGGCACCGGCAGCTACTATACGTTTAACGAGCTGAAGAGCAGCAACGCCGTCTATGTGTTCTTCTCCAGTAACTTCTTCAAACAGATGGTCGCGCTGGGGATTTCCGACAGCGGCACCCGCGATCTGATCAATTTCCGTTTTCAGAACACCACCTCGCCGGAGTCGGGATGGTATGAGTTTTCCACTTCAAACCAGCTGATTATCAAGCCGCGCGATTTCAGCATCAGCATTATTTCCGATGATTACGACAACAACCCACACCGTGAAGGCTATGTCGGTCCGGCGGAGCCGGCGCTGGAGTTCGGCTACTTCGTGACCACCAGCGGCAAAACCGCCGCCGATCAGGTGAGGGTGATGGCGACCGGGCCGACTCAGGCGATCAACGGGGTGAACTATTGCCTCTTTTCTTCTGCGGATAACAGTACCCAGGTGCCGTTCCCCGCCACCCTCGGCATCACCACCAGCACCAACGGTCAGCAGAGCTTCGCCGCCGGCTGCGATGGCCAGTGGCACGACATGACCAATGCGCTCTGGAGCAGCACGCCGTGGAATGATATATCCGGTGAAGTGGGGGTGCTGAACAAGACCCGAGTGACCTTTAGCATTCCGATGAACAATCCGATCTCGCTGAGAACCGTCGACGGCAACGGTTGGTATGGCGACGTCAGCGCCGCCGGTGAAATTCATGTCGAAGCCACCTGGCGCAACATCAATTGAGGGCAGGGCGTGAAACTTGTGCTGATAGGGTTGCTGTGTTTGTCCTTCCCCTTTACCACCGCCGCGATCAATGTCGGTACCCTGACGTTTGCCATGGATCAGGATCGCTCATTCACCGCCAAGCGGGTGTTGAATAACAACCTCAGTGCGCGCCTGTATCAGGTGAGCATTCGCGCCATCGATCGGCCGGGAGAGCGCGAGGTGCGCAGCCGGCCGGCGGACGGCGAGCTGCTGTTCGCGCCGCGCCAGCTGACGCTGCAGGCCGGACAGGCGGAGTACTATAAGTTTTTCTACCGCGGGCCGCAGGATAATCGCGAGCGTTATTACCGGGTGTCATTTCGCGAAGTGCCGACCCGACTGTTCGAGCCGGGGCCGCGTCGGGGCGCCGGCGTCAACCTGGAGCCGATCGTGGTGATGGACACCATTCTGGTGGTGCGTCCGCGTCAGGTAAACTTTGCCTATCGGCTCGATACCCAGCGCGGTACGCTCACCAACACCGGCAACACCTACTTCAAGTTCCTGCTCAAGCCGGGCTGCAACAGCACGGATGAAGAGGGCGTCACCGAATACCTGCGCCCCGGCGATACGCTGACCCATGCCGGTATTCGGCTGAAGGGGCAGAAATTCATTATCTATAACGACAAATTTATCAGCGTCGATCGCAGCTGCCTCGATTAACGCGGCGGAATGGCAAAGCGGAAGCAGGCGCCGCTTTGCGCTTGTTCGATCAGCTGAATATCGCTGTCGTGCAGCTGCAGAATGCGTCGCACGATCATCAGGCCCAGTCCGCCGGAAGGGCGCCGGGCGCCGCTCAGGACAGACGGGCGCACGAACAGATCGGCGCGCAGCGTCTGCGGAATGCCGGGGCCGCTGTCGCTGACCTGCACCATCACCCGATCGTCCTGCCGCCACAGCCGCACGCCGATGTTGCCGCCGGGCGGCGTATGGCGAATGGCGTTGTCCAACAGGTTGGTCAGCACCCGCTCAATCATGCTGAGATCGGCGAACACCGGCGGAATGCCGGGGGGAATGTCGGCATGCAGCCGCTGGTTGCGCGCCTCCGCCGCCAGCTCGAACTTTTGGAACACGTCCTGCAACAGCTCGCTGAGGGAAAAAGGCTCTTTCTGCGGTTTCACTACGCCGTACTCCAGCCGCGCCAGCTCGAACAGCTCCTGCGCCAGTTTGCCCACTTTGCGGCTCTGCGCCAGCGCGATCTCCAGATAGCGCCGCCGATCGGCTTCGCTCAGGGTGGCGGCCTTGACCGACAGCGTCTCCAGATAGCCGTGCAGCGAGGTGAGCGGGGTGCGCAGATCGTGCGAGACGTTGGCGATGAACTCACGCCGCAGCCGATCCTGCTGCGCCAGCGTTTGCCACTGTTCGGCAAGGCGCTGCGCCATGCGGTGGAAGGCCTGCTGCAGCTGGCTGACTTCGTCGCGCCCGGCCCGTACCGCCGGCAGCGCCGCGTAGGCCTGCACCGCCTCGATGCCGCCGCTATCCAGCGCGCTGACCTGCCGGGTCAGGCGACGGATAGGGCGCGTTACCCAATAAAACGCGAAGCCGCCGGCCAGCAGGCTGAACAGCACCATCAGTCCGGAGGTCCACAGCGCCATCCTGACCGCCGAGTTGAACTGGGCGTTGCTGGCCAGCGCCGTGTACTCTTCGCCGAGCAGCACCACGTACAGATAGCCTTCGATCCGGCCATCGACCTTAAGCGGCGCGACGCTGAACACCTTGCGCCCGTCCACGCTGCGCGGATCGTCGCCATACACCGGCATCGGCGCGCCACCGAGCAGCGCCTGCAGCGGCGGCAACGCGACCCGCTGCCGCTTCAGATGCCCGGCCGGCGCGGCGTTGCCGATAATCGCGCCCTGCTTGTCGAGCAGGTAAACCTCAACGCTGGGGTTCACCGCCATCAGCTGATCGAACAGGGTATGCACCGCCTGCGGATCCGGCCCGTTCACCCCCAGCAGCGGGTTGCTGTCGGCGATATGCTGCGCCAGGTTGCCGGACAGGCGCTGGATCACCGCCTGGCTGTACTGGGTGCTGCTGCGCACCTGCATCCAGCCGGAAAAGGCGCAGCCGATGACGATCAGCAGCGCGAAGATCAGCGTGAGGCGCTGCGCTAACGTAAGGTTTTTCATGGCTCACTCTTGCGGCGCGGCCGCGAATTTATAGCCCATGCCCCACACCGTGAGGATGCGCTCGGGTTCCGCCGGGTTGCGCTCGATCTTGATGCGCAGCCGGTTGATATGGGTGTTGACGGTGTGCTCATACCCCTCGTGCTGATAGCCCCAAACCTGATTCAACAGGCTCAGGCGCGAGAATACCTGGCCCGGGTGGCGGGCGAAAAAGTACAGCAGGTCGAATTCGCGCGGCGTCAGCTCGACCGGCTGCTGGTGCAGGTGCACTTCGCGGGCGATGGGGTCGATGGTCAGATCGTTGAAGCTGAGCACGCCGGCGTCCATGCGCAGGTTGCGGCTCATCGCTTCCTGGCGGCGAAACAGCGCCTTGACCCGCGCCACCAGCTCCAGCATGGAGAAGGGCTTGGCCAGATAGTCGTCGGCGCCCAGCTCCAGCCCCAGCACGCGGTGCACCTCGCTGGAGCGCGCGCTGGTGATGATGATCGGCGTGTAGCGCGTCATGGTGCGCGCCCGGCGGCAAATCTCCAATCCGTCCACGCCCGGCAGCATCAGATCGAGGATGAGGGCGTCCCAGCCGCCCTGTTCCAGCATCGCCATGCCCCGGTTGCCGTCGGCGGCGTGGCTGATGGCGTAACCCTCGTCGCGCAGATGCAGCTGCAGCAGTTCGGCGATGTCGCCGTCGTCCTCGACGATCAAAATTCGTTTTGGCTTGTCCATTCTCATTACCGCTGATTGCCCGTTTCTCTCTGAAGTCTACACAACCCCCACCGGCGGAGTTATCACATTGTATTTAACTTTGCGTGAGGTCTTGGGGAACAAATCCGGGGAATACTCGGCTCATCGCCTCATTGGTCGCCAGGAGTTCGCATGAGCCTCACTCTCACCCCGGAACAACGCCAGACGGTGCATCCGCTGTGGCTGCGGTTGACGCACTGGCTGAATGCGCTGGCGATGCTGATCATGGTGACCAGCGGCTGGCGCATCTACAACGCCTCGCCGCTGTTCAACTTCAGCTTTCTCAATGAGCTGACGCTCGGCGGCTGGCTGGGCGGCGCGCTGCAGTGGCACTTCGCCGGCATGTGGCTGTTCGGCGTCAACGGGCTGTGCTACCTGCTGATCAACCTGGCCAGCGGGCGTTTCAAACGCAAGTATTGGCCGCT
Source organism: Serratia sp. A07 (assembly GCF_058725505.1). Classification (NCBI taxonomy): domain Bacteria; kingdom Pseudomonadati; phylum Pseudomonadota; class Gammaproteobacteria; order Enterobacterales; family Yersiniaceae; genus Serratia; species Serratia sp. A07. The sequence goes on from NZ_JBZXDO010000002.1 coordinate 249,501, forward strand.
CAGCCCACGGCAGTTTCTCGCCGATATAGGTGCCGCGCTGCGCGGCAGGCTGCAACACGCCGACCTGCGCCACTACAACATGGTGCAACGCGCGGCCTATCTGTCGGTGATGATCCTCGGCGTGATGAGCGCGCTGTCCGGGCTGGTGCTGTGGAAATCGGTGCAGTTTCCGCTGCTGCGCACGCTGCTCGGCGGTTATGAGGCGGCGCGCTATATCCACTTTTTTGCCATGTCGGCGCTGGTGGTCTTCGTCGCGATTCACCTGGTGATGGTGGCGCTGGTGCCCCGGACGCTGCTGGCCATGCTGCGCGGACGCTAAGGAGTGAATGATGGAAAAGGATAAACAGATCATGACGATCATTGAAGGGCAGGCGATCGTCAAAGAAGCGCAGCGGCTGTTGAGCGCGCCTTCGCGCCGCCGCTTTCTGCGCAACGGCCTGACGCTGGGCGGCATCGCCATGCTCACCGGCTGCGATCTCAGCGATAACGCCAACGTCGAACAGGCGCTGAACCGCATCTCGCGCTTCAACGATCGGGTACAGGGCTGGCTGTTCAATGGCGATCGCCTGGCGCCGGTCTACCCGGAATCGATGATCACCCGGCCGTTCCCGTTCAACGCTTTCTACGCCGAGGAGGACGCGCCGGACATCAACGGCGACGATTACCGGCTGGAGGTGGCGGGACTGGTGCAGGACAAACGCGCCTGGAGCCTGCCGCAGCTGCACCGGATGGCGCAGGTTAGCCAGGTGACGCGCCATATTTGCGTCGAGGGCTGGAGCGCCATCGGCAAGTGGGGCGGCGTGCCGTTCGCGACTTTTCTCAAGGCGATCGGCGCGGATCTGAGCGCCCGCTACGTCAGCTTCAAATGCGCCGACGATTACTACACCAGCATCGACATGGCCACCGCGCTGCACCCGCAGACGATTATTGCGCTGACCTATGACGGCCAGATCTTGCCGCGCAAGTACGGCTACCCGATGAAACTGCGCATGCCGACCAAGCTGGGTTACAAGAACCCGAAACACATTCAGGTGATCGAGGTCACCAACCGCTTCCCGGGCGGTTACTGGGAAGACCAGGGTTACAACTGGTTTGGCGGCAGCTGAAGCGGCCGCCGGCCATTCTCCGGCACCCCGGTGCCTTTGACATGACGGAAGGAAATACCATGAAAAAGTTATTCGCAATGATGATGTGCAGCGCGCTGATGCTGGGCGTGGCCGGTGCCAACGCCGCCGATGGCATGAGCAAAGACGCGATGAAAAAGGACGGCATGAGCCAGATGTCGCACGACGGCATGGCCAAAGACGGCATGAAGAAAGCGTGCATGGGCAAGGAGTGCATGAAGAAAGACAAGATGGGCAAAGACGCCATGAAAAAGGATGGCATGGCGAAAGACGGTATGGCCAAAGACGGCATGAAGAAAGACGCGATGGGGCACTAAGCCGCCGCACCCCGCGGCCGCAAGCGGGCGATCCGCGGCGGCCGTGGGCAACATAAGGAGAGAGGATGATGCTGGCGACATGGCTGCGGCGCTTTCAGCGCTCGAACGGGGACGTTATCTTTATGCGCGCGGCGCTGGTGGTGATCTTCGCCGCCTTCGGTTACGCCAAGTGGTTTGATTACGAGGCGCAGGGGCTGGTACCGCTGATCGGCAACAGCCCGCTGCTGAGCTGGATGCATCAGGCGTTCGGCATCCGCGGCGCCAGCTATGCGCTGGGCGTCGCCGAGTGGAGCTTCGGCTTGCTGCTGCTGGCGGGATTCTGGTCGCGGCGGCTGGGGTTGCTGGGGGCGATCGGTTCGACGGTAACCTACCTAACTACGCTGACGCTGATCTTTTCCACGCCGGGGGCCTGGGAGCCTTCCGCCGGCGGTTTTCCGGCCATGGCCGGCGCCACCAGCTTTTTAATCAAGGATCTGGTGTTGCTGGCCGGTTCCCTGGTGCTGCTGAAAGCCGACTTGCCGGCCGAGCAGGCATAAAAAAGGGCGTAGCCTGGCTACGCCCTCTCGTGATTTATCGATCGTCACATATCCGGGAAGGTCAGGGTGCCCCCCGGCGCTTCGCGATGAATGTGCAGGAAGTTCAGGTGCTTCTCGTACTGGTCGAGGATATCGCCAATCACCTGTTCCTTGCTGTAGTCCATCAGGTCGTTGCCCTGGGTGCCTTCCATCAGGAAGGTTTCCAGCCGGTAGTAGTGCGACTTGCCGGAGCGGGCGCGGTAGGTGAAGCCCGGCACCGAGTAGCGCATCGGCCAGATCTGATAGATAAAGTTCTGTTCCTCGCCCAGGCGCACCAGCAGCTCCAGGTGGTTCAGACGCTCGTCTTCGGTCGGCGGCACTTCGCTGAACTCCACTTTCGCGCCGCGCAACTCCAGCTCGCGCGCCACGTCCTGCATCGCCGGACGACAGACTGTATCCAACATTTTCTGCGTGTACTGGGTGCCCGGGTAGTTCATCACCCGCGACAGACGCTGTTTCCAGTTGAGCACGTCGTGGCTGGAGACCGGCACCGGTGCCAGGGTACTGAGCGCACTGGCCTTGCGGTAGTCTTCCACCCGCAGCGATTTATACAGCCCGGCCATCACGAAGAAGATCACGAAGCTGAATGGCAGGCCCATGATCACCGTGGTTTTCTGCAGCGCCGGCACGCCGTCGGTCATCAGCATGCCGATGGTCAGCAGGCCGATGGCCACCGACCAGAAAATCCGCAGCCAGTTCGGCGCATCATTATTGATGTCGGCCAGGCGCGAGGTGAAGTTGCCCAGCACCAGCGAGCCGGAGTCCGCCGAGGTGACGTAGAACAGCAGGCCGGTGATGGTGGCCACCGAGGCGCTGAAGGTGAAGCCGGGGTATTGCGCCAGCAGGCTGTAGAAGCCGCGCTCCGGGAACTGCATCACTTCCTGCGCAAACTCGGCGTTACCGTGAATGATCTGGTACAGCGCGCTGTTGCCGAAGATAGACAGCCACAGCAGGGTGAACACGAACGGTATGATCAGCGTGCCGACCACGAACTGGCGAATGGTGCGCCCGCGCGAGATGCGCGCCAGGAACAGGCCGACGAACGGCGACCACGCCACCCACCAGGCCCAGAAGAACAGCGTCCAGTTGTTCATCCACTCCACCGGCCGATCGAAGGCGAAGCTGTTGAGCGTCATGCCCATAAAGCGATTGACGTAATCGCCGACGTTGAGCACCAGCGCGTTGAGCAGGAACTCGGTGTCGCCGAAGAACAGCACGAACAGGATCAGGCCCAGCGCCAGCAGCACGTTCAGCTCGGACAGGATGCGGATGCCCTTGTTGACGCCCGAGGTGACCGAGATGGTGGCCATGATCACCGACAGCAGGATCAGCGAGCCCTGCACCGTCAGGTTTTCCGGGATCTCGAACAGCACCTTGAGGCCGTAGTTGAGCTGCACCACGCCGATGCCCAGCGTGGTGGCGATGCCGAAGATGGTGCCGAGCACCGCGGCGATGTCCACGCTGTGGCCGATCGGCCCGTTGATGCGCTTACCGAAGATCGGGTACAGCGCTGAGCGGATGGTCAGCGGCAGATTGTAGCGATAGCTGAAGTAGCCGAGGGCGATGCCCATCAGCGCATACATCGACCAGCCGGTCAGGCCGTAGTGGAACAGCGTCCAGACCATCGCCTGGCGCGCGGCTTCCAGCGTTTGCGCGTCACCTTCCGGCGGCATCATGTACTGGGTCACCGGCTCGGCGACCGAGAAGAACATCAGGTCGATGCCGATGCCGGCGGCGAACAGCATCGCCGCCCAGCTCATCAGGCTGAATTCCGGCTTGGACTGCTCCGGCCCGAGCTTGATCGAACCGAAGCGCGAAGCGGCGATAAACACCACGAACACGATGTACAGCGTCGCCGCCAGCAGGTAGTACCAACCAAAGGTGGTCGACACCCAATTCAGCGTGCGGGTGATCCACTGCCCGGAGAAGTCGGTGAAAAAGATGGTCATCAGCGAGAAGGCCAGGATCAGCCCCGCCGAGGTGAAGAAAACCACAGGGTTGAGGCGGTCCTGCTGCGGTTTGGAGGCGGTTTCGTGGGTTGTCATCGTCATCCTCTGAACTGAGAAAATCGTGCCGCTCCGCATTCCGGGGCGCGTTGGCCTCTGGAAAACGGGCGAATGAAGGCGGCGGCCATCCCCGTGAGGAGGGCCTGAATGATACCGCTTTCGCCTGTGAATGAAGCGTCGGCGCGCTTCGCGGCGGGAACCGCTTACAGCCACTGATTTTGGTCAGATTCGTTAATTACCTCACAAAAATCAGCCAGTTCCACAACCAGATAGTACAAATTTTTAACCAGGCGGCAATAAAATATATGCAATTTTTATTGAACGTTCAATCAAAAAAAAGTTTAATAGTCCTCATGATGACCTGAATCACGGGCGAAACGGCAGTGAAATTTGCCCGCTGAGATAAGGCCGAAGTCGGTTTTGTGAGAGTCGAAATATGCCAAAGGTAGGAATGCAGCCAATCAGAAGGCAGCAGTTGATTGATGCCACGCTCGCCGCGGTAAACGAAGTGGGAATGCATGACGCCACCATCGCGCAGATCGCGCGGCGGGCCGGCGTTTCCAACGGCATCATCAGCCATTATTTCAAGGACAAGAACGGCCTGCTGGAAGCCACGATGCGCTATCTGATCAGCCATCTGGGCGAGGCGGTGAAGCTGCGCTTGCAGGCGCTGACCGATAACAGCCCGGCGGCGCGGCTGCAGGCGATCGTCGCCGGCAACTTCGACGACAGCCAGATCAACAGCGCGGCGATGAAGACCTGGCTGGCCTTTTGGGCCAGCAGTCTGCACCAACCGCAGCTCAACCGGCTGCAGCAGGTGAACGGCCGCCGGCTCTATTCCAACCTGTGCGCCGAGTTTCGCCGCGTCATGCCGCAGCCGCAGGCGCGGTTGGCGGCCAAGGGGCTGGCGGCGCTGATCGACGGACTGTGGCTGCGCAGCGCGCTGCGCGGCTCGGCGTTCAATCAGTCGCAGGCGCTGGCGCTCACGACCGAATACATCACGTTCCAACTCCGGGGGCAGACGCCGCCCGGAGGATAACCCAAGGAGATCCTATGTCCCGTTTTGGCTTGCAGAAGCTCTATATTCATGGCGCCTATGTAGACAGCACCGCTGGAAAAACCTTCAACGCCATTAACCCGGCGAACGGCGAAGTTCTGGCTGAAGTCCAGGCCGCCGGCGCTGAAGACGTCGATCGTGCGGTGGCCAGCGCGGCCAGCGGGCAGAAGGTGTGGGCGGCGATGACGGCGATGGCGCGTTCGCGCATCCTGCGTCGCGCGGTGGATATTCTGCGCGAGCGCAACGATGAGCTGGCGGCACTGGAAACGCTGGATACCGGCAAAGCGATGTCGGAAACCACCGCGGTGGACATCGTCACCGGCGCCGACGTGCTGGAGTATTACGCCGGCCTGATCCCGGCCATTGAAGGCGAACAGATCCCGCTGCGCGAAACCTCATTCGTTTACACCCGCCGCGAACCGCTGGGCGTGGTGGCCGGCATCGGCGCCTGGAACTACCCGATTCAAATCGCGCTGTGGAAGTCCGCGCCGGCGCTGGCGGCGGGCAACGCGATGATCTTCAAACCGAGCGAAGTCACGTCGCTGACGGCGCTGAAGCTGGCGGAAATTTACACCGAAGCCGGCTTGCCGGACGGCGTGTTCAACGTGGTGACCGGCAGCGGCGCGGAGGTGGGGCAGTACCTGACCGACCATCCGGGCATCGCCAAAGTCTCTTTCACCGGCGGGGTGAAAACCGGCAAGAAGGTGATGGCCAACGCGTCGGGGTCGACGCTGAAGGAAGTCACCATGGAGCTGGGCGGCAAGTCGCCGCTGATTATTTTCGACGACGCCGATCTGGATCGCGCCGCCGATATCGCCATGATGGCCAACTTCTACAGCTCCGGCCAGGTGTGCACCAACGGCACCCGCGTCTTCGTGCCGGCGGCGCTGCAGGCGCAGTTTGAGGCGAAAATCCTCGAGCGCGTGAAGCGCATTCGCCTCGGCGATCCGACCGACCCGCAGACCAACTTCGGGCCGCTGGTCAGCTTCGCGCATATGGAGTCGGTGCTGCGCTTTATCGAGAGCGGCAAGAACAGCGGCGCGCGCCTGCTGTGCGGCGGCGAACGCGTCACCCACGGCGAATTCGGCAAGGGCGCTTACGTGGCGCCGACGGTATTCAGCGACTGCCGCGACGACATGGAAATCGTGCGCGAGGAGATCTTCGGGCCGGTGATGAGCATTCTCAGCTACCAGAGCGAAGAGGAAGTGGTGCGCCGCGCCAATGACACCACCTTCGGCCTGGCTGCGGGCGTGGTGACCAACGATCTGGCTCGCGCACACCGCGTGATCCACCAGCTGGAAGCCGGTATTTGCTGGATCAACACCTGGGGCGAGTCGGCGGCGGAAATGCCGGTCGGCGGCTACAAGCAGTCCGGCGTTGGCCGCGAGAACGGCCTGACGACGCTGGAACACTACACCCAGATCAAATCGGTGCAGGTTGAGCTGGGCGAATACGCCTCGGTATTTTAACTATCCCCGTCGTCTTTCAAGCTACAGCGTTGTTGGCTGCGAGCGCAGACCCCAGTCACTTACTTGAGTAAGCTCCTGGGGCTCTGCGCCCTTGCCGCCTAGCTGTAACTCGAAATCCATAGGGGATATATCTTTTTCGCATCCAAAACTGCCTTGTTATATTCAGCATGCGGAATTCAAGCCATTCGCATCATTCAGGCATACGAATATTTAGGAGATAATGAATGGAATTTGACTACATCATTATCGGTGCCGGTTCCGCCGGCAACGTGTTAGCCACCCGATTGACCGAGGATGCCGACGTCAGCGTCCTGCTGCTGGAAGCCGGCGGCCCGGATTACCGGATGGATTTCCGTACTCAGATGCCGGCCGCGCTGGCGTTTCCGCTGCAGGGCCGCCGCTATAACTGGGCGTATGAAACCGATCCTGAGCCGCACATGAACAATCGCCGGATGGAATGCGGCCGCGGCAAAGGGCTGGGCGGTTCGTCCCTGATCAACGGCATGTGTTACATTCGCGGCAACGCGATGGACTTCGATAACTGGGCCAAGGCGCCGGGTCTGGAAGACTGGACCTATCTGGACTGCCTGCCGTATTTCCGCAAGGCGGAAACCCGCGATATCGGCCCGAACGATTACCACGGCGGCGAGGGCCCGGTGAGCGTCACCACGCCGAAAGCCGGCAACAACGAACTGTTTCACGCCATGGTGGAAGCCGGCGTGCAGGCGGGCTATCCGCGCACCGACGATCTGAACGGTTACCAACAAGAAGGCTTCGGCCCGATGGATCGCACCGTGACGCCGAAAGGGCGCCGCGCCAGCACCGCCCGCGGTTATCTGGATCAGGCGCGTTCGCGGCCGAACCTGAAAATCGTCACCCATGCGCTGACCGACCACATCGTGTTCGACGGCAAGCGTGCGGTGGGCGTCAACTATTTGCAGGGCGACAGCAATCAGTTGACCCACGCCAAAGCGCGGCGCGAAGTGTTGCTGTGCGCCGGCGCCATCGCCTCGCCGCAGATCCTGCAGCGTTCGGGCGTCGGCCCGGCGGCGCTGCTGAAAAGTCTGGATATCAACGTGGTGCACGATCTGCCGGGCGTCGGGGAAAACCTGCAGGATCACCTGGAGATGTACCTGCAGTACGCCTGTAAGAAACCGGTGTCGCTGTACCCGGCGCTGCAATGGTTCAACCAGCCGAAGATCGGCGCGGAATGGCTGTTCAACGGCACCGGCATCGGCGCCAGCAACCAGTTCGAGGCCGGCGGTTTTATCCGCAGCCGCGCAGAGTTCGCCTGGCCGAATATTCAGTATCACTTCCTGCCGGTGGCGATTAACTACAACGGCAGCAACGCGGTGAAAGAGCACGGCTTCCAGGCGCACGTCGGCTCGATGCGTTCGCCGAGCCGCGGCCGGGTGCAGGTGAAATCGAAAGATCCGCGCCAGCACCCGAGCATTCTGTTCAACTACATGGCGACCGAGCAGGACTGGCAGGAGTTCCGCGACGCTATTCGCATCACGCGCGAGATCATGGCGCAGCCGGCGCTGGACGAATACCGCGGCCGCGAGATAAGCCCGGGGCCGGAGGTGCAGACGGACGAGCAGCTGGACGCTTTCGTGCGCGAGCACGCCGAAACCGCCTTCCACCCGTCCTGCTCGTGCAAGATGGGTGAGGATGAGATGGCGGTGGTCGATGGTCAGGGCCGGGTGCACGGCATGGAAGGATTGCGGGTGGTGGATGCGTCGATCATGCCGCTGATCATCACCGGCAACCTGAACGCCACCACCATCATGATCGCCGAGAAGTTAGCCGATCGCATTCGCCAGCGCGCGCCGCTGCCGCGCAGCACCGCCGACTATTACGTCGCCGGCGATGCGCCGGTGCGCAAGCAGTAACCGACACGCCCTCTCGCCGTTGAGGGGGAGGGCCGCCGTAGCAAGCAACCCCTCTCCATATGCTCTTCCCCAAGGCGAGGGGGCAACTCCCTTTTATACCTTATCCCATCATGCCGCCGGCAGCGAGATCGCCTGATCGAAACTGGTGGGCGTCGCCATACGCCACATGCGGGCATAGAACTCGCTTTTGATCTCCGGCTGCAGCAGCGCGCCCGGCTCCAGGTAGTAATAGATATCGGCGTACACCTTGATCTCGGTCGGCGTGATGCGGCGCAGCATATGATGCGAGGTCAGCTGCTCCGGGCGGCTGACGCCGGCCGCCGCCAGCATGTCCGCCAGCGCTTTCACCGTATTTTGATGGAAGTGGTAGACGCGTTCCGCCTTGTTCGGCACCACCAGCGCCTTTTGCCGCAGCGGATCTTGCGTCGCCACGCCGGTCGGGCAGTGGTTGGTGTGGCAGCTTTGCGACTGGATGCAGCCGACGGCGAACATAAAGCCGCGCGCCGAGTTCACCCAGTCGGCGCCGAGCACCAGCACGCTGGCGATGTCGAAGGCGCTGATGATCTTGCCGCTGGCACCTACCTTGATCTGGTCACGCAGGCCGCAGCCCACCAGCGTGTTATGCACGAACAGCAGCCCTTCGCGCAGCGGCATGCCCATGTAATTGGAAAGCTCGAGCGGCGCGGCGCCGGTGCCGCCTTCCTTGCCGTCTACCACGATGAAATCCGGCAGGATGCGGGTGTGCAGCATCGCCTTGACGATGGCGACAAACTCCCACGGATGGCCGATGCACAACTTGAAACCGACCGGCTTGCCACCTGACAGCTCGCGCAGCTGCTGGATGAAATGCATCATTTCCAGCGGAGTGGTGAAGGCGCTGTGCGAGGCCGGCGAAATGCAATCGACCCCTTCCGGCACGCCGCGGGTGGCGGCGATTTCCGCATCCACCTTCTTCGCCGGCAGAATGCCGCCGTGGCCGGGTTTGGCGCCCTGGCTGAGCTTGATTTCAATCATTTTCACCTGCGGGCTTTGTGCCTGTTCGGCAAAGCGCCGCGGATCTAAATGGCCGTCGGCGGTGCGGCAGCCGAAATAGCCGCTGCCCAGCTCCCACACCAGATCGCCATTGTTTTCCCGATGATAGCGGCTGATGCTGCCCTCGCCGGTGTCGTGGTAGAAATTGCCTTTGGCCGCACCGAGGTTGAGCGCGCGGATGGCATTGGCGGAGAGCGCGCCGAAGCTCATGGCCGAAATGTTGAAGATCGACGCGGAGTAGGGCTGGCGGCAGTCGGTGCCGCCGATGGTGATGCGGAAACTGGTCGGGTCGGCGGCATCCACCGGCCGCATGGAGTGGCCGATGCACTCATAGCCGGTTTGATAGACGTCCAGCAGGGTGCCAAACGGCTTGTCGCCCATCTCGTTTTTCGCCCGGCGATACACCAGCGTGCGCTGGGTGCGCGAAAACGGGATCTCTTCATTATCCTGCTCGAGGAAATACTGGCGCAGTTCCGGACGGATGAATTCGAAGAAGAAACGCAGGCGGCCGATGATCGGGTAGTTGCGGCAGATGGCGTGGCGCTGCTGCGTGAGATCGTAGATACCCAGCACCATCAAGCCACCGCAGGCCAGGGCCGGCAGCCAGAACCACGGATGGTTGCGCATCATGATTAAGAAAACCAGGGTGAGCAAGATGCTCAGCACAAAGCAGGTGTAGCGGCTGAATAAGGACGACTTCATAACATCTCCTGATGTTTATTTTAATCCACACGACATGACTCACGGATAATCCGTGTGCAAATCGTAGCCAACAGGAGAGGATGTTGTGTGTCTGTTGCTGCTTTGTCGCTGGTTGTTACATTAATTTAACTTGGCGGGGGAGGGCCGGTTGCCGCGCGGCGTACCGCGCAACAAGCCAGGGCCGGTTATTTGCCGGCGACGAAGATGGTGCTCATGCTGCGCAGCCGCAGTTTTTTCATCGCGCTGTATTTCTGCGAGAAGATGGTTTTTGGGTGCGTACCGCGCTTTTCCGCAATGTGCAGCAGGCTGTCGCCGCGCAGCAGATTGAAGATCACGTCGCTTTCCGCCGGGCTGAGCTCGCGGGTTTTCTGCACTCTGATGCCGCCCGGTTCTTTGCTTTCCAGCAGCAGCTGGATTTTTTCCTGCAGCGAATAAAGCGGAATGCGGGTGGAGACCAACTCGACGGAAATCCCCAGGATCGACAGCAGTTTCACCACGCGCTCGTCGTCATAGAACACCAACAGGCGCGTTTTGCTGTTGTATTGCTGGTGCAGGGACACCAGGCTTTCGATCACGTTGACGCTCTGTTCGAGGTTTTGCGAGGTGAAAATCAGCGCGATATCGTGCTTGGTGATCTTCTCTGCTTTGGCGCCGCCGTGCATGAAATCGGAAAACAGGCGGATATCGTACGCGCCGTAGTGTTTCTTTAGCAGCACCGACAGGCCAACATAGCTGTACTTACACTCACTAATCACAAGAACGTTGTTTTTAGACATAGGGCAAACACCAATACCGAGTTAAAAGTATTCAGCTGTAAGAAGCGAGTTCAAATCCTTGATACTGGATTCCTTCCACAGCTTTCCCTGCAGTGCGTAATATGGCATTTCATCCAGCCATTTCTTGTGTTCGGGAGTTTCAACTCCTTCGATAATTACCTTGTAATGATTAAGGTAAAAGAAGCGCAGTAACGCGCGCATCAAGCCCTCGCCGCCGGACTTTTTCATGAAGTCCCAAAGCAGAAAACGATCGAGCTTAACGAAGCGGAACTGGCTGTTGTACAACGCGGAAAAACCCGCGTAGCCAGAACCAAAATCATCGAGCCAAAATGAATAACTATTCAATGACGGATCGCCGTGCACGCGATCTTTCACCAGCCGGGTTGAATTCTCGCTGATCTCGAAATGAATACAGCGCATAGCGTTAATTCTTTCGGCAAAGTGAGTATTCGCCAGCGATTGCAGGGAATAATCGTCAACATTCAAAGTGGCTATCACTTGGTTTTCATGAAACCAGTGTTTGTATTTATCGATCAGATTGATCTGATCCATCAAAATCTCAATCCGGGTGGCACTGTCGGCGTGGCGAAAGAACTGTTCAGGAGACAAATGGGCATATTCGCTATTAAACGTAAAGCGAGACAGACATTCAACGGCCAGCAATTGTCCCGATTTCGCGAACATTGGCTGAAAAACATAATTAATGCCGTTATTTTTCTCTCTGAAAGAACCGCTCATTTCCCAATCCTTGGATTGATATTTAACTTGTTGATTTTAAATGATTAAAAAGAAAGTTACTCCGAGTTTATTGGTAAATTTCTTATTTAAAACGTCAGGATGGCCGAAGCGTGTCGACAGACCATTTAACGCGTAATTCGTGCCAAAGTCCAAACGTCGCAATCTGTTACTAAATGTAAATATTTGGGATAATATTCTGATTTTCAGGCCTTAATGCAAAATCTTGAACTCTGCAGCTTTCCCAAACACAGATTATTCCTATTCATATGAATCGTCAACATCGATCGATAGGTATCCGCCGATAGTTTATTCCTATCAAGAGGGGCCTTATGAATGTTTTAAACGATTTAACATTAAGAATATGCTTAGTCTATATTTCGTCCGGCAATGAGTTCATCGAGGCAACGCTCCTTTTCAGCAAGGGAGTGCTATCGCTGAGTGTATGCTCAGTGGCGGCAATATATATATAAGCCCGCCACTGAATCGATTATTTTATTGTTCTATGGAGCTGGAAATGAAAAAAGTATTATTGCCTTTGGCTGCCCTGGTATTGTCTGCAACTGCTTCCAACGCAATGGCAGCAAACGGCACTGTTAAATTCACCGGTGAAATCAAACAGTCTACCTGCCAGGTAACTAGCGATACTCAGAATAAAGAAGTTTACCTGGGTACTTACCCAACTTCTGCTTTCCCAACCGTGGGTTCTAAATCCGCTTCTAAAGCTTTCCAGATCTCTCTGGAAAAATGTGATGCCGGCGATTACAGCCTGCGCTTCGACGGTAACACCGTTGCTGGCAACCCAGACCTGCTGTCCGTAAGCAACGTGGGCGGCACCGGCGCTGCAGCTACCGGCGTGGGTATCGAAATCACCGATAACAACGGCAAGCCATTCGCTATCGGCGACGGTTCCAACATCAACGACGACGTAGCGAAAGTCACCATCGCTGCTGACGGTAAAGCGACCTTCAACCTGCAGGCTCGTTACCGTTCATTCGATAGCAACGTAACTGCAGGTCTGGCTAACGCTACCAGCCCGTTCACTATCGAATACAAATAATCGTCTTTCAGGACACACACGGCCAAGGATGGCCCGTAGAGGAAACCGATGAAAAAGTTCTTTGCTGCTCTGCTGATGCTGGGCGCCTTTAACAGCTACGCCGGTATCCAGGTAGATGCCACTCGCGTGATCTATAAAGGCGATGACAAATCCGCCTCTCTGCCGATTCATAACGATGCTTCAGAAGCTTATATGGTGCAGACCTGGCTGGACACCGGTGACAGAAACCAAGTGCCGAAAAATCTGCCTGTCGTTGTCGTTCCACCGATTCTGAAATTGGACGCTGCTAAAACTGCCGTTCTGCGCTTTATCTATTCCGGTAATGGCTTACCTCAGGATAAAGAAACCCTGTTGTGGATTAACGTGCAGGAAATTCCACCGGCGCCGAAGCAGGAAAACGTGCTGCAGGTTGCGGTGCGTACCCGAATCAAACTTTTTTACCGGCCGGTGGCGTTGAAAACGACGCTGGACGAGCAAGTACAAAACTTGCGTTGGCAGCGTGAAGGTTCACGTCTGCAAGTGATTAACGATGGCCCGCTGCATATCACCTTTGGGGCGCTGCATTTGAAAAACAGCGCGGGCAAGACCGTGGATGTGGACGCCAACATGGTGAGCCCGAAAGATCGCTTATCGATCAACATCCCGGCGGGCGTCAGCGTCGGCAACAAGATTGCTTTCAGTTATATCAACGATTTTGGCGGTAGAACGGAAGTCAAGGACGTTCCAGTACAATAAGAGAGACAGGGAATGGCAAATCAACGAAAAGTAGCAGGCGGAACGACGCGGCTGACACAGCTGATCCGAATTGCAATCATTGCCGCCAGTGCGCCGATGTTATGGAGTGAAGCGGCGCTGGCAGAGTTTAACATGTCGTTTATTCACGGCGATGAAAACCTGAGCAACGCGGAAGCGGTCGCTCAGGGCGATGCTTTGCAACCGGGCGTTTACCCATTCGACATCTATGTCAACCTGACTCAGGTCGATCATAAGGATGTTACTTTTCGTCAGGTTAAAGGCCAGACCGCGTCTCAACCCTGCCTGAAAGTTGAAGACCTGCGCAACTACGGCATCAAACTGCCGGAAACGCTGCAGGCCGGCAGCTGTGTTGATGTGTCTGAGTTGATTAAAGACGCCACCGTCAGCTATGACGCGGCGGTGCAGCAGATCAACATTTCCGTGCCGCAGACCATGATGGATCTGAGCGCGATCGGGGCGATCCCGCCAAGCATGTACGATGAAGGCATCAACGCGCTGTTCGCCAACTATAACTTCAACTACAACAAGAACAGCTATCGCCGAGATGACGCCGACGACAGCGAGTACATGTTCCTCGCGCTGAACAGCGGCCTCAACCTGGGCAGATGGCGCCTGCGCAACAACTCCACCTGGGATAAGCAGAGTGGCAGCAGCAGCAACTGGACCAACGTCTCTTCCTGGGCCGAAACCGATATCGTGCCATGGCGCAGCCGTTTGGTGATGGGCCAGGCGAGCACCAACAACAGCGTGTTCAACAGCTTCCAGTTCCGTGGGGTGCAACTCTCCAGCGTTGACGACATGCTACCGGACAGCCTGCGCGGTTATGCGCCGGTGGTGCGCGGCGTGGCGGCGACCAACGCCCGCGTCGAAATTCGCCAGAACGGTTACGTCATCTACAGCACCAACGTCGCGCCGGGTCCTTTTGAGATCCACGACGTCTATCCGCATACCAATAACGGTGACCTGCAGGTCACCGTGAACGAGGCCGACGGTTCGCACAAAACGTTCAGCGTCGCCTACTCTTCCGTGGCCAACATGCTGCGCGAAGGCATTTGGAACTTCCAGCTGACCGCCGGTAAATACCACAACGGTAACGGCGGCTATCAGCCGAAACTGATTCAGGGCACCGCGGCATACGGCATGAACTATGGCCTGACGCCGTTCGGCGGCGCCATCATCGCGGAGCACTACCGTTCCGCTGCCGTGGGTATCGGTAAGAGCCTGGGGTCATGGGGGGCCATCTCCGTGGACGGTTCTATCTCCGATACCGAGCTGGCGAACGGCGATCGCAAGCAGGGGCAGAGCTTCCGTTTCCTGTACTCCAAGTCGCTTAACCAGATGGGCACCAACTTCCAGTTGGCGGGCTATCGCTATGCGACTTCCGGTTACTATGATCTCAGCGATGCGGTCCAGGAGCGCAACAGCTGGCGCAACGGCATTTATGCCAATGATTACTGGGATCCGAACGATCTGCAGCCGGGCCAGCCTTCCTGGAGCAACAACCAGAAACGTACCCGATACACTGCGCGTTACGGCAACAAGCGTGAACGCGTCGAGCTGTCGCTCAGCCAGCAGCTGTGGGCGGGTGCCAGCCTGTACGCCAACGTGAGCCACCAGAATTACTGGGGCGTGTCCGGCAACGACCGCACGATTCAACTGGGTTACAACGACGGCTTCAAGCGCATTTCCTACGGTGTTTATCTGCAGGATACGCGCGGCCAGTACGGTTATTCCGATCGCAGCGTGAACTTCACGATGTCGATCCCGTTGGATTGGGGCCAGAGCAACAACTCGACCACCGCCAACTTCAGCGCGGCGCACAGCAAACAGAGCGGCGACAGCTACTCGACCGGCATCAGCGGCACCATGCTGGACGACCGTCGCATGAACTACTCGGTTTCCACCGGGCATACGCAGTCCTCCGGTCAGAGCAGCAACCTGAACCTGGGCTACAGCAGCAGCATCGGTAACATCGACGGTAGCTATGCCTACAGTTCGAAATACCGCCAGGAAGGACTGGGCCTCTCCGGTGGTCTGCTGGTGCACTCCGGCGGCGCGACCCTGACTCAGCCGTTGCAGAACACCATCTTGCTGGTGGAAGCGAAAGATGCCAAAGGCGTGCGTCTGGAAAACCAGCCGGGCGTGACCATCGATCGCTTCGGTTATGCGGTGGTGCCGTCGGCCAACCCGTACCGCTACAACTATGTGGCGCTGCGCACCGAAGACTTCGGCCCAGGCCTGGATGTGCCGGTGGCCAGTAAACAAGTGGTGCCGACCGAGAAATCGGTGGTGAAGGTGAGCTTCGATACCTTCAAGGGCGTCAGCCTGCTGATTCATGCTCGTCTGGGTGACAACGGTTATCCGGCCATCGGCGCCGGCGTGTTCAACGAGTCCGGCCGCAACAGCGGTACCGTGGGCCTGGAAGGCGCAACCTATGTTTCCGGCGTGAAAGCGGGTGAGAAACTGACGATCAAATGGGGGCCGAAAGCCGACCAGCAATGCGTACTGCCGATTCCGGCGGATGTGGGCGACAAACAAGCGGCCATGGGATATCAGGAACTGACCCTGCAATGCCAAAAACTGTAAGGTACACCATGAACTTGAGCAAATTAGCACGTAACACACTTCTGTCGGTGGTGGGGCTGGCGGGGTTGGCGATGGCGCAACAGGCGGCGGCGATGCAGTGCCGCTTCGGCAACTCGACGGGTTCAAAAAACCCGGTTGGCAGCGTAACGCAGGATATCGACGTCGGCCGCCCGATCGTGCTGGCCGCCAGCGACTTCGTCAAAGGCAACCTGATTTGGCGTTCGCAGAACTTTACCTCCACCTTTACCTGCTGGGATACGGATAACTACCCGCGCGGAGAGAACGCTTACATCTATTGGAACCCGCAGAACTCGTTCGGTGCACTGGATAAGTCGCTGGAGATTGGGGTATCGATCAACGGGCGTGATTATGACGCGATTAACCTGAAGCAAAGCTCCAACCGGCCGACGGGCCCTGATTTGGGGCCGGGTACCAAACCGGGTAGTAACAGAAGAAAAGCCGATCCTCAGGCGGTGACTGCCACCTATTCGGTGTATATCAAAGCCACCGGGGTGAAACCGCCGGCGGGTAACTTCCCGCCATTGGCGCGCGCGTCGCTGTTCCAGATCGATGGTGAGTTGGGGCTGAACGCCACCAAAGACAGCAACTTTAACGCCTATATCAAAGGGTTGGACAAGATCCGCGTGATCCAGTGCAACCCGCAGATCACCGTATTGGCTAACAACGGTGCCAGCGTCGATTTCGGCGTGCTAACCAGCTCCAGCGCCAAAACCGGCACTATCGCCAAGCAGGTGCCGTTCGATATCAAGGCTACCTTGAGCGGCGGCGAATGTGCCGGCCAATCTCTGCAGGCCAGTTTCAGCAGCACCAACGCCGATCCGTCAGACAACACGCAGATCCTGCCAACCACCCAACCGGGCGTGGCGATCTTCCTGACGCAGCAGCGCGACACCAGTAAAAAACCGATCCCACTGCAAACCAACGTGGATTTCGGCGGCGTGCTGCAGGATAAGCAGAACGAAGTGAAAGAGACCTTTATCGCGAACCTGAAGTGGTTGACCAATACGCCGAAGACCGGGGTGTTCAATGCCACTGCCAACGTCGACGTCACCTTCAAATAATCCGGTGTCGCTTCAATAAAAAAAGGGTCAGTTCTCGCGAACTGACCCTTTTTTTGTGCCTTATGCCGTGCCGATTAACGCAGCCCCATCCAGCTGGTGCAGACGCCTTCCGGCGGCTTGCCCGCATACCAACGAGGCAGCGTAGGGGCATCGTGGCGCGGTTCGGCCTCCGCCTCTACCGGCTGCGCCGGCCATTCCGCGACGTCCCAGCGGGTGGTGCGGCGATAGACTGCCGGGGTTTTGCCAAACTGTTTCTTGAAGGCGCGTGAGAACGAAGGCTGAGAGTCGAAATGGTATTGCAGGGCGATATCCAGGATCGGGCGTGGGCTGGAACGCAGCGCCTGCGCCGCCTGCGAAAGACGCCGCTCGCGGATATAGCTGCCGAGCGCGTGGCCGGTGGTGCTGCGGAACATGCGCTGCAGGTGCCATTTGGAGTAGCCCGATTTGGCGGCGACGTTATCCAGCAGCAGCGGCTGGTCCAGATGAGTTTCAATCCAGTCTAGTAAATCGTGAATGATATTGACGCGATCCATGGTTTTAGTTCTCCCGCAAAAACGACATTCAGGTCACAGTGACTTAGCTTAATTATCCAAGAATATGCTTTGATAATAGGCGTGAGTGCGCCGTTACGCAAGGGTAAACCGGGGGTAAAAAGGTAGCCAAAAATGCTCTTTGAACGGCAGGGGGATAAAAGAAAGGCCGCATAAAGCGGCCTTTTCAGCAGGAAACGAGTGGAAAATCAGTTAGTTTCCGGCTTCACTTCAATGTAGTTCAGACCCAGTACGCTGCTGGTGTAGCCGCGGATCTTGTTGGTCATCTCGATATCGCCGTTCAGCTTGTGGCCGTAGGACGGGATGATCTCTTTCAGATTGCTCTGCCATTCCGGCGTCGCCACTTTGTCTTTGAACACGGTTTCCATCAGGTGCAGCATGATTGGCGCAGCGGTGGAAGCGCCCGGCGAAGCGCCCAGCAGAGCGGCGATGCTGCCGTCTTCAGAGCTGACGACTTCGGTGCCGAACTGCAGCACGCCGCCTTTATCTGCGTCTTTCTTGATGATCTGTACGCGCTGGCCTGCGGTCCACAGCTTCCAGTCTTCCTGCTTGGCGTCCGGGAAGTACTCTTTCAGTGCGGCGAAGCGATCGTCGTCGTTCATCATCAGCTGGCCGACCAGGTATTTCACCAGATCGAAGTTATCCAGACCAACGTGGGTCATCGGCATCAGGTTCGAGGTGCTCAGCGAGTGCATCAGATCGAACAGCGAACCGTTCTTCAGGAACTTGCTGGAGAAGGTGGCGAACGGCCCGAACAGCAGCACGCGCTTGCCGTCCAGCATGCGGGTATCCAGGTGCGGCACGGACATCGGCGGCGA
Organism: Serratia sp. A07; assembly: GCF_058725505.1. NCBI lineage: Bacteria > Pseudomonadati > Pseudomonadota > Gammaproteobacteria > Enterobacterales > Yersiniaceae > Serratia > Serratia sp. A07. The sequence continues at coordinate 268,039 of NZ_JBZXDO010000002.1, forward strand.
ACCTACGCTGGCCAGGCCATACACTTTGGCCAGGTGCTGGTTGGCGATCGCCGGGTTGGTGGTGACCAGGAACTGGCCGCCGACCGGGAAGCCGCCGTAGCCGTCGGCTTCTGGGATGCCGGATTTCTGCAACAGGGTCAGGGACGCGCCGCCGGCGCCGATGAACACGAACTTGGCGTTAACGGTGGTTTCTTTACCGTCGCGGTTCAGATCGGCAACGGTCACGCTCCAGGTCTGGTCGGCGTTGCGCTTGATGTCGCGCACTTCGTGGCTCAGGTTCAGCTTGAACTTGTCGCTGGTGCTCAGCGCGTCAACCAGCTGGTGGGTGATCACGCCGAAGTTAACGTCGGTACCCAGCGGCATGCGGGTCGCGGCGATTTTCTGCGCCGGATCGCGGCCGTTCATCACCAGCGGCGCCCACTGTTTGATTTGCGCAGGATCTTCGGAGTATTCCATGCCGCGGAACAGGGTGCTGTGCTGCAGCGCCGCGTAGCGTTTACGCAGGAAGTTGACGTTGTCGTCACCCCACACGAAGCTCATGTGTGGCACGCTGTTAATGAAGGATTTCGGATCTTTCAGGACAGCGTTCTTCACCTGATAAGACCAGAACTGGCGGGAGATTTCGAAAGACTCGTTGACCTTCACCGCCTTGCTGATGTCGATGGTGCCATCGGCTTTTTCCGGCGTGTAGTTCATTTCGCTAAAGGCGGAGTGGCCGGTACCGGCGTTGTTCCAGCCGTTGGAGCTCTCTTCCGCCACGCCGTTCATGCGCTCGTACATGTCGATGGTCCAGGTCGGCTCCAGCTCATGCAGATAGGTACCCAAGGTCGCGCTCATGATGCCGCCGCCGATCAACACCACGTCGACGGTTTTATTCTTCTCTTCAGCCGCTGCCTGCTGCGTAACGCTAAACAGGCTGAGACTGAAAATCAGGACGAGTAATTTTCTCATTGAATTAAATCTCTTGTGTGTAAATTCTACTCATTGCAGGTGAAAGAATTTAGCGGGAGTTACCCTGGAAAATAATGAAGCCGACCGCCCGGCGTGAGCCGATAGGCAGCGATAATGCCTTTTTGTTAATAGGGTTTTTAACGAAAAGTGAACTATTGCAGGCCGTCCGGATGCAATTTGATCGGTTCACGTTACTGGCGGGGTATTATTGTTTGCGAGAATGTTAAAAACTACTTTTGTAACTAAAAAAAATGAATATAAGCAAAAAACGGCCGGTTGCTGTCGCAGGAATAAACAGAGAGGGGAGAAAGACCGTATAACCGCGTTATTTTCAGGGGTTAATTGTCGCGCAATTAAACGTTATTTCGTTATCACACAATAATTGCGGTTAAATTGCAAATACGCATCGGTAACCAATAATAAATGGCCGCCGTTGCGGGCGGCCAGGATTCACAAGGCGGTTACTTGATGCCCATCGCATCGCGCATGGTGAAGAACAGATCGGTCTGATCGGTCAACCCCACCACATTGGCGGCGTGCGGGCCATAGGCCGCGACGCGCAGCTGGGTGCCGGTGTGCCCCTGCGATTCTTCTTCCGAGTTGCCGTAGCTGAGGGTCATCGGCGCGCCGTCTTTGGTGGTCAGTGTCTGGGTCAGGCCCGGCGCTTTGGCGTCGGCGGCGACGATCTGGCTGGAGTGTGCGTGGTCGGCGGTGACGATCACCAGCGTGTTGCCGTCGGCGCGGGCGAAGGCCAGCGCTTTTTGTACCGCTTCGTCCAGATCGACGGTTTCACCAATCTGCCCGCACGGGTTGGCGGCGTGATCCTGCTTATCGATCGACGCGCCCTCTACCTGCAGGAAGAAACCGTTCGGGTTGTCTTTCAGCAGCGCGATCGCTTTTTCGGTCATCGCCGCCAGCGTTGGCGTGGCCGCGGTGCGCGCCGGGTTGTTTTCGCAGGTTACCGCCGGCTTGTCGAGGTTGCCGTGATAGCTGGCTTTCGGCCCCAGCCAGCGCACCGGCATGTTGCCGTCGGCGAACAGGCCCAGCAGTGGTTTTTGCTGATTGGCCAAGGTAACGGCCTGCAGTTCATCCGCATTGCTCACCCACTGGTAACCCTGCGCTGCCGCCTGGTCCTTCAGCGATTTTCCTTGCCATTCGCCGCTTTTCGCCAGTTGGTTGAAGGACTTCGCGCCGCCGCCCAGCGTGACGTCGGCGCGGGTTTTCAGCAACTGCTCGGTGATGGAGCCGCGGCCGCCGTTTTCCAGCGCGTTAGCAGCGCATTTCTCGCTGGTTTCCTCCGGGCCGTAGCATTTGCGCGAGGTGACGTGTGACACCAGCGCCGCCGGCGTGGCGTCCTGCAGTTCGGCGGTGGAGACGTTGCCGGTGGCCTTGCCGGCCGCTTTGGCGATCTCCAGCAGCGTTGGCTGGTCTTTGCCGTTCACGTCCACGCCGAGCGCGCCGTTATAGGTTTTCACCCCGGTGGCCCAGGCGGTGGCGGAGGCGGCGGAGTCGGTTACGTAATCCGGTTTGTGGGTTTTCTTGTCCAGCGAGTAGTGGGTGTATTGCCCGGTCAGCGGCAGAGCGTCGATGCCCTTGAAGTAACCGCCTGCGCCTTCGGCGTAGTTACGCGCGGCGGTGATCTCGGAATCCCCCATGCCGTCGCCGATCAGCAGGATCACGTTTTTCACCGTTTTGTCCGACAGCGACGCCTTCAGCGCGGCGGTCTGATCGCCGGCCAGACGACGGGCGCCGCCCGGCTCGGTGAGGGTGCCGCGCGCGGCGCGCTCGGTCAGGCCATCGGCATTGGCCGAGGTTTCCGCCGCGATGGCGGAGGAACAGAGCAGGGCGGACAGCACGGCGCCGGCGATCAGGGATACAGCAGGTTGCATGGGGTAAGCTCCTTGTCGTAATACAACAATGTAAATAACATCAAATTGTTACGTAAGGAGAGTAGAACAGAGGGATGACAATTTTATGACAGCGAAAGACGGGATGGCCCGGCGGCCACCCCGTTTGGCGTCAGGCCGCGCGCGCCGGAATAGCCAGCCCACGCTGCACCGCCGGCCGCGCCAGACCGCGCTCCAGCCACTGCGCGACGCGCGGGAAACTGTCGAACTCCACCAGCTCGCGCGCCTCATAAAAGCCGATCAGGTTACGCACCCAGCCCAGCAGCGAGATATCGGCGATGGTGTAGTCCGTGCCCATGATCCAGTCGCGGCCTTCAAGGCGCGTTTCCAGTACGCCAAGCAGGCGTTTCGATTCGTTCTTGTAGCGCTCCAGCGGCCGTTTGTCTTCATACTCGCGCCCGGCGAATTTGTGGAAGAAACCGAGCTGGCCGAACATCGGGCCGACGGCGGCCATCTGGAAGAACACCCACTGAATGGTTTCATAACGCTGCGCCGGATCCTGCGGCAGGAAACGGCCGCTCTTTTCCGCCAGGTAGAGCAGAATGGCGCCGGATTCGAACAGCGGCAGCGGCCGGCCGCCGGGGCCATCGGGATCGATGATCGCCGGGATCTTGCCGTTCGGGTTCAGCGCCAGAAATTCCGGCGTCCAGGTTTCGTTGTTGCCGATGTCGATCAGGTGCGCTTCATAAGGCAGGCCGATCTCTTCCAACATGATGGATACTTTGACGCCGTTCGGCGTCGGCAGGGAATAGAGCTGCAGCCGTTCCGGGTGCTGAGCCGGCCAGCGTTTGACGATCGGGAATTGGGTGGAATCGAGCATGGAAACTCCTCGGGTTGGCGGGGTCGCTTAAGCGTACCCCTTGAGTATTGCAGTAAAACTACCCCGCCGCCGGGTTACACCGTGAGCTCAAAATGTGCGGCCAGCGCTTTTTTACCGGCGGGGGTCAGCTGCAGCTCGCGGCTGTCGAGCCGGCGGACGATCCAGCCGCGTTGAATAAAGGCGGCCAACAGCGCGGCGCCCAGTGCGCCGCCGAGGTGAGAGCGGCGTTCGCTCCAGTCCAGGCAGCCGCAGGCGAAGCGGCGGCGGGTGGGGGCGGGGGAGCAATCGACGCCCAGCCGCGCCAGCGCGGCCTGACCGACGTCGCTTAACCGGTAGTCTTCCTCACCGCTCAGCCAGTTCAGCGCATGCAGCCGATCGTGCAGCTTCACCGCCACCTCGCCCGCCATGTGGTCGTAGCAGGTACGGGCATATTGCAGCGTGGTGGGCGTGCTGCTTTTCACCGACGGGCGCGGTACGCCCGCCAGCGCCATCAGGCCTTCCAGCGCTTCGGCTACCGGCTGACCGGCCAGCCGAAAATAGCGGTAGCGCCCCTGTTTGACGCAGGCGATAAGCCGCTGCTCCAGCAGTTTCGCCAGATGTGCGCTGGCGGTGGACGGGGCGACCTCGACCGCCACGCTGAGCTCGGTGGCGGTGTAGGCGCGCCCATCCATCAACAGGCACAGCATGCGTGCCCGGGTGCGGTCGGCGATGGCGGCGCTCAGCGCCGCTAAACGATCTTCTATGTCGATGTTATGCATACTTCGAGGTTAGGCGAAGTATGACTGCGCGTCCAGCGCTAGCCTGTGGTTATCGCCATCTGGTACCGAGGGAGAAAACCATGTCCGTATGTCCTTATGCCGCCGCGCTCGCCGCCGAGCCGCAGACGCACTATCGCGCCTTGCCGCCCCTGAGCTGGCATAGCGCAGGGCAATGTTGGGTGGCCGCTACGCCGCAGTGGGTGAGGGAAGCGCTGCTCAATGCCGATCTCGGCGTGCGGCCGGCCGATGAGCCGGTGCCGACGGCCTTGCTGGAGACGCCGATGGCGCCGCTGTTCGCCGGGCTGGCGCGAATGCGCGACGGCGAGGAGCATCGCACGCTTAAGGCGGCGCTGCAGCGGGCGTTAGCTTCCTGCGACGATACTCTGATTCAGCAAACCGCGGCACACTGTGCGGCGCGGTTAGCGCCAAAGGCCCCCGAGGCGGCGGCGATCACCCGCTTTAACTACGGGTTGCCGGTCTGCACCCTCGGCGCACTGTTGGGCGTGCCCGAAGCGCAGTGGCAACATCTTATCGACGACAGCCTGGATTTTGTCCGCTGTATCGCGCCCGGCGGCACGCAGCAGCAGCTGGCACGCGGCATTGCGGCGGCGCAGCGGCTCTGTGCCCGGCTGGGGACGGGGAATGGCGTGCTGCGCCAGGCCCTGGTGCGGGAGATCGGCGACGCCCGGCTTGTGTCGGCCAATGCACTCGGCCTGCTGTTTCAGGCCTGTGAGGCGACGGCGGGCTGGCTCGGGCAGGCGTATTTGCTGGCACGGCAGAACGGCGAAGTGGACACCGCGCTGGATCGGGTGCGGGCGCTGACGCCACCTATCCAAAACACGCGCCGTTTCGTCTTACGCGAGACGCAGCTTGCCGGTTGTACGCTGCGCGTGGGGCAGACCGTCTTGCTGTTGCTCGGCGCCGACGGCGAACTGGCCTTCGGCGCAGGGGCACACCGCTGCCCGGGCGAACGCTGGGCGAGGATTATCGCGCGCTGCGGCGTGGCGCATCTGTGTTCGCTGAATATTGATGAGCGGGCGTTGGAATCGGTGCGGTGGCGCCATTCCTACAATGCGCGCGTACCTGAGTTTTACCGTTGAGAGGAAACGATAATGATCGCCGTGATTTTTGAACTGCAGGCCGCCGACGGGCAGCGTGATACCTATCTGGCGCTGGCGGTGGAGCTGAAGCCGCTGCTGGCGCAGATCGACGGATTCATTTCCATCGAGCGTTTTCAAAGCCTGGCCGATCCTGCGCGCCTGCTGTCGCTCTCCTTCTGGCGCGACGAGGCGGCGGTGCAGCAGTGGCGCAATCTCGAGCAGCACCGGGCGGCGCAGGCGCGCGGCCGTGGCGAGGTGCTGGCGCAGTATCGGCTGCGGGTGGCGGAGGTGGTGCGGGACTACGGGCTGGAGAGACGCGACCAGGCGCCGCAGGATAGCCGTGGCTATCACCGCACCTGAAGAAAGCCCGCCGCCGGCGGGCTTTCTTCGCCCGTTATTTCGCTTCGCTGCCCACCTTCATCGCCCCGGCGTAGCTGGCGCCCATCCCCCAGGCAGCGCCGTGGTCGCGGGCGATCTGCAATACGCCTCCCGCCGTGGCTTTGCGGCTCCAGTCCTGCTGCCATTCCAGCATCAACGCCACCCAGTTGATGGGCGTGGCGCCCGCCTGTATCAGGCGCTGCATGGCGTTGTTTTGGCTGTCTGGCGTAATGTCGCCGGTGACGTCCGACAGAATATAAACCTCATATCCCTCGCCCAGGGCGGACAGCGCCGGCAGCATCACGCAGCTGGCGGTCCACAGCCCGCCGATGATGATTTTCTTGCGGCCGGATTGTTTGATCAGATCCACCACGCGCCGATCCTGCCAGACGTTGATGGCGGTGCGATCGTACACCTGCAGGTCCGGGCGTGCCTGCGTCACCTGCTGGAATACCGGCCCGGCGAAGCTTTTGGCGTTGGCCGAGGCCAGAATGGTCGGCACGTTAAACACCTTGGCGGCCTTGGCGATACCGGCGGCGTTATTCACCAGATTGGTTTGGTCGATAGAGGAAATGGTCATGCCGAACATGTCCTGCAGATCGACCAGCAGCAGCAGACTGTTCTCGGCGGTCAGCGGCTGCACATAACCCGCCTGGCGGCTGTCGGCGGCGGGGGATTGCGCCAACGCGGCGACGGGGGCTGCGGCGGCGCTCAGGCCGAGCATCAGGGCGAACAGGGTCTTTTTCATTATTAACTCCATGATTATCAGTGAATTAAATTCACTTCCCATTCAGGGAAGCGGTTGAATAAAGTCTACTGAGGTTGTTGCGGTTAATAATCTGTGTTTTATTGAATTTATAATTAACCAATAGGACATAATGTGGACGTGCTACTGACGATGCGCGCCTTTCGCCGCGTGGTTGAGCGCAACAGTTTTTATAAGGCGGCGGAGGATTTGGCGATCACGCCGGCGGCGTTGAGCAAGCAGATTAAGCAGTTGGAGAACCGGTTGGGGACATTGTTGCTGGTGCGCACCACCCGCAGCATGAGCCTGACCGAAGCCGGGCAGCTCTATTACCAGGAAGCCTGCCGGTTGCTCGGCGAGTTCGACGCGCTGGAGCAGACGGTTGCCGCCAGCGCGCAGCAGGTCTCCGGCACGCTGCGGGTCAATGCACCGCTCTCGTTCGGCCTCACGGTGCTGTCGCCGCTGCTGCCGCCGTTTATGCAACGCTACCCGCAGCTGCAGGTGGAACTGACGCTGGACGACAGGGTATTGGACGTGGTGGCGGCCGGTTTCGATATTTCCTTGCGCATTCGCCGACGGCTGCCGGATTCTTCCCTCAGCGCCCGGGCACTGGGTGAAGTGCACCAGCGAATTTGCGCCGCACCCGGCTATTTGGCGCAGCACGGCGTGCCGCAAACGCCGAATGACTTGCCGCGTCACAGCTGTCTGGCCTATTCCCTGGCGGAAAGGCCGGGGCAGTGGCAGTTCACCGCCGGCGAGGAGAGCCTGAGCGTGACGTTCACTCCCCGATTGATCGCCAACAACAGCCTGATGCTGCGGGACATGCTGGTGGCGGGACTGGGCATCGGTTCGCTGCCGTCGTTCGTAGCGGATCCCGAAATCGCCGCCGGTAGGCTGGTGCGGCTGTTCCCTGAACAGATTGCCTAAGCGCATCAGGTCTTCGCGGTTTACCCGACGCGCCGGCATGTGCAGCAGAAAGTGAGTTTATTCACCGAGTTTGTGCGAGAACAGGGATTGATGACGGCGAATTGACAACGGCGCACGGTTGTCATATTCCTTAGTTATGAAAAGATCCTATCGCCCATTCGCGCAAATTATTATCACCATGCTTCGTGTGGTGGGATAGCGCGTGTGTCGCCAATAAAAAACCCGCCGGCAAGGCGGGTTTTTTTATCCCCTTCCGGCAACGACCGGAGAACGGCATGAAAACCTACCCTGCAGTTTTACACCTGATGTGCGGCAAGGCCGGCGCAGGCAAATCGACGTTGGCGCAGCGTTTGGCGCAGCAACCGCAAACGCTGTTGCTGGTCGAAGATGCGTGGCTGGCGACGCTGTATGAACAGGAGATGGCCAGCCTGCAAGACTATGCGCGCTGTTCCGAACGGTTACGGCGGGCGCTGGGCGGGCACCTCGTTCAGCTGCTGCGCGGCGGCTGGTCCGTGGCGCTCGATTTCCCGATGAATACGCCGGACAGGCGGCGCTGGGCCAAAGCGTTGGCGGAGGAGGCCGGCGTCGCGCACTGCCTGCATTTTCTCGACGTCAGCCATGCGCAGTGCCTGAGCCGGATAACGCTGAGAAACGCGCGCGGCGAGCACCCGTTTACACTGAACGAAGCGGAGTTTGAGCGCCTGGCACAGTACTTTGTTCCCCCGGCGGAAGAGGAAGGGATGACCGTTTTGCGTTATGGCGAACAGAACTGAAAACCGGCGCCATGACGGCGCCGGCAACAGGGTTAGGATTCGGCGTTAAACGCGTTGTGGAAGGCGACTTCCGCACACGGCAGCGCGCCCTGGAAGGCGATGGCGCGGAAGTAGTCTTGCGGCACGCCCGGCAGGGTCAGCGCGGTCTGCGCCTGGAAGCCGAAACGGCCGTAATAGTTCGGATCGCCCAGCACCACGCAGCCTGCGGCGTGCCGTTCCTGCAGCTCGGCCAATAGCTGGCGGATCAGCCGGCTGCCGATCCCCCGGTTCTGACTGGCCGGCAGCACCGACACCGGCGCCAGCCCGTACCAACCGGCGGTGCCGTTGCTGAGTATGACCGGCGAGACGGACGCGTGCCCGATCGGTGTGCCATTGTGCTCAGCGACCAGCGACAGGGTGAGAGCGCCTGCCGCACGCAGCGCGTTGACGATAAACTGCTCGGTGTGGCTGCTGTGTTCGGCATGCAGGAACGCGGCGGCGGTCAGGGTGGTGATGGCGGCGATGTCGGCCGGCGTTTCGTGGCGTAAAGTGATGTTCATGGTTGTATCCTGATTAAATAAGGCTGAGCCGACCGGGCTACCTGCCCGGCCGGTATCGATGATTAACGGTTATCCAGCTGCGCACGCACGGCCTTGAGCCCGGCGAAGGTGACGCGATAAGGGCGCCCCTGGCGAGAGAGGATCAGGCGTTTGGTTTTGAGTTTGGTGAAGACGGCCAGCGAGCAGTCGGCCAGGCCGAGCCCTTCGCGGGTGTAGCATTCGACGTGGATGACGCGACCGGCGTCGTTGCGGGTGAAGGCGATATAGCCGCCTTTGGCCAACACGTGCAGCACGCGTTGTTCCGCTTTGGAAATGTTCATGTTGGGAGATCCTGTAATAACCCCAGATACGCGCATCCCCGCGCAAACGCGCGTCGGATACGTCAGAGTCCCTAGCCATACGGCAAGGAAGCGACTATCGGGTGGTTACAATCTCCAACATACAGGCCTCGGGCAGTGAAAAACGCCAGGACGGCGTTTCAGCGCAGTTAATGTAGCCAATGGCCGGTTGGCTGTCAATTTGCCGGCGGCGCGGGCCGCCGGCGCAAGGCCAATCAGAAAGGCTTGGTCGGCAGGTATTTGCCGTCCAGGGTGATCACCGCGCGTTCGCCACCGTCCGGATCGGCGACCTTTTTGATATCCAGCTTGAAGTTGATGGCGCTGATGATGCCGTCGCCGAACTGCTCGTGCACCAGCGCTTTCAGCGTGGAGCCGTAAACCTGCAGCATTTCATAGAAGCGATAAATGGTCGGATCGGTCGGCACGCCGCCGGGAATGCTGCCGCGCAGCGGGATGGTTTGCAGCAGCAGCACCGCCTCTTCGTCCAGCCCCAGCTTGGCCGCTACCGTGCGCGCCGCCGGTTCCGGCAGCGCATGCTGCCCCAGCAGCGCGGCGGTGACGAACGCCAGGCTGAGACCGGTGCCCTCGGCCAGCGCGTCGAAAGTCAGGTTATGGCGGATCTTGGCGACCATAATGGTGTCGGTGAGCGCTTCGCGCGGGGCGGCGTTATGCAGAGAGTGTGTCATGTTAGCTCCTTTTGTTGGCTTAAAAACGGGCGATCGCCGGGGTGGCGGTCACGTCGGGATGGGTGGCGCGGGCAGCTCGCCACGCTGCTGCCGGCCGCCATTGCGCGCGAGAACCGGCAGTTGAAAAAAGTGGCATTGGCCAACGCCATGCCGGTGCGGCAGGCGGTGTGGCTGCAGCGCAAAGGCGCTTACCGCAGCGCCGCCGCGCAGGCGTTTATTGCCGTCTTGCAGGAACAGGGCGTTACGCCAACGCCCCCCAGCGCTGCGTCATCCCCAGCAGATGCACCAGCCCGAAGCCGAGGCAAATCAGCGAGCTGACGACGATAAAGCGCTGGCTGCGGCCGGTATCGCGCAGGGCGAAGGGGCCGGCGACGCCGCGCAGCAGGTAGATGAAGGTAATGATAAACAGCGCGGGCCGCAGCAGCGGCAGCGGCGCGATCAGGCCCGCGCCGGAAAGCGCATACAGCGACCAAATAAACAGCACCAGCGCGATACCGGCGGTGACGACGGCCGGGAACTTTTTACCCGCTTCCGCCGCCTTAATGAAGCGATCGCCGGCGCCGCATAGCCGGTAGCCGCGCGGCCCGGCGGCGATCACCCAGATATGCAGCAGCGCGGCGATGGCGCTCAGCGCGGCGCCGATCAGCAGCGCGGTGTTATAGAGGTGCGGCATGGTAGCGCTTCCCTGTCAGAAAAGTGGTTGGCATGAAGCGTAGACCAGAAAAGGCGAATTAACCGAACGTAACAGGGAAGAGGAGCAAGTAATGAGACTGGCGACGGGTATGCTGAGCGCATTGGCGCTGTGGAGCGGGCTGGCGATGGCGCAACCTGCGGCGCTGACGCTGCCCAGGGAAGACGGTTCGAGAATTCATTACTATCTGGACGCCGCGGTGCCCGGGCAATCGTCGGCGGCGCTGTTGGTGATCCTGCAAGGATCGGATTGCAACAGCGTGCGGCATATCCGCCTGCTGGCGCCGTTGCGGCAGGTGTTACCCGCCGCAGACCTGCTGACGGTGGAGAAATACGGCATCGACGACCGGTTGCCGTACCGCGAAGAAGTCCCGCGGCAGGATTGCCCGGACGCTTTTGTGCAGCATGACACGCCGCAGCGGCGGGTGAGCGATGTCACCCAGGTGCTGCAGGCGGTGATTGCGCGCAACGGCTATCAAAAGGTCGCGGTGCTGGGAGGCAGCGAAGGGGCGGTGATCGCCAATCTGGTGACGGCCTCCTAGGGCCGGATTGATGCCACCCTCGCGTTCAGCGGTGGCGGGCGCTGGTTTATCGACGACGTGCGCCACAGCGCTGCCGGCGCGCCGAAGGAAGAGATGGCCGGGCTGAACGCATTTTTGCAGCAGGTGATGACGGCGCCGCCGTTCCCCCTGAACGCCAGCGATCATGGCTATGCCTGGTGGCATGGCATGCTGAACATCGATCAGCTCGCCACGCTGCGCAGCATCAAGACGCCGGTGCTGATCGTGCAGGGCGACCAGGATCGCGCCGTTTCGCCGGGGGCGGTCGACAATATGATCGACGAATTGCGGGCCGCCGGCAAAACGAACATTACCTATGTCAATTACGCTGGATTGGACCATGTGATGCGGCGTGAAAATGGCGCCAGCGAGATGGCGCGGGTGGTGGCGGACATGCGCGCGTGGCTGGAGAAGCAGCTGCGCTGACCGGCCACCCATGGGCCTTACTCGGTGTGGCGCTCCCGGAACAGCAGAGTGGCTATCAGGCTGACGGTCAGCATGCCGGTCACGTACCACGCCGGCGCCAGCGGGTTGTCGCTGACATCCAGCAACCAGGTAACGATCAGCTGCGCCGAGCCGCCGAACAGCGTCACGCCGAAGGCGTAGATCATCGAGGTGCCGGTGGCGCGCACGTGGCGCGGCAGCGCCGAGACGATCAGCATGGTGCTGGACAGCATGTTGATGCCCAGCGCGCCGATCAGCAGGATGCGGAAGACGATCGCCAGCCACAGGGTTTGCGTGGCGCTGAGGAACCAGAAGGTTGGGTAAATCAGGATCAGTGCCGCAAAGATCGAGAACAGCAGCGGCCTTTTGTAATTCTGGATCCGATCGACATAGCGCCCGGCGTAATAGACCGCCACGATTTGCACCACGGAGGCGATGCAGCTGAACAGATAGGCGGTCGGGCCGGCGATGCGGTAGGTCTGCATCATGTAGGTCGGCATGTAAAGCAGCACCACATAAACCATCACGGTGCCGGACATGATGACCAGCACACCCAGCAATAGGTCTTTAGCATGGTTGCTCACCAGATCCCATACCGGATTCAGCGGTACCCGCGCACGATCCGGCTGTTCGCCGCTGTAGGTCTCTTCCAGGTGCTTACGGATATAGACGCCGACCGGAATGATCAGCAGGCCGATGATGAACGGCACGCGCCAGCCCCAGGCATACAGCGCCTCTTCCGACAGAAAATAGGTGAGCGCCAGCCCGCAAGAGGCGCCGAGCAGGGCGCTGACGCCCTGGCTGATCGCCTGCCAACTGACGAAAAAGCCGCGCTGATTGGCCCCGGCGGACTCCAGCAGTAGCGTGGTCGCTGAGCCCACTTCACCGCCGGCGGCGAAGCCCTGAATCAGGCGACCGACTACGATCAGCACCGGCGCCAGAACGCCGATTTGCGCATGGGTTGGCGCGAAGGCAATCAGGGCGGTGCCGACGCCCATCAGCACGATGGTCATCAGCATGGCGGCCTTGCGGCCGACCCGGTCGGCATAGGTGCCCAGCACCATGCTGCCCAGCGGGCGCATGATAAAGCCGACGCCGAACACCGCCACCGACATCAACAAAGAGCCGTAGGCGCTGTCGCTGGGAAAATAGAGTTTGCCGATGATGGCGGCAAAGAAGCTGTATACGGTGAAGTCGAAAATCTCCAGGCCGTTGCCCAGGCTGGCGCCGACAATGACTTTGTAATTTACCGCGCCTTTCTCTGCCGTTTGGCTTTTGGGCAAGGTTTTTTCAGCAGTGTTCATCGTTATCTCTCGCGATAGGTGGACGGTGTGTTGTTATTATTTTCTGGCCGTGGTGGCATTATCCGGGACGGCGATAACCGCCGCCCGAAGCGGCAACAGAATGGCAACGTCTCCTTTACATATACTTGTATGTACAACCCTGTGCAATATGAGGGCGGTTAACGGGATAACGCGGGTTTGATTTTTTTAAGGTTTTGTATTTATATGTTTTTTTTGAATTTATAACGTGTGGCAGTGAGGTGATTTAGTGCCGATTTAGTGAGCTGTAGCGCATTAATCATCGAAAAAATCCTGGCATTTAAGAAGGGGGTCACAAAATGTCGCGTATAGCAGAATATGTGGCGATAGTCGGCAAGAAATAGAATTAAATAGAAGTGTGTTGACTGTATCAATGATTATCAAGAGGTATTCAGGTGCGATTTATTCTTACCTGGTGCGGTATCTGGCGAGAATGTATTTCATTTTTTATTTTAATTAATACCGATAATTAATATGTTTTGTGAATTTGTTCGAGCTATTGTACGGTTTGCTGAGCGAAGCCTCCCCGTGACTTTCATCGGTATTATCCAACGCAGGTATGATTCATCCGTCGGCGCCGCTCAAAATGTCACCAAAACTTCCCGCGATCTCTGAACCCCGTTGTGGCATAATGCGCGCCAAATCACATTCCCTATGTATAAAGAGCGAGCGCTGTGTTAAGCACCAACAACATCACCATGCAGTTCGGCAGCAAGCCGTTGTTTGAAAACATCTCTGTCAAATTCGGCGGCGGCAACCGTTACGGCCTGATCGGCGCCAACGGCTGCGGCAAGTCCACCTTTATGAAAATCCTCGGCGGCGATTTGGCGCCGACCGGCGGCAACGTGTTCCTCGATCCGAACGAGCGCCTGGGTAAACTGCGTCAGGATCAGTTCGCCTTCGAACAATACAGCGTGCTGGACACCGTGATCATGGGCCACACCGAGCTGTGGGCGGTGAAGGAAGAGCGCGACCGCATCTACGCCATGGCGGAGATGAGCGAAGAAGACGGCTATAAAGTGGCCGATCTGGAAGTCGCCTACGGCGAGATGGACGGTTACACCGCCGAAGCGCGCGCCGGCGAACTGCTGCTTGGCGTCGGCATTCCGGTGGAACAGCACTACGGCCCGATGAGCGAAATCGCGCCGGGCTGGAAGCTGCGCGTGTTGCTGGCGCAGGCGCTGTTCTCCGATCCGGAAATCCTGCTGCTCGACGAACCGACGAACAACCTGGACATCGATACCATTCGCTGGCTGGAGCAGGTGCTGAACGAACGCAACAGCACCATGATCATCATCTCGCACGACCGTCACTTCCTGAACATGGTCTGCACCCACATGGCGGATCTGGACTACGGCGAACTGCGCGTTTATCCGGGCAACTACGATGAATACATGACCGCCGCCACCCAGGCGCGTGAACGTCTGCTGGCCGACAACGCCAAGAAGAAGGCGCAGATCAACGAGCTGCAATCGTTCGTCAGCCGCTTCAGCGCCAACGCCTCCAAATCCAAGCAGGCCACCTCGCGCGCCCGCCAGATCGACAAGATCCAGCTGGAAGAAGTGAAGGCCTCCAGCCGCCAGAACCCGTTCATCCGTTTCGATCAGGACAAGAAGCTGTTCCGTAACGCGCTGGAAGTGGAAGCGCTTACCAAGGGCTTCGACAACGGCCCGCTGTTCAGCAAGCTGAACCTGATGGTGGAAGTGGGTGAGAAGGTTGCGGTGCTGGGCGCCAACGGCATCGGTAAAACCACCTTGCTGAAAACGCTGGTGGGCGACGCGCAGCCGGACAGCGGCACCGTGAAGTGGTCGGAAAACGCCCGCATCGGTTACTACGCGCAGGATCACGAATACGAGTTCGACGATACCCTGACCGTGTTCGACTGGATGAGCCAGTGGAAGCAGGAAAAAGACGACGAGCAGGCGGTGCGCAGCGTGCTGGGCCGTTTGCTGTTCAGCCAGGACGACATCAAGAAGAAAGTGAAGGTGCTGTCCGGCGGCGAGAAGGGCCGCATGCTGTTCGGCAAGCTGATGATGCAGCGCCCGAATATTCTGGTGATGGACGAACCGACCAACCACCTGGATATGGAATCCATCGAATCGCTGAACATGGCGCTGGAGATGTACGAAGGCACGCTGATCTTCGTCTCCCACGACCGTGAGTTCGTCAGCTCGCTGGCGACGCGCATTCTGGAAATCACCCCGAACAAGGTGATCGACTTTACCGGCAACTACGAAGACTATCTGCGCAGCCAGGGCATCGTGTAACCCTCGCGGCAACGCATCAGGGCGGGAATTATCCCGCCCTTTTTTTATCCGTCATTCCCCGCCGCACACCTCGCAGTGCGGATCCTTCGGCAGTTTCATCTCGCGGAATTGCATGCTCATCGCATCGAACATCAACAGCTTGCCGCGCAGCGGCTGACCATAGTCGGCCAGCAGCTTGATGGCTTCCATCGCCTGCAGGGTGCCGATGGTGCCGACCAGCGGGGCCATCACGCCCGCTTCGACGCAGGTGAGGGCGCTGTCGCCGAATAGCCGGCTCAGGCAGCGGTAGCAGGGCTCGCCCGGCTGATAGGTGAACACGCTGAGCTGGCCTTCCATACGGATCGCCGCGCCGGAAACCAGCGGCCTCTGTTGCGCGTGGCACAGGCGATTCAGGGCGTCGCGCGCCGCCACGTTGTCGGTGCAGTCCAGCACCAGATCGCAGGCAGCGATTTCTGCCGCAATCGCCTCATCTTCCAAACGGCCGTTGATCGCGTCGATGCGGATATGCGGATTAATGGCGCTCAGTTCCTGCCTGGCGGAGGCGACTTTGCTCTGGCCGATGCGATCGTCGCGGTGCAGGATTTGGCGCTGCAGGTTGGAGAGCGAGACGGTGTCGAAATCCACCAGTACCAGATGGCCGACGCCGGCCGCCGCCAGGTAAGGCGCGGCGGCGCAGCCCAGCCCGCCCAGCCCGGCGATCAGCACGCGGGCGGCCTTCAGCTTCTCCTGGCCGTCGAAGTCAAAGCCGCGCAGCACGATCTGGCGGTTGTAGCGCAGCGCTTCGGCGTCGGTCAATTCCGGCAGCATGCTCAGCTCCTCAGCAGGGCGTTGAACGGCTCGATCTCCACCGTTTCGCCTACCGCCACCGAACCGCGTTCGCGCTCCAGCACGATGAAACAGTTGCCCTGGCTGTAGGAGCTGAAGACGTGCGAGCCCTGGTGGCCGGTGGTGCTGACCTCCAGTTCGCCCGCAGCGTTGCTGCTGAACACGCCGCGCTGGAAATCGAGGCGGCCCGGCGATTTCTTCAGCGGCGTCAATGCGCGCGCCCGCAGGCGCGGCGGCAGGCGCCAGTCGCTGTGGCCGGCCAGCTTCGCCAGCAGCGGTTGCACCAGCTGGTAGAAGGTCAGGGCGGCGGAAACCGGGTTGCCCGGCAGGCCGCAGAACCAGGCGTGGCCCAGCTTGCCGAAGGCGAAGGGTTTGCCGGGTTTGATCGCCAGCTTCCAGAAGCTAACCTGGCCCAGCTCGTCGAGCATCTGTTTGGTGTAGTCGGCCTCGCCGACCGAGACGCCGCCGCTGCTGATGACCACGTCGGCCTGGCTGTCCGCCCGTTCGAAAGCGGCGCGCAGCGCATCGCGATCGTCGCGGATAATGCCGAGATCGAGCACCTCGCAGCCCAGCTGTTCCAGCATCAGGCGCACCGCGAAACGGTTGGTGTCGTAGATTTGGCCCGCCTGCAGCGGCTGGCCGACCGGCTGCAGTTCGTCGCCGGTAGAGAACACCGCCACTTTCAGCTTACGCATTACCTGCACCTCGGCGACGCCAAGCGAAGCCAGCAGCGGCAGCTGCGCGGCGCCCAGCTTCACGCCCGCCGGCAACACGCTCGCGCCCCGGCGAATGTCTTCACCCGCCAGACGGATATTCTGGCCGGCTTCAACCGGCACGGTAAAACGCACGCCCTGGTCGCTCACCTCGGCCTGTTCCTGCATGACCACCGCGTCCGCCCCGGCCGGGATCGGCGCGCCGGTCATGATGCGCACGCAGCTGTTGGCCGGCCATTGGCCGTCGAACGGCGCACCGGCGAAGGCCTTACCGGCGACCGGCAGCGGCGCATTGGCCGCCAGGTCGGCGAGGCGCAGTGCATAGCCGTCCATCGCCGAGTTGGCGAACGGCGGCACGTCGAGCGGCGAGACCACCGGCGCGGCGGTGATGCGGCCGGCGGCGGCGGTCAGGGCAATGGATTCGGTCTGCTGCAGCGGGGCGATCTGCCCGAGCATTTTTTCCAGCGCTTGCTCCAGGGAGATGAGATCGGAAGTATGGCAATGATCCATAAAGGGAACTCCGTAATCAGGGTGCGCTAAAATAGCGACAAAGTGCGGGTATTATGGCAGAGAACGCCGGGGGGGAGAACGGGTTATGCTTGCCATCTTTCGTACTGCGGCGCCGGGGCGAACGGGTATAAACTGCGCAAAACAGAGGAGAATCATGATGCATAAACAGGTTATCGAGTTCTGGTTCGACGAGATCGAACCGATCATGTGGTTTAAAAAGGACGACGATTTCGATCGTCTGCTGCACAGCCGTTTCGGCGAAATCTGGCGGGCAGCGGCGGCGGGGGAGCTGGCGCACTGGCGCGACACCATCGAAGGGCGCCTGGCGGAGGTGATCGTGCTCGATCAGTTCAGCCGCAACCTGTTCCGCGGCACGCCACAGTCGTTCGCCTGCGACGGCATGGCGCTGATCCTGGCGCAGGAGGCGATCCGCAGCGGCGAGTGCGAACGGCTGAGCCGCGAGCAGCGTGGCTTCCTCTATCTGCCGTTCATGCATTCGGAATCGCCGCTGATCCACCAGCAGGCGCTGGTGCTGTATACCGAGCTCAACAACGGCGACCAGCTGGAGTTCGAGCTGCGGCATAAGGCGATCATCGATCGTTTCGGCCGCTACCCGCATCGCAATCCGATATTGGGGCGCACCAGCACGCCGGAAGAAGAGGCCTTTTTACAACAGCCTGGATCAGGCTTTTAATCGTTGGATCATCTGCGCCCGGCCGGGGAAAAAACAGCAGGCCGGGCGCCGCAATAAGCGTTATTCAGCGTGAACGTTTATTTCCTTACGCCATGCCGCTATTTCCGCACGTGAAATTACCAATAATCTCAGCCGCAGGATCGGCGGTTTGCCGTTTTTTATAACCTGCTGTTTTTATTCCAATAAGCTATTTCAAGGTGCGAAACGGTCTAAGCGCGCTACGCTAAAAGCGGGGCGTGGACGTTATGCTGTACTTCCACTGTCGGGTTAAATAGAGTCGAAAAAGACTGAATAATAATGATACCGCGCTCAGCTTATTCGCTGCGCAACGGCGGGATTAACACAGGGTGTCAGGCAAATGAGCAAACCAGTGATTGCCATTCATGGCGGCGCGGGCGCAATTACCCGGGCGGCGCTGAGTGCGGAAAAAGAACGGCAGTATATTCAGGCGCTGTCCGAGATCGTGGCCGCCGGGCAGGCGATATTGGCGCAGGGCGGCAGCGCGCTGGACGCGGTGACCGAAGCGGTGCGGCTGCTCGAAGAGTGCCCGCTGTTCAACGCCGGTAAAGGATCGGTGTTCACTCATCAGGGCACCCACGAGCTGGACGCCTGCGTGATGGACGGCCGCACCTGCGATGCCGGCGCCGTCGCCGGCGTCAGCCGCATCCGCAACCCGGTGCTGGCGGCGCGCGCGGTGCTGGAAAACAGCGAACACGTGCTGTTTGCCGCCGAAGGCGCCGAGAAGTTTGCCGCGGCCCACGGCCTGGAACTGGTCACCCCCGATTTCTTCTTTACCCAGGAACGTTTCGATCAGCTGCACCGGGCCCAGGCGGAGCAGGGCCGGGTATTGCTCGATCACGACGGTGCGGCGCAGGCCGGCGAGCCGCTCGATCCCGATCGGAAATTCGGCACCGTCGGCGCGGTGGCGCTGGATGCGTTGGGCAACCTCGCCGCCGCCACCTCCACCGGCGGCATGACCAACAAGCAGGCCGGGCGGGTAGGCGACACGCCGATCATCGGCGCCGGCTGCTATGCCAACAACGCCACGGTGGCGGTCTCCAGCACCGGCACCGGTGAAATCTTCATGCGCGGCGTGGCGGCCTATGACGTCTCCGCCCTGATCGAGTATGGCGATCTGAGCCTGCAGGCCGCCAGCGATCGGGTGGTGATGGAGAAGCTGCCGGCGCTCGGTGGCAGCGGCGGCATGATCGCCGTCGATCGCCACGGCAATATCGCGCTGCCGTTCAACTGCGAGGGGATGTATCGCGGTTTTGGCTATGTCGGCGATGCACCGTCCGTCGGGATTTACCGCTAAGCGTTCACCGGGAGGGTGCATGACCGACGTTTCACTTCGACCCGCCGCTGGCGGCGGGCCGTCATTGCCGCCGCAGCGGGTGCTGACGGTGCGCGATCTGAGCATCAGCTTTCCTCAACCGGACGGCGCCGTGGCAGCGGTGCGTAACCTGTCGTTCGATCTCGATCGCGGCGAGACGCTGGCGATCGTCGGTGAGTCCGGCTCCGGCAAATCGGTGACTTCGCTGGGGCTGATGCGGTTGGTGGAGCAGGGCGGCGGGCGCATCGTCGGCGGTGGCATGACGCTGCGCCGGCGCGACGGCGCGCTGCTCGATCTGGCGCGCGCCTCGCAGAGCACGCTGCGCACGGTGCGCGGCGCCGACATGGCGATGATCTTCCAGGAGCCGATGACCTCGCTCAACCCGGTATTTCCGGTCGGTGAGCAGATCGCCGAATCGCTGCGCCTGCATCAGGGCATGGACCACCGCAGCGCGCGCCAGGAGGCGCTGCGTATGCTCGATCTGGTGCGTATTCCGGAGGCCAAAGAGGTGCTGGGGCGCTACCCGCACCAGCTTTCCGGCGGCATGCGCCAGCGGGTGATGATCGCCATGGCGCTCTCCTGCAAACCGGCGCTGCTGATTGCCGATGAACCCACCACCGCCCTCGACGTCACCATTCAGGCGCAGATCCTGCAGCTGATCCGCGTGCTGCAACAGGAGATGCAGATGGGGGTGATCTTCATCACTCACGACATGGGCGTGGTGGCGGAGATCGCCGATCGGGTGCTGGTGATGCGCCGCGGCGAACAGGTGGAACAGAATCGGGTGCGCGAGCTGTTTGCCGCGCCGCAACAGGCCTATACCCGGGCGCTGTTGGCGGCGGTGCCGAAGCTGGGGGCGATGGCCGATCGGCCGCTGCCGGCGAAGTTTCCGCTGCCGGGCAGCGAGGAGGATACGGCGCCGCAGGATACCGTACCGCCAGACGCTACGCCGATCCTGCGAGTGGAGCATCTGGTTACGCGCTTTGATCTGCGCGGTGGACTGTTCAATCGGGTCACTCGCCGGGTGCACGCGGTGGAAAACGTCAGTTTCGATCTTTACCCCGGCGAGACGCTGGGGCTGGTGGGCGAGTCCGGCTGCGGCAAGTCCACCACCGGGCGCTCTCTGCTGAAGCTGGTGGACAGCCAGAGCGGCACTATCACCTTCGCCGGGCGGCGGATAGACCAATTGAAGGGGCCGGCGCTGCAGCACCTGCGGCGCGATATTCAGTTCATCTTTCAAGATCCTTACGCCTCGCTCGATCCGCGCCTGACGGTCGGTTTTTCCATCATGGAGCCGCTGCTGGTGCACAACGTGATGCGCGGCCGGGAGGCGGAGCAACGGGTGGCCTGGCTGCTGGAGCGCGTCGGCCTGCTGCCGGAGCATGCGCGCCGCTACCCGCACGAATTTTCCGGCGGCCAGCGCCAGCGTATCTGCATCGCGCGTGCGCTGGCGCTGAACCCGAAAGTGGTGATCGCCGACGAGGCGGTCTCGGCGCTGGACGTGTCGATTCAGGCGCAGATCGTCAATCTGTTGCTCGATCTGCAGCGCGAGTTCGGCATCGCTTTTCTGTTTATTTCACACGACATGGCGGTGGTGGAGCGCATCAGCCACCGGGTGGCGGTGATGTACCTCGGGCAGATCGTCGAGATCGGCCCACGGCAGGCGGTGTTCGACAATCCGCAACACCCCTACACCCGCAAGCTGATGGCGGCGGTGCCGGTGGCCGATCCCGCTCATGCCCACAAACGGCAGCCGCTGCCGGCCGATGAGATCCCGAGCCCAGTGCGCGCGCTGGGCGATGAACCCGTTACCGCACCGCTGGTGCAGGTTGGCGCCGGGCACTTTGTCGCCCGCCACCCGATCGCCGGTGCTTTTTAAAGACCTCAGGAGAGACAAGCGACATGAAGCACACATTCAAACGCAATGCGCTGTTGGCCGCCGTACTGCTGGCGGCGGGAACCGGCCCGGTCTGGGCGGCGAAGGACGCGGTGATCGCCGTGGCCTCCAATTTCACCACCCTCGATCCTTACGACGCCAACGACACGCTGTCGCAGGCGGTGGCCAAGTCGTTCTATCAGGGGCTGTTCGGCTTCGACAAGGACATGAAGCTGGTGAACGTGCTGGCGGACAGCTACGAGGTCAGCAAAGACGGCCTGACCTACACGGTCAAACTGCGCCAGGGGATTAAATTCCACGACGGCACCGCGTTCAACGCTGAGGCGGTGAAGGTAAACCTCGATCGCGCCAGCAACCCGGACAGCCACCTCAAGCGCTACAACCTGTTCAAGATGATCGACAAAACCGAGGCGGTGGACGCCGATACGGTGAAGATCGTGCTGAAAGCGCCGTTCTCGGCGTTCGTCAACAACCTGGCGCACCCGGCGGCGGCGATCATCTCGCCGGCGGCGCTGAAGCAATACGGCAAAGAGATCGGTTTCCACCCGGTCGGTACCGGGCCGTATCAGTTCGTGACCTGGAATCAGACCGATTTCGTCAAGGTGAAGAAGTTCGACGGCTACTGGCAGCCGGGGCTGCCGAAGCTCGACAGCATCACCTGGCGCCCGGTGGTGGATAACAACACCCGCGCGGCGATGCTGCAGACCGGCGAGGCGACCTTCGCCTTCCCGATTCCCTACGAGCAGGCCAAGGTGCTGGAGGGCAACGCCAAGCTGGACGTGGTGGCCGCCCCGTCGATCCTGCAGCGTTACATCAGCATGAACGTCACCCAAAAGCCGTTCGACAACCCGAAGGTGCGCCAGGCGCTGAACTACGCCATCAACAAGGACGCGCTGATCAAGGTGGCGTTCGCCGGTTACGCGGTGCCGGCGGAAGGGCCGGTGCCGCCGGCCATTGACTTCGCCGCCCGCTATAAGCCGTGGCCGTACGATCCGGCCAAGGCGCGCGAGCTGCTGAAAGAGGCCGGCTACCCGAACGGCTTCACCACCACGCTATGGTCTTCCCACAACCACAGCACCGCGCAGAAGGTGCTGCAGTTCACCCAGCAGCAGCTGGCGCAGGTGGGGGTGAAAGTGACGGTGACGGCGATGGATGCCGGGCAGCGTGCGGCGCAGGTGGAGAGCGTCGGGGTGAAGGACACCGGGGTGCGGCTGTTCTACACCGGCTGGTCGGCCTCGACCGGGGAAGCGGACTGGGCGCTGTCGCCGCTGTTCTCTACCCAGGCGGCGCCGCCGAAGCAGTTTAACACCGCGTTCTACAGCAATCCGCAGGTGGACAAGGATCTGACCGACGCGCTGGCGACCACCGATCGCGCCGAGAAGCAGAAACTGTATCAGGACGCGCAGGATCGCATCTGGGCCGACGCGCCCTGGATCTTCCTGGCGACCGAACGTCTGTTGTCGGCCAACAGCAAGCAGCTGAGCGGCTTCTACGTGATGCCGGATACCTCGTTCAACTTTGATAACGCCGATCTGAAATAAGGCGCCCATCCCCGCCCGTGGCCAACGGCGGCGGGCGGGGGAAGGAATGAGATGCTCAATTATTTTCTGAAACGACTGCTGGGCCTGATCCCGACGCTGCTGATCGTGGCGGTGCTGGTGTTCCTGTTCGTTCACCTGCTGCCGGGCGATCCGGCGCGGCTGGCGGCGGGGCCGGAGGCCGACGAGGCGGTGGTGCAGCTGGTGCGCAAGGATTTGGGGCTGGATAAGCCGCTGCCGCAGCAGTTCGCGCACTTCTTCGTCAATGCGCTGCGGGGCGACTTCGGCATCTCAATGGTGTCCAAACGCCCGGTGAGCGAAGAGATCGCCTCGCGCTTTATGCCGACCTTCTGGCTGACCGTCACCAGCATGCTGTGGGCGGTGGCGTTCGGCCTGGCGATCGGCGTGGTGTCGGCGGTGTGGCGCAACCGCTGGCCGGATCGCCTCGGCATGACGCTGGCGGTGTCGGGGATCTCGTTCCCGGCCTTTGCGCTCGGCATGCTGCTGATGCAGGTGTTCTCGGTCGAGCTGGGGTGGCTGCCGACGGTGGGCGCCGACAGCTGGCGGCACTACATTCTGCCTTCGATCACCCTGGGGGCGGCGGTGGCGGCGGTGATGGCGCGCTTCACCCGCGCTTCGTTCGTCGAGGTGCTGCAGGAGGACTACATGCGCACCGCGCGCGCCAAGGGCGTGCGGGAAAGCGTGGTGGTGATGAAACACGGCCTGCGCAACGCGATGATCCCGGTGGTGACCATGATGGGGCTGCAGTTCGGCTTCCTGCTCGGCGGTTCGATCGTGGTGGAGAAGGTGTTCAACTGGCCGGGGTTGGGGCGGTTGCTGGTGGACTCGGTGGAGATGCGCGATTACCCGGTGATCCAGGCTGAGGTGCTGCTGTTCTCGCTGGAGTTCATCCTGATCAACCTGCTGGTGGATATGCTGTACGCGGCGATTAACCCGGCGATTCGTTATCAATGAGGACGCGGCATGATTAAGCATTGGCGGCGCAACGCCGCACTGAAGGCGATGCCGCTTATCGACCCCAACGCGGTACGCACGCCGTGGAGCGAGTTTTGGCGGCGTTTTCGTCGCCAGCGGGCGGCGCTGGTCGCCGGCCTGCTGGTGCTGCTGCTGATTGCGGCGGCGCTGCTGGCGCCTTATCTGGCACCGTTCGATGCGGAAAACTATTTCGATTACGACCGGCTGAACGAAGGGCCTTCGCTGATGCACTGGCTGGGCGTCGACTCCCTCGGGCGCGATATCTTCAGCCGCATCCTGATGGGCACGCGCATTTCGCTGGCGGCCGGGGTGTTCTCGGTGCTGGCGGGCGGGGCGATCGGCACCCTGCTGGGGCTGCTGGCCGGTTACTATGAGGGCTGGTGGGATCGCCTCACGATGCGCGTCTGCGACGTGCTGTTTGCGTTTCCCGGTATTCTGCTGGCGATCGGCGTGGTGGCGATCATGGGCAGCGGCATGGCCAACGTGATCGTTGCGGTGGCGATCTTCAGCATTCCGGCCTTCGCCCGCCTGGTGCGCGGCAATACGCTGGTGCTGAAGCGCCTGACCTATATCGAATCGGCGCGCAGCATCGGCGCCTCGGACTGGACCATCATCCTGCGGCACATCCTGCCGGGCACCTTGTCTTCGATCGTGGTCTATTTCACCCTGCGCATCGGCACCTCGATCATCACCGCCGCCAGCCTGTCGTTTCTGGGCCTGGGTGCCCAGCCGCCGACGCCGGAGTGGGGGGCGATGCTCAACGAGGCGCGCGCCGATATGGTGATCGCGCCGCACGTGGCGATCTTCCCCAGCCTGGCGATATTCATCACCGTGCTGGCCTTCAACCTGTTGGGCGACGGATTGCGCGACGCGTTGGATCCGAAACTGAAGGGGTGAGGGTATCGCTGAATTGGCATACCCCTGTTTTAGAGTTTTTTGATGAAGATTTTACCGGTGTATATTACAGGGATGAGGAATGGGTATGACACATGAGATGGCTGCCGTACGTATTTCACAGATCGGGAAGGCCGTTGGTAATGCCAATGAGCATAGGAATCAAATTAAAGCTGCCATCGATTTTCTGATTGATGGCTTTTGAAGAAATCCGGGCGGTTTAACCGCCCGGATTTTTTTATCAGCGGAACAGGTGCTCGGCGTGGAAGCGCAGGTGATCCTCCACGAAGGTGGCGATGGTGAAGTAGCTGTGATCGTACCCCGGCTGAATGCGCAGCGTCAGCGGCCAGTCGCGCTGGCGCGCCAGCTCCGCCAACCGCGCCGGCTGCAGCTGGTCGGCCAGGAACTGGTCGTCGTCGCCCTGGTCGATAAGGACCGGCATTTTTTCCGCGCCGCTGGCCAGCAGATGGCAACTGTCGTACTGCAGCCACTGGCTTTCGTCGCTGCCCAGATAGGCGGTGAACGCCTTGCGGCCCCACGGCACCTGGCACGGGTTCACGATCGGCGCGAACGCCGATACCGAGCGGAAGCGCTGCGGATTGCGAAACGCCATCATCAGCGCGCCGTGGCCGCCCATCGAGTGGCCGAAGATCGACTGACGATCGCTGACGCTGAAGTGCTGTTCGATCAGCGCCGGCAGTTCGGCGCTGATGTAGTCGTACATGCGGAAGTGGCGATCCCACGGCGCCTGGGTGGCATTCAGGTAGAACCCGGCGCCCTGGCCCAGATCGTAGCCTTCGTCGTTCGGCACTTCGTCGCCGCGTGGGCTGGTGTCCGGCATCACCAGCACCAGACCCAGCTCGGCGGCGATGCGCTGCGCGCCGGCTTTCAACGTGAAGTTCTCGTCGTTGCAGGTCAGCCCCGACAGCCAGTACAGCACCGGCGGCGGGTTGTCATCGCGCGGCGGCGGCAGGTAGATGCTGAATGTCATGTTGCAATTCAGGCTCTGCGCCGCGTGGCGATAGCGCTGCTGCCAGCCGCCGAACATGCGGTGCTCTTCGAGAAGTTCCAATGACAACGTCATCTCTGCCTCCTGGCTTATTGGTCGAAGTGGATGACGGAACGGATCGATTTGCCTTCGTGCATCAAATCGAACGCTTCGTTGATCTGCTCCAGCCCCATGGTGTGGGTGATAAAGTCGTTCAGCGCGAATTCGCCGTCCAGATAGCGCTCGACGATGCCCGGCAGCTGCGAACGGCCCTTGACGCCGCCGAACGCCGAACCGCGCCAGACGCGGCCGGTGACCAGTTGGAACGGACGGGTCGAGATCTCTTCGCCGGCGCCTGCGACGCCGATGATCACCGATTCGCCCCAGCCCTTGTGGCAGCACTCCAGCGCGGAACGCATCACGTTGACGTTGCCGATGCACTCGAAGGAGAAATCGACGCCGCCGTCGGTCAGCTCGACGATCACTTCCTGAATCGGCTTGTCATAGTCTTTCGGGTTGATCAGATCGGTGGCGCCCAGCTTGCGGGCCAGATCGAACTTGCTGGTGTTGATGTCGATGCCGATGATGCGGCCCGCGCCGGCCATCTGCGCGCCGATGATCGCCGACAGGCCGATGCCGCCCAGGCCAAAGATCGCCACGGTGTCGCCCGGTTGCACTTTGGCGGTGTTCATCACCGCGCCCATGCCGGTGGTCACGCCGCAGCCCAGCAGGCACACTTCTTCCAGCGGCGCTTCCTTGTTGATTTTCGCCAGTGAGATTTCCGGCACCACGGTGTACTCGGAGAAGGTGGACGTGCCCATGTAGTGGAAGATCGGCTTGCCGTCCTTGAAGAAGCGCGTGGTGCCGTCCGGCATCAGCCCTTTGCCCTGGGTGGCGCGGATCGCTTGGCACAGGTTGGTCTTGCCGGATTTACAGAATTTGCACTCGCCGCACTCCGGGGTGTAGAGCGGGATCACGTGATCGCCGACCGCCACGCTGGTGACGCCTTCACCGACCGCTTCCACCACGCCGCCGCCCTCGTGGCCGAGGATCGCCGGGAACACGCCTTCCGGATCTTTGCCGGACAGGGTGTAGGCATCGGTGTGACAAACGCCGGTGGCGACGATCCGCACCAGCACTTCGCCTTTTTGCGGTGGCATCAGCTCGACTTCTTCGATCTTCAGCGGCTGGTTCGGGCCCCAGGCAACGGCGGCGCGGGTTTTGATCATCTCCATCATAGTCTCCTCAGTGGTTTTCTTTTTAAATCAGGCGATATCGACAACGTCTGATAAATCGTTGGGGGTGCTTTCATCAACAGCGGCGGTTTCCGTCTGTTCAATAATCAACTCTTTCAGCGCGCGCACGTTCGGCCCGAACGCGTCGCGGCGCCACAGCAGCCAGGTGGCGGTGTCGGCCACGTCCGGCGGCAGGGGGTGAACCCGGACCCGCTCATGGCCCGGCAGCAGGCTCAGCACCGAATGCGGGATCATCGCCAGCCCGGCGCCGCTGGCGACGCAGGCCAGCATGGCGTGATAGGACTGGATCTCCATAATTTGCCCCGGCCGCGCGCCTTCGCGCTTGAACCAGGCCTCCAGCCGCAGGCGGTAGGAGCAGCTGGCGCGAAAGGCGAACAGCGTTTCGCCATTGGCGTCTTTGGCGCTGTGGATCGGCGCGTGATCGAGACAGGAAATCACCACCATATGTTCAGGATAGGCGATGCAGCCGTTCAGCTCGTCATAGGGTACCGGGCCGTCGACCAGCGCCGCGGCCAGCGTGCCGGCGCGCACCCGATCGGCGATTTCGCCGGAGGTGCCGGTGGTCAGCGACAGCGAAACCTGCGAGAAGCGCTGGTGGTAAGCCGCCAGCAGCGAGGGCAGGCGGGTAGCGGCGGTGCTCTCCATCGAGCCGAGGGCGAAGTTGCCCGCCGGTTCGCCGGCGTGGGTGATGCTCATCGCCTCATCGCTCAGTGCCAGGATGCGGTTGGCGTAGCACAGAAAGTTATGGCCCATCGGCGACAGGCGCAGGCGCTGTTTTTCGCGGATAAACAGATCGGCGCCCAGCTCCTGCTCAAGCTGGCGCAGCCGGGTGGTCAAATTCGACGGCACGCGGTGCAGCTGCTCGGCGGCGCGGGCGACCGAGCCGGTTTCCGCCACGCAGCAGAACATGCGAAGCTGGGTCAGATCCATAATATTCTCGTTTCGTGATGAACTTGATAACTATTATTCAGTTTTTGTGAGTTTAATACTGCGGCATGATACTGGCAACTTTCTTTTAACCTTTTGGATACCGGTATGGCTTTACGTATTGCCTTGAGCGGTTTTGCCGCGCTGATCGTCGCGATGGGCATTGGCCGCTTCGCTTTCACTCCCCAGGTGCCGCTGATGCTCGCGGAGCACCAGTTCAGCCTCACCGGCGCCGGGCTGGTGGCGGCGATCAACTATTTGGGCTACCTGTGCGGCGCCTACGACGCGATGCGCGCCACGCGTCACGTCGAGCGGCGCCTGTGGTTGGGCGTGTGGGGCGCGGTGGTGCTGACGCTGCTGTCGGCGCTGGCGCAGGATGAATGGACGCACGGTGCGCTGCGCTTCGTCATCGGCTGGGCCAGCGGCTGGGCGATGGTGCTGGTGGCGGCCTGGACCAACGAGCGGTTGGCGCACTACGGCCGGCCGGCGCTGAGCGCGGCGGTGTTCGCCGGGCCGGGCGCCGGCATCTTCCTCAGCGGCATGCTGGCGGTGGGCATCAACACGCTGGGGCTGACGGCAGCGCAGGCCTGGCTGGTGTATGGCGGGCTGGCGCTGGTGTTGGTCGGAGGAATTAGCGCCTTTCTGCCGCGCAGCGGCGAGCTGCATCGCCCGGACGTGGCCCCGGAGCCGCTGCTGCTGACGCCGGCGCTCAAACGCCTGGTGTGGAGCTACAGCCTGGCCGGGTTCGGCTATATCCTGCCGGCGACGTTCTTGTCGCAGATGGCGGCGGCACGTTTTCCCGGTAGCCTGTTCGCGCAGTTCGTCTGGCCGGTGTTCGGCGGCGCGGCGGTGCTGGGGATCGTTATCGGCATTTTGACTCGCCACAGGCTGACCACCCAGAGCCGGCTGGCGATCACGCTGTGGATACAGGCGCTGGGCGTACTGAGCGCCGAAGTGGTGCCGGGTGTGGCCGGCCTGGCACTCGGGGCGTTGCTGACCGGCGGCGGTTTTCTCTGCGTGGTGCAGCTCGCCCTTCAGCACGGCCGTGAACTGGCGCCGCGCCATGCGCGTTACATGGCCGGGTTGCTGACCACCGGTTATGCGATCGGCCAGCTGGTTGGGCCGATGCTGTCGGCGCTGTCGACCGCCATGACCCATCGGCTGGAGCCGGCGTTGTACGTGGCGGTGGCGGCGCTGTTGGTGGCCGGTGCGCTGGTGGTGAATACCCCGGCGCGGCGGCTGGCGCAAAAAACGGCGATGCGCTGATTAAAATCCATACAAAAAGCGTGGGATCCCGCAGCCGGCCTGATTGTGCTAAATGCGAATATTTCACCTGCGGATGAAGCACTATCACTGGATAATCGCCGCGCTCTCATCTACAGTGGGGGCAAAATCTTGACCGGGTTCACGTTATCCATCACGAAAACTCTGCCGTCACGAGAGCAAGCAATTCGCCGGCCGCACGCCCTACCAGGCCGCCGGCGGGTTCCGTCCGCAGGAGAACAAGTACATGACATCATTAAGTAAAGAAGCCGCGCTGGTGCATGCGGCGCTGGAAGAGCGTGGTCTGGAAACGCCGCTGCGCGGGGAAGTGCTGGATCGCGAAACGCGCAAGCGCCGCATCAAAGAGCACATGACCGAAATCATGCAGCTGCTGAATCTCGATCTGTCCGACGATAGCCTGGCGGAGACGCCGCATCGCATCGCCAAAATGTATGTCGACGAGATCTTCTCCGGGCTGGACTACGCCAACTTCCCGAAAATCACCGTCATCGAGAACAAGATGAAGGTGGATGAGATGGTGACGGTGCGCGATATTACGCTGACCAGCACCTGCGAGCACCACTTCGTGACCATCGACGGCAAGGCCACCGTG
The DNA here is from genome assembly GCF_058725505.1 of Serratia sp. A07. NCBI lineage: Bacteria > Pseudomonadati > Pseudomonadota > Gammaproteobacteria > Enterobacterales > Yersiniaceae > Serratia > Serratia sp. A07. The sequence continues at coordinate 297,691 of NZ_JBZXDO010000002.1, forward strand.
GCCTATATCCCGAAAGACTCGGTGATCGGCCTGTCGAAGATTAACCGCATCGTGCAGTTCTTCTCCCAGCGTCCGCAGGTGCAAGAGCGCCTGACCCAGCAGATCCTCGTGGCGCTGCAGACGCTGCTCGGCACCAATAACGTGGCGGTATCGATCGATGCGGTCCATTATTGTGTCAAGGCGCGCGGCATCCGCGACGCGACCAGCGCCACCACCACCACCTCGCTGGGGGGGCTGTTCAAGTCCAGCCAGAATACCCGCCAGGAGTTCCTGCGCGCGGTGCGTCATCACCAGGGGTGATGGCGTTGCGGGGCGACCCGCACGACGACAACAGGCGCCTGCGGGCGCCTTTTTCATGAGCGGAAGACAGCGATAAAAAATGAACAGTCACCCTCTGCCGCGCATCGCCACGCTGGACTGCGTGCGCGGCATCGCCATTCTCGGCATTTTATTGCTGAACATCAGCGCCTTCGGCTTGCCGAAGGCCGCCTATCTCAACCCGGCCTATCTGGGCATGCCGTCGTCGCGCGACGCCTGGACCTGGGCACTGCTCGATCTCTTCGCCCAGGCGAAGTTCCTGGCGATGTTCGCGCTGCTGTTCGGTGCCGGGCTGCAAATGCTGCTGCGGCGCGGCAAAAGCTGGATCCGCGCGCGGCTGTCGTGGCTGGTGCTGTTCGGTCTCGCGCACGCCATCTTCCTGTGGGACGGCGATATTCTGCTGGCCTATGGGCTGATCGGCCTGGTGTGCTGGCGCATGATCCGCGAAGCCAAAGAAACCTTCCAGCTGCTGAAAACCGGCGTGGTGCTCTATCTGATCGGCGTAGCGGTGCTGCTGCTGCTCGGCTTCGTCTCGCACGGTGAGCCGGGCAGCTTCTGGCAGCCGGGCGTGGCGGAGCTGCAGTACGAGAAGTTCTGGAAGCTGCAGGGCGGTTTCGAAGCCTGGCGCAGCCGCGCCGATCTGCTCTCGTCCAGCCTGTTGGCCATCGGCGCGCAGTATGGCTGGGAGCTGGCGGGGCTGATGCTGTTCGGCGCCGGACTGATGCGCAGCGGCTGGCTGCGCGGCAGTTATTCCTCCGGTTATTACCTGCGGCAGGCGGCGTGGCTGCTGCCGCTTTCGGTGCTGATCCAGCTGCCGGCGGTGGCGCTGCAATGGCAGGTCCACTGGGACTATCGCTGGAGCGGTTTCCTGCTGCAGGTGCCGCGTGAGCTGGGCGCCCCGCTGCAGGCCATGGGCTATCTGGCGCTGTGCTACGGTTTCTGGCCCGCGCTGTCGCGCATGCGCATCGCCCACTGGCTGAGTCTGGTGGGGCGCATGGCGCTGAGCAACTACCTGCTGCAAACGCTGATCTGCACCACGCTGTTTTATCGCTTCGGTCTCTATGCGCAGTTCGACCGGCTGCAGCTGTTGGCGTTCGTGCCGCTGGTCTGGCTGGCCAACCTGGCGTTTTCCGCACTGTGGCTGCGTTACTTCGCTCAGGGGCCGATGGAATGGCTGTGGCGCAAGCTGACGCAGCTGGCCGCCGGCGCAGCGGAACCCAAAACGCAGAAGTGAGCGCCAGCCGGCAGGTTAAAAAAATGTATGTAAACGTTTTCTTTCCTGTGACGTAATTCACGCGAGCAGCGGGCCAATCGGGGTAGGATAGCGCCACCGGCCACTACCCCGATTTCAGGATCCCGCATGCCTCCAGTTCATCCGATCACCATTCGCGACGTGGCGAAACGCGCCGGGGTCTCCGTGGCGACCGTCTCCCGCGTGCTGAACCACAGCGCGCTGACCAGCAAGGAGACGCGCGAGCAGGTGCTGCAGGCGGTGACGGAGCTGGGCTATCGCCCCAACGCCAACGCGCAGGCGCTGGCGACCCAAAGCAGCGATACCCTGGGCGTGGTGGTGATGGACGTCTCCGACCCGTTCTTCGGCGCGCTGGTGAAAGCGGTAGACACGGTGGCGCAGAAACACCACAAATACCTGCTGATCGGCAACAGCTATCATCAGGCGGACAAAGAGCGCCACGCGATCGAAGTGCTGATCCGCCAGCGCTGTAATGCCCTGATTGTCCATGCCAAAGCCCTGAGCGACGCCGAGCTGATCGGCTTTCTGGAGCAGGTGCCGGGCATGGTGCTGATCAACCGGATTATCCCCGGCTATGAGCCGCGCTGTGTCGGGCTGGATAACGTCTGCGGCGCGGAAATGGCGATGCGTCTTTTGCTGTCGCAGGGCCATCGGCGCATCGGTTATCTGGGCTCCAATCACCCGATCGAAGACGGGCCGCTGCGCCAGCAGGGCTATGCGCAGGCGATGGCCGCCGCCGGGCTGGCCACGCCCGACAACTGGCGCGCCTACGGTTCGCCGGATCTGCAGGGCGGCGAGGCGGCGATGGTGGAACTGCTGGGGCGTAACTTGCAGCTGAGCGCGGTGTTCGCCTACAACGACGCCATGGCCGCCGGCGCCATGGCGGTGCTGAAAGAAAACGGTATCACAGTGCCGCAGCATTTCTCGCTGATCGGCTTCGACGACATCCCCATCGCGCGTTACACCAGCCCCAAGCTCACCACGGTGCGCTATCCGATCGTCTCGATGGCCACGCTGGCGACCGAGCTGGCGTTGCAGGGCGCAGCAGGCCTGGCGGAGCCGCAGGCCGCTCATCTGTTCATGCCGACGCTGGTGCGGCGCCATTCTGTCGCCCCCTGGCAAAGTGAGGCGACGGTCACTCTCTGACGATTTAATCTTGTGTAACCGTTTTCAATCTGTGAGAAAATTCACAGAATATTAACATCGCGCCGTCTATGCTCTAGGCGTTTTCCGGCGCAAAGGCCCTTGCCGCTGCAACCTTTACCTCGCGCTGACACAGCATTTCTCGGAAATAACAAGATCCACGGACGACAGGTGTTGAGTGGAAATCGCCTGGCCTGGGGTGTGCGCACTGCCGGTGACCATTGGCTCAAAGACGAGTAATACCCTACACAGAACCGGAGACTGACAATGAATAAGAAGGTTTTCACCCTGGCCGCCCTGGCCGCAGCCATGATGTTTGGCGCCGCAGCCCATGCTGACACCCGTATTGGCGTCACGATTTACAAGTACGACGACAACTTCATGTCGGTGGTGCGCAAGGCTATTGAGAAAGACGCCAAGGCTTCACCGGACGTCACCCTGCTGATGAATGACTCGCAGAACGACCAGTCCAAGCAGAACGATCAGATCGACGTGCTGCTGGCCAAGGGCGTGAAAGCGCTGGCGATCAACCTGGTCGACCCGGCCGCGGCACCGGTGGTTATCGATAAGGCGCGCGCAAACGATATCCCGGTGGTGTTCTACAACAAAGAACCTTCCCGCAAGGCGCTGGACAGCTACGACAAGGCGTATTACGTCGGCACCGATTCCAAAGAATCCGGCGTGATCCAGGGCGAGCTGATCGCCAAACACTGGAAAGCCAACCCGGCCTGGGATCTGAACAAAGACGGCCAGATCCAGTATGTGCTGCTGAAGGGCGAACCGGGCCACCCGGATGCCGAAGCGCGCACCACCTACGTGGTGAAAACGCTGAACGAAAAAGGCATCAAGACCCAGCAGCTGCAGATGGATACCGCGATGTGGGATACCGCGCAGGCGAAGGACAAGATGGACGCCTGGCTCTCCGGCCCGAACGCCAACAAGATCGAAGTGGTGATCGCCAACAACGACGCCATGGCAATGGGCGCGGTGGAAGCGCTGAAAGCGCACAACAAGACCAGTATCCCGGTGTTTGGCGTCGATGCGTTGCCTGAAGCGCTGGCGCTGGTGAAATCCGGCGCGATGGCGGGCACGGTGCTGAACGACGCCGACAACCAGGCGAAAGCCACCTTCGAGCTGGCGAAGAACCTGGCGGCGGGCAAACCGGCCACCGAAGGCACCCAATATAAAATCGAAAATAAAGTCGTGCGTATTCCTTACGTCGGCGTAGATAAAGACAACCTGTCTCAGTTTGTTAAATAAGAATTGAGATCCCGCTAAGACCCCGCCTGCGGCGCCAACACCAGGAATACCGCCGGCGGGGATGTTTACGACTGCAAGATCGTTAAGCCAGGTGTATTTATGGCCGATAGCTCACGCGAATTTCTGCTGGAAATGACGGATATCTGTAAGTCATTTCCCGGCGTCAAAGCCTTGGACAATGTCAATTTACGCGTCCGCCCGCACTCGATTCACGCCCTGATGGGGGAGAACGGCGCGGGGAAATCGACGTTGCTGAAATGCCTGTTCGGCATTTACAAAAAAGACAGCGGCAGCATTGTGTTTCAGGGCCGGGAAATCGATTTCAAGAGTTCGAAGGAAGCGCTGGAGCACGGCGTTTCCATGGTGCACCAGGAGCTGAACCTGGTGCTGCAACGCACCGTGATGGACAACATGTGGCTGGGGCGCTACCCGACCAAAGGCCTGTTCGTCGATCAGGAAAAAATGCTCAAAGACACCCAGGCGATCTTCGACGAGCTGGATATCGACATCAACCCGCGCGAAAAGGTGGGCAACCTGTCGGTGTCGCAGATGCAGATGATCGAGATCGCCAAGGCGTTCTCCTACGACGCCAAAATCGTCATCATGGATGAACCGACCTCCTCGCTGACGGAAAAAGAGGTCAATCACCTGTTCACCATCATCCGCAAGCTGAAAGAGCGCGGCTGCGGCATCGTCTATATCTCGCACAAGATGGAAGAGATCTTCCAGCTGTGCGACGAGATAACGGTGTTGCGCGACGGCCAGTGGATCGCCACCCAGCCGCTGGAAGGGCTGGATATGGACAAGATCATCGCCATGATGGTCGGCCGTTCGCTCAGCCAGCGCTTCCCTGACAGGCAGAACACGCCGGGTGAGGTGATCCTCGAGGTGAAGAACCTGACGTCGCTGCGCCAGCCCTCGATTCGCGATGTGTCCTTCGATCTGCACCAAGGCGAGATCCTCGGCATCGCCGGGCTGGTGGGCGCCAAGCGCACCGATATCGTCGAGACGCTGTTCGGCATTCGCGAAAAGGTGGCGGGCACCATCAAGCTGCACGGCAAGGCGATCGACAACCACAGCGCCAACGAAGCCATCAACCACGGTTTTGCGCTGGTGACCGAAGAACGCCGTTCCACCGGGATTTATGCCTACCTCGACGTGGGCTTCAACTCGCTGATCTCCAATATCCGCAATTATAAAAACAAGCTCGGCCTGCTGGATAACGCGCGGATGAAGAGCGACACCCAGTGGGTGATCGACGCCATGCGGGTGAAAACGCCGGGGCATCACACCCATATCGGCTCACTGTCCGGCGGCAATCAGCAGAAGGTGATCATCGGCCGTTGGTTACTGACGCAGCCGGAGATCCTGATGCTGGATGAACCGACGCGCGGCATCGACGTGGGCGCCAAGTTCGAGATTTATCAGCTGATGACCGAACTGGCGAAGAAGGGCAAGGGGATCATTATCGTCTCGTCCGAAATGCCGGAGCTTTTGGGGATCACCGACCGTATTTTGGTGATGAGCAATGGTCAGGTTGCGGGCATCGTTAACACCAAACAGACCTCGCAAAATGAAATCTTACGTCTCGCCTCCCTGCACCTTTAAGGATCGGAATTATGAACGCGCTAAATAAAAAAACCTTATTTACCTATTTCAAGGAAGGCGGCATTTACGTGGTGTTGCTGGTGCTGTTGGCCATCATCATCATTCAGGATCCGACTTTCCTCAGCCTGATGAACCTGAGCAACATCCTGACGCAGTCTTCGGTGCGCATCATCATCGCGCTGGGCGTGGCGGGGCTGATCGTGACCCAGGGCACCGACCTGTCCGCCGGGCGACAGGTGGGGCTGGCGGCGGTGGTGGCGGCCACGCTGCTGCAGTCGATGGATAACGTCAACAAGGTGTTCCCGCACATGGAAACCTGGTCGATTCCCCTGGTCATCCTGCTGGTGTGTGCGGTCGGCGCGGTGATCGGCCTGGTTAACGGCCTGATTATCGCCTATCTCAACGTGACGCCGTTCATCACTACGCTGGGCACCATGATCATCGTCTACGGCATCAACTCGCTGTATTACGATTCGGTCGGCGCTTCGCCGGTCGCGGGCTTCGATCCGAAGTTTTCCACCTTTGCCCAGGGGTTCTTGCGCTTCGGTGACTTTAAACTGTCGTACATTACCTTCTATGCGCTGATCGCCATCATATTCGTCTGGATCCTGTGGACCAAGACCCGCTTCGGCAAGAACATCTTCGCCATCGGCGGCAACCCGGAAGCGGCCAAGGTGTCCGGGGTCAATGTGCCGTTGAACCTGATCATGATCTATGCGTTGTCTGGCGTGTTCTACGCCTTCGGTGGCCTGCTGGAAGCGGGGCGCATCGGCAGCGCCACCAATAACCTCGGCTTTATGTACGAGCTGGATGCCATCGCCGCCTGCGTGGTGGGGGGCGTCTCCTTCGCCGGCGGGGTGGGTACGGTGTGGGGCGTGGTGACCGGGGTGATCATCTTCACCGTCATTAACTACGGCCTGACCTATATCGGCATCAACCCGTACTGGCAGTACATTATCAAGGGCAGTATCATCATCTTCGCCGTGGCGCTGGACTCGTTGAAATACGCCAAGAAGAAGTAGGTTTACCGCAGTACAGACAACAAGGCCGGCCTATTGCCGGCCTTTGTTTTGGGCGTTTGCCGCGTCAGGGCTGTTTGGCTTTCTGCTTCTCTTCTTTCAGCTTGTGCTCCAGCTCCACCAACTGTTCCGGTGAAACTGCGGGATAGCCCTGGGCGTCTTCCGGCACGGTGTGCATGGCGGAGATCGGGATCAGCGGGCCAAGGAAGCGCGGTTCGCGCTTGAGGATGTACAGATCGGTCAGCGCGCCCAGGCGAGCGAAGATCTCGCGGGCGCGGACCGTCATCATGTCTTTCGGCGACGGCACCGCGTAGCACTGCGCCTGAATGCCCATGTGCAGGGCGATGAACAGCGCGCGCTCGCAGTGGAAACGCTGGGTGATGATGATGAAATCGTTGGTGTCGAACACCTTGCGGGTGCGCACGATGGAGTCCAGGGTACGGAAACCGGCGTAGTCCAGCACGATATCGCTCGGCGCCACGCCGGCGGCGATCAGATCGCGACGCATGGTCATCGGCTCGTTATAGCTTTGCTGGGCGTTGTCGCCGCTCAGCAGCAGGTATTTCACCTTGCCACTGTTATAGGCGTTGATCGCCCCCTGAATGCGGTAACGGTAGTACTGGTTGATCACCCCGGTGCGGTAATACTTGGCGGTGCCGAGCACCACGCCGACCTGGCGGTGTGGCAATTCCTGCAGTTCGTCGTAGACGTAAGGCGCGGTTTTCCAGCTGATCCAGCGATCCAGCGCAATAGCCGAACCCATCAACACCGCAATGATGATGAACAGGCTGATGATCAGGCGTTTCCACATGTTGTTGCCTTACGCGCGCCGGGCTGAAAAAGATGGATCAAGGCTACTTTACCTGACCGATCGACGCAAGACGCGAACCGCCTGAAGCACGCGCGTCGCCGCATTTTTCGGCGGTTTTGCCGCACAAAAAAGCCCGGCGGAGCCGGGCTGGGTCAATTTAGCGCGCCAGTTAGAACGAGGTGCGCTTGTAGCTGCGGTACTGCGGCCGCCAGAAGTTGTGCTCGATGGCTTTCGACAGCGCGTCTTCGGAGGTGACGATCGCCACGCCCTGCAGCTGCGCCGCTTTACCCACTTCCATGGCGATGCACTTCGATACGCCCTGAATATCGTCGATATTCGGCAGCAGTGCGCCGTGGCCGTCGGTGGCCAGCGGCGAACAGTCCGCCAGCGCGCGGCTGGCGGCCATCAGCATGGCGTCGGTGACGCGGGTGGCGCCGGAGGCCAGCACGCCGAGGCCAATCCCCGGGAAGATGTAGGAGTTGTTGCACTGGGCGATCGGGTACAGCTGCTCTTTATAGTTCACCGGCGCGAACGGGCTGCCGGTCGCCACCAGGGCGGCGCCGTCGGTCCAGTTGATGATGTCTTCCGGACGGGCTTCCACGCGCGAGGTCGGGTTGGACAGCGGCATCACGATAGGGCGTTCGCAGTGCTTGTGCATCTCGCGGATCAGCTCTTCGGTAAACAGCCCCGGCTGGCCGGACACCCCGATCAGAATGGTCGGCTTGGCGTTGCGCACCACGTCCAGCAGCGAGATGGCGTCGCTGGCGGTTTCCCAACCGGCCAGGTTGTCGCTCTTCTGTACCAGCTTGCTCTGGAAATCGAGCAGGTTCGGCAGTTTGTCGGTCAGCAGGCCGAAGCGGTCGACCATGAATACGCGGGCGCGCGCTTCGTCTTCGCTCAAGCCTTCGGACTTCATCTGCGCGATGATTTGCTCGGCGATGCCGCAGCCGGCGGAACCGGCGCCGAGGAAGGTGACAGTCTGATCGCGCAGCTGGCTGCCGGCGGCGCGGCTGGCGGCGATCAGGCTGCCGAGGGTGACCGCGGCGGTGCCCTGGATGTCATCGTTGAAGCAGCAGATCTCGTCGCGATAGCGGTTCAACAGCGGGGTGGCGTTGTTCTGCGCGAAGTCTTCGAACTGCAGCAGCACGTTCGGCCAGCGGCGTTTGACCGCCTGAATAAACTCTTCGACGAAGGCGTGGTACTCCTCGCCGGAGATGCGCGGATGGCGCCAGCCCATGTACAGCGGTTCGTTGAGGCGCTGCGGGTTGTTGGTGCCGACGTCCAGCACCACCGGCAGCGTGTAGGCCGGGCTGATGCCGCCGCAGGCGGTGTACAGCGACAGCTTGCCGATGGGGATGCCCATGCCGCCGATGCCCTGGTCGCCCAGGCCGAGGATACGCTCGCCGTCGGTGACCACGATCACCTTGACGTTCTGCTTGGTGGCGTTTTGCAGCATGTCATCGATGCGATCGCGGTTCGGGTAGGAGATGAACAGCCCGCGCGCGCGGCGATAGATATCGGAGAAGTGTTCGCAGGCCTCGCCGACGGTCGGGGTGTAGATGATCGGCATCATCTCGCTCAGGTGCGAGTCCAGCAGGCGGTAGAACAGGGTTTCGTTGGTGTCCTGGATGTTGCGCAGGTAGATGTGCTTGTCGTTGTCGTTCTTGAAATCCTGGTACTGACGGTAGGCGCGTTCCACCTGTTCTTCGATGGTTTCCACCGCTTCCGGCAGCAGGCCGTGCAGGTTGAAGTGGCTACGTTCTTCCTCGGTGAAAGCGCTGCCTTTGTTCAGCAGCGGAAATTCCAGCAGAATCGGGCCGGCGTAAGGGATGTAGAGCGGGCGTTTGCTTTCGTATTCTAGTTCCATCAGTTTTACTCTTCACGTATCAGATAACTTTATTGCCGACGATCCTAAGAGATAAAGAGAAGATGTACAGCATTTGTTGCCAGATGATGAACCAGGTTGGCGTAATTATCGACAATCAAATGATTTTTTAACTAAAGAAAGTCTCTCTGGCGGCGTTGGGGCATTGTATTTGGCGGGCGGGGCTGTTAGCGGCGGAACCGGATGGCTCCGCCGTGGTGCGCTTAGAACGCGGCGCGGCTGACGTTTTGGCAGCCCAGTGCCGCCAGCGTGGCACGGGTGGCGTCCCACTGGCTGAGGATCGCCTCTTGCGGTTCGACCAGCACGGCGCGGCGGATGTTCAGGCAATCGCCGCCGGAGAGGTTCAGCAGGATCAGCGCGGCCTGCAGCGGCGGCAGGCTCGGGTTGAAGGCGGCGTTTTCTGCATAGCGGCCGGCGTAGAGGTTACCGTCCTGCGTTTCCAGCGCCACGCCGCTGTGGGCGTTGCTGTACGGTGCGTGGCTCTGATTGGCCGCAGCCAGCGCCGCCTGCGTCAGCGCATCGTCCAGCGCCAACCGATGGCCGTGATCGACCTTGTCCATCAGCAGCGAAGCGATATCCAGATCTTTCGGGCCGAAGGCGTCCGGCAGATAGTCCGCCAGCGTGGCCGGCGCGCGGCCCGGCAGACGGATCTGCAGCTCGCCGCCGCTGTTCAGTTCATTCATAAACTGACGGCAGTGGCCGCACGGCGTGTAGTTGACGGTGACCGAGGCCAGCGCAGGCTCGCCGCGCAGCCAGGCATGGGTAACCGCACATTGTTCTGCATGCACGGTTTGCTGCAGCGGTGCGCCGCTGAATTCCATATTGGCGCCGAAATAGAGGTTGCCACTTTGCCCGCGCGCGATGGCGCCGACGTGGAAGTGCGATATCGGGGTTAACGAGCAGGCCGCCGCCAGCGGCAGCAGCGCGAATGCCAGCGCGTCATCGTCCAACCCGCAGCCTGTGCGGATCGCCGCCGCTTGCTCGGCCGTGAACATCGCCGGAAAGTCAGGCGCGTCCAGATAGGGCCGTAGGGCGGATTGCAGTGTCGCAGGCAGTGCGCTGAACGCGGTGTGAAAACGCGGATGCATAGAAAGTCTCTCTACAGGTTAACGGGATAACATTCTAGGCAGGCCAGAGACATTAAAGTGTGATTAATGTCTCTTAATTGATGAAATTAATGCAATGAGATACATAAATGCGAGATGTATCGCAAGTTTCACCCTGTTCAACCGAACAGGTGCAGCAGCACCGGGAACAGGAACGGTGCCAGCAGGGAGGTGATGATGCCGCAGATCACCAGCGCCAGCGAGCCGAAAGCGCCTTCCTGGTAGTCCATCTCCGCGCAGCGTGCGGTGCCCAGCGCGTGGGATGCGGTACCCATCGCCAGACCGCGCGCCGAGTGGGTGGTGATTTTCAACAGGTTGAACAGCGTATGGCCGAACACGGCGCCAAGGATACCGACGAAAATGACGCAGACCGCGCTGATCGCCGGAATGCCGCCGAGCGAGTCCGCGACGGCCATCGCGATCGGCGTAGTGACCGATTTCGGCAGGATAGAGGCGGCGATTTCCGGCGTGGCACCCAGCCACAGGGCGATGGCGCCACCGCTGATCATGGCGGTCAGGCTGCCGATGAAGCACACCGCGATAATCGACTTCCAGCGCGCGCGGATCTGGTGCAGCTGTTCATACAGCGGGAAGGCCAGCGCGACGACCGCCGGCTGCAGCAGATCGTTGAGGATTTTGCTGCCCTGAAAGTAGCGCTCATAGGGGATGCCGGTGAGCAGCAGCAACGGGATGATCACCGCCATGGAAACCAGCAGCGGGTTGAGCAGCGGCATGTTCAGCTTGCGCGCCAGCCAGCGCGCGGCGAAATAGACCGCCAGCGTCAGCGGCAGCGACCACCAGATTTCATGGATCATGGGTTGCCCTCCGTGTCATCGGGCTTACCGGCGATGCGGCGCTCGCGGTGAAAATAGTGTGAGGTATAGCCGACCACCACCAGCACCATCAGCGTGCTGATGAGGCAAGAGATAACCAGCGGGCCCAGATGCGCGACGATCTGGTCGTAGTATTTCATCACCCCGACGCCGATCGGCACGAACAGCAGCACCATGTAGCGGATCAGCAAATGGCAGCCGGGTTTGACCCATTTGGCCGGCAGGATCTGGGTAGAGAGCAGGGCGAACAGCAGCAGCATGCCGAGGATGCTGCCGGGAATGGCGAACGGCAGCAGCGCCGCCAGCGCATTGCCGACGAACAGACAAAGGTAGATGAGGAGCAGGGCTCTCAGGTATTTCCAGCACAGTGTGAGCACGTTGGCCATTGTCTTTTCCCGTTTAACTGATGCATTCATCATACAATTAAACTGTGAGCCATGCCACAGATCGCACCATGAATTCTCGTTATGGATGCCATGCCCGATCGGCGGGTTGACAGCCCGCAATGGCTGCTACGCGCGGGCTCAGCGCGTGTCTTCGGCGGTTGTCGCCGCGTGTTCCGCCAGCCGGTGGCCGAGGAAGAAAAACAGCAGGCTGAGCAGCGCGGCGACGATCAGCATCACGAACATCAACGGCGGCGCAGCATAGCTGAGCAGCACCCCGCACAGCACCGGGTTGATGGCGCCGCCCAGCGCGCTGAGGTTCTGTACCCCATAGTAGCTGCCTTTCAGGTGCGGCGGCGCGATAAAGTCGATGAACATGTATTCCACCGGGATAACGATGATTTCGCCGAGGGTAAACACCGCCATCGCCGCCAGCCACAGCCAGACCGCCTGGCCGGCCACCATAAAACCGAGCAGCCCGACGATGAAAAACAGCGTGCCCAGCGCCAGCCAGCGCAGCATGTTTTCCTGACGCATGCCGCGGCTGAGCAGGTATTGCAGTGCGATGACGATGCTGGCGTTGACGATCATCACCAGCCCGATGATTTTGTAGGCGAACTCGGCGCTGGAGACGGTGATCAGGTATTGCGACAGATAGCCGGTGAACTGGCCGAACACGACGGCACCCAGGGTACTGCCGAGAGTGAAGTAGATCAGCCGCCGATCGCTGCGCAGGATAGTCACCGTCTGGCGGAAGTTGGGGAGCGCCGCGGGGGCGGCGGCCGGCGTTGCGCGCTGTTCCCGACCGCGCAAGCGCAGGCTTAGCGTCGCCACCGTCGCCAGCGCCAACCCGCCCGACAGGTAAAACGGCAGCAGCGGGCTAAGCCCGGCCACCAGAACGCCGAGCGCAGAACCGATCGCCCAGCCGACGTTGACCAGCGTGTAGTTGATTGAAAAAGCCTTGATGCGCTGCTCGACCGGCAGCCAGTCGGCGAAGCAGGCCTTAATGGTGATGCTCAGCACCGAATAACAGGTATGCAGGATCGCCAGCACCACGATCACGCCGCCGGGGCGCGGGATCCAGGGAAGGGCGAAGAAGCTCAGCGCAAACAATAAAATCGACAGCAGGATCAGGCGGTTCTTGCTGAATTTGTCCACCAGATAGCCGCCGTACAGGCTGGCAAGGATGCCGAGGGTCAGGCTGACGCCCAGGATCACGCCCACGCTCTTCGGCAGCAGATGGAAATGCTCGGTGAGATAGATGGTAATGAACGGCAGCGTCACGCCGCGGCCGATGGTCAACACCAGCGAACTGGCCAGCAGCATGTTAATCAGCGAGGGGAATCCCTTCATTCGAAGCCTGTGTATGCATACAGTTATTGGGCAATGCAGATAACATAGCGTATTTTGGCGAGGACGGAAGGGGAAAGCCGAAAATTAGTTTAAAAACAGAGGCTGCGTCGGCAGCCTCGTGAAAAACAGCATTATTTACCGTGTTCGGCCTGCAGCGTGGCGAACCACGGCTGCACGAAGTCGCTGCTGCTGCCCCAGCCGGGGATGATCTTCGCCAGCCCGGCGACGTTGACCGGCCCCGGCTGCGCCAGCAACAGCGCTTGCGGAATGACCGTCGCTTTGAACTGATAGCTGTCCGGCGTGCTTTCCCCGGCGATCTTGTTGGCCACCAGGCGCAGGTTGACTGCGCCGATAAGTTTCGGATCCACCGCCACGCTGACCTGCCACGGGCTGCCGGCTTCGCGCATCAGTTGCAAGTCCTGGTTGGAGATATCGATGCTGTACAGCTTGATCTCGGTGCGGCCGTTCTCTTTCAATGCCTTGTAAGCGCCCTGGGTAAAGGCATCCCAGGTGCCCCAGATGGCGTCGATCTTGCCTTTCGGGTATTTCGCCAACACCGCGCCCACCTTGTTGGCGGTATCGCCCTGTACGTCGGAGGAGACCGCACCGATCGATTCCAGCTCATGAATGCCCGGATGCTGTTTCAGCAGCTGCTGATAGGCGGCCTGGCGGCGTTCCATCGGTGGGAAGCCGGCCACCCAGAGTTTGATGATGTTGGCCTGGCCGTTGAAATCCTTCACCAGCTGGCCGAAGGAGGCGTTGGCCAGCGAAGCGTCGTCCTGCTGCGAGACGGTGACGCCGGGAACGCTGCCGCTGACGTCGGTATCGAAAGCCGCGACGGCGATGCCGGCCGCCGCGATGCGTTTGACCAGATCGGTGGAATAGGGGGCTCGCCCCTGCGAGAGGATGATGCCGTCATATTTCTGGCTGATAGCCTGGTTGACGAAGTCCTGGAAACGCGCGTCGTCGCCGTTGCTGAGGAAGGTGTCCACCTTGAAGCCCAGCTTGCGTCCTTCCTGAATGGTGCCCGCCAAAAATTGCGTGGTGTTGTCGTCGGATCCGAGGTTGCGGATCACCGCGATGCGCACCGGCCCCTGATGCTGAGCGATGGCGGCCGGCACGGCGGCGTTTTCCGCCGCCTGCAGCGGCAGGGCGGCCAGCAGGCTGAGGGCGAGCAGCGAAGTCTTGAGATTTTTCATTATTATAGGCTCCAAAAAAGCGGGTAAACGGTCCCGGTGAAGGTCTGTTATAGCAGTCTTTCTGTCTGGACGTCTATTTGTTGTTGCGGAGCATCATAGCGAGATGCGGCGGGCGAGGGAATCAGAGCGGTTATGACTTTTTCTTACTGTTTATAACGTTGGGTTTGAGGCATTAAAAAGGGCCGAGCAAGCTCGACCCTTGATGTAACGCGCCGGCGCGGTTACTTGACCTGCATGCCAGGCTGCGCGCCGCTGTCCGGGCTCAGCAGGAAGATCTCTTTCCCGCCGGGGCCCGCCGCCATCACCATGCCTTCCGAAACGCCGAAGCGCATTTTGCGCGGCGCCAGGTTGGCGACCATGATGGTCAGGCGGCCTTCCAGCGCTTTCGGATCCGGGTAAGCGGAGCGAATGCCGGAGAAGATCTGGCGCGATTCGCCGCCCAGATCCAGCTGCAGCTTCAGCAGTTTGTCGGAGCCTTCGACAAAGTCGGCGCTTTTGATCAGGGCGATGCGCATGTCCACCTTGGCGAAGTCGTCGAAGGTGATGGTTTCCTGAATAGGATCATCGGCCAATGGACCGGTCACCGGCTTGGCGGCGGCCATGTCTTCTTTCGAGGCGTTGACCATTTCGCTGACCTTGTCCAGATCGATGCGGTTGAACAGCGCTTTGAATGCGTTCACCTGGTGGCCCAGCAGCGGCTGCGGGATTGCGTCCCAGCTCAGCTCGGCGTTGAGGAACGCTTCGGCGCGTTCGGTCAGCGAAGGCAGCACCGGCTTCAGGTAAGTCATCAGCACGCGGAACAGGTTGATGCCCATCGAGCAGATTGCCTGCAGATCGGCGTCGCGGCCTTCTTCCTTCGCCACCACCCAAGGTGCCTGCTCATCCACGTAGCGGTTGGCCAGATCGGCCAGCGCCATGATTTCGCGGATCGCGCGGCTGAACTCGCGGCCGGCGTAAGCTTCGGCGATGCTCTGCGCCGCGTCGACGAAGGTCTGGTACAGCGCCGGATCGGCCAGGCTGTCGGCCAGCTTGCCGCCGAAGCGTTTGTTGATAAAGCCGGCGTTACGTGACGCCAGGTTCACCACCTTGTTGACGATGTCGGCGTTTACGCGCTGCACGAAGTCTTCCAGATTGAGATCGATATCATCAATGCGTGAAGAGAGCTTGGCGGCGTAATAATAGCGCAGGCAGTCGGCGTCCAGATGCTGCAGGTAGGTGCCGGCCTTGATGAAGGTGCCGCGCGACTTGGACATTTTGGCGCCGTTCACCGTCACGTAGCCGTGCACGAACAGGTTGGTCGGTTTGCGGAAGTTGCTGCCTTCCAGCATCGCCGGCCAGAACAGGCTGTGGAAGTAGACGATGTCCTTGCCGATAAAGTGATACAGCTCGGTGGTGGAGTCTTTGCGCCAGAACTCGTCGAAGTCCAGATCGCCGCGCTTGTCGCACAGGTTCTTGAAGGAGCCCATGTAGCCGATCGGCGCGTCCAGCCAGACGTAGAAGTATTTGCCCGGCGCATCCGGGATCTCGAAGCCGAAGTAAGGCGCATCGCGGGAGATGTCCCACTGCTGCAGGCCGGATTCGAACCACTCCTGCATCTTGTTCGCTACTTGCTCTTGCAGCGCGCCGGAGCGCGTCCACGCCTGCAGCATTTCGCTGAAGGCCGGCAGGTCGAAGAAGAAGTGCTCGGAGTCGCGCATCACCGGCGTCGCGCCGGAAACCACGGACTTCGGATCGATCAGTTCCGTCGGGCTGTAGGTGGCGCCGCACACTTCGCAGTTATCGCCGTATTGATCCGGCGATTTGCATTTCGGGCAGGTGCCCTTCACGAAACGGTCCGGCAGGAACATGCCTTTCTCCGGATCGTACAGCTGAGAAATGGTGCGGTTCTTGATAAAACCGTTTTCTTTCAGGCGGCTGTAAATCAGGGTGGACAGCTCACGGTTTTCATCGCTATGGGTCGAATGGTAGTTGTCATAGCTGATGCCAAAGCCGGCGAAATCCTGTTGGTGCTCCTGGCTCATCTCCGCGATCATTTCTTCCGGTTTCACGCCCAGTTGCTGCGCTTTCAGCATGATCGGCGTGCCGTGCGCGTCGTCCGCGCAGATGAAATGCACTTCGTGGCCGCGCATTCGTTGGTAACGCACCCAGATATCCGCCTGGATGTGCTCGAGCATGTGGCCGAGATGGATGGAACCATTTGCGTACGGTAGCGCGCACGTCACCAATAATTTTTTCGCGACTTGAGCCATAGTGAGAACTTGCTTTCTGTAATGAATAAAAGGGCCTTCGATGTTAACCGATCGCGCCCTTCGCTGCTAGGGCGGTTTCTTGCAGGTTATATGCGCCAGCGGCAGCGCAGTTCTGATATGCTTAGCCGGAAGCTACTCATTCAAAATCAAGGAGCCGGGATGAACGCAAAATCCCCTGAGCAGACCAACCCCGAAGTTCTGCGCGCCCTGGTGACCGGTGTACTGGCCGCCTTTGAACACCCGACGTTGAAAAACAACCTGACCGCATTGAAGGCCATTCATCACTGCGCGTTGCTGGACGATGTACTGCATATCGAACTGACGATGCCGTTTGCCTGGCAGAGCGGTTTTGAAGCGCTGCAGGCGAGCGTCGGCCCCGAGCTGTTGCGCGTGACCGGCGCTTCCGCTATCGACTGGAAGCTGAAACACGACATCACGACGCTGAAACGCGCCAACGGCCAGGCCGGGATCAAAGGCGTGCGCAACATCGTCGCCGTCAGCTCCGGCAAAGGCGGGGTGGGGAAATCCAGCACCGCCGTCAACCTGGCGCTGGCGCTGGCCGCCGAAGGGGCCAAGGTCGGTATTCTGGACGCCGACATTTACGGCCCGTCGATCCCCAACATGCTGGGTACCGAACATGAGCGGCCGACCTCGCCGGACGGTCAGCACATGGCGCCGATCGTGGCGCACGGCCTGGCGACCAACTCCATCGGTTACCTGGTGACCGACGATAACGCCATGGTGTGGCGCGGCCCGATGGCCAGCAAGGCGCTGATGCAGCTGCTGCAGGATACGCTGTGGCCGGATCTGGATTACCTGGTGCTGGACATGCCGCCGGGCACCGGCGACATCCAGCTGACGCTGTCGCAGAACATTCCGGTGACCGGCGCGCTGGTGGTTACCACCCCGCAGGATATCGCTTTGCTGGATGCCGCCAAGGGCATCGTGATGTTCGAGAAAGTGCATGTGCCGGTGCTGGGCATCGTGGAGAATATGAGCGTGCACATCTGCAGCAACTGCGGTCACCATGAGCCGATCTTCGGCACCGGCGGCGCTGAAAAGCTGGTGCAGAAATACCACAGCCGTCTGCTGGGGCAGATGCCGCTGCATATCTCGCTGCGCGAAGACCTGGATCGCGGTACGCCGACGGTGATCAGCCGCCCGGACAGCGAATTCGCCGAGATGTATCGCCAGCTCGCCGGCCGCGTGGCCGCGCAGATGTATTGGCAGGGCGAGGCGATCCCGACGGAGATTGCTTTCCGCGCGCTGTAACCGGCAAGAGGCACATGGAAAAATCCCGGGCTCCCGGGATTTTTTTATTGGGCAGAGCGTGAGTTGAGGGTGTTATAAGCAACGGGTACGTTGGCGTGCATATCTTCACGAGTGAAAGGTTTATCTATCGGCGCGATGCTGACGGCGATAAACTCCAGCAGTCCCTGGGTCGGGGCTATCGTGCCGTTGTTGATCAACAACAGAGGAAGCAGTAGGGCGGCAGCGATTTTTCGGTATGACAGGGCTGGCGGTGCAATATTGCGCTGCAGCCATAAAAATGCGCTGCTGGCGGCCCCCCCCAATGCGAGGCCGCTGATGACTTCCGAAACGGAGTGTACGTGGATGGCCAGGCGAGAGTAGCCTATCAACAACGCCAGGCCATAACCGCTCAGCACGGCCGTTTTGCGCACGGCAGTGGAGAAGCGACCGGTCAGTAGCCACATCATCACTGGCCAAATACTGGCGGAAAGTGCAGAGTGCCCGCTAAAACCGGTGAAATCCAGTTCACGAATGCCGATTCCCCAACCCATAAAAGCCAGTTTGGAGGCGCACACGATGGCGCCTACGCCACCGAACAGCAGCGCCCATTGGGCCGTCTGCTTCCAATCCCGACAGACAAACATCAGGATAGCGAAAACAATGATTCCGGAAGGCAGCAGTAACATGCTGTCGCCGAAAAAGGTCAGGGAATACCAATCCATTACGGAAAAACCTTCATGAGAACAATGCGCGGTGATGTACGCGGTGATGTATTCAAGGTTGCCTTCAAGACCTTATAGATAAACGATCTTCTAAGCAGGAAGCGCGGGATAGTACTCCGAGCGGTAAAAAATAAGTAGAGTAAAAGTTCTGAAAAACGATGTTTGATATTCGGTATCGACTAAAAAAGAACGGGAAAAGATGGCGTTTAGGCATTGTTAAAGGCTGGCGCAAACCCCGACGACTCCCTATAATTGTCGCGTTTTAGTTCCCCCCTTCACATTACGAAATCAGGTCTTTAATTTTATGACTGACAATCCGCATCAGTGCGTCATTATTGGTATAGCTGGCGCATCTGCCTCCGGAAAAAGCCTTATTGCCAGCACGTTGTACCGCGAACTCCGCGAGCAGGTCGGCGATGAGCACATCGGCGTTATTCCAGAAGACAGTTACTATAAAGACCAGACTCACCTGACCATGGAAGAACGGGTCAAAACCAACTATGACCACCCGAGCGCCATGGATCACAACCTGCTGTTCCAGCATCTGCAGATGCTGAAGGCCGGCAAGGCGATCGAACTGCCGCTGTACAGCTACACCGAACACACGCGCAAGAAAGAAACCGTCCATCTCGAACCTAAAAAAGTGATTATTCTGGAAGGGATCTTGCTGCTGACGGATATCCGCCTGCGCCAGGAGATGAACTTCTCGATCTTCGTCGACACGCCGCTGGATATCTGCCTGATGCGCCGCATGAAGCGCGACGTCAACGAGCGCGGCCGCTCGATGGATTCGGTGATGGCGCAATACCAGAAGACCGTGCGCCCGATGTTCCTGCAGTTTATCGAACCTTCCAAACAATACGCCGATATCATCGTCCCGCGCGGCGGCAAGAACCGCATCGCGATCGATATTCTGAAAGCCAAAATCAGCCAATTCTTTGAATAATGCCGCTTAATGGCCGGAAATGTGCATTTCCGGCCGGTGGCCAACTATTTGCACCCCGGCGTAGACCTTTCGCCCGTTGTGTGGCAATTTTTGTTTAGTGACGCGTTTTGATGGAGAAGAAAGACATGAGACTGTGCGACCGCGATATAGAAGCCTGGCTGGATAGCGAGAAACTGGTGATTTCCCCGCGCCCGCCGCTCGAGCGCATCAACGGGGCCACAGTAGATGTCCGTTTGGGCAATCAGTTTCGCGTGTTCAGTGGCCATACCGCGCCTTTTATCGATCTTAGCGGGCCGAAAGATGAAGTCAGCGCCGCGCTGGATCGCGTGATGAGCGACGAGATTGTCCTGCCGGAAGGCGAGGCGTTCTTCCTCCATCCCGGCGAGCTGGCCCTGGCGGTGACGTTCGAATCCGTGACGCTGCCGGACGATCTGGTCGGTTGGCTCGACGGCCGTTCTTCTTTGGCGCGCCTGGGGCTGATGGTGCACGTGACCGCGCACCGTATCGATCCGGGCTGGCATGGGCGCATCGTGCTGGAGTTCTACAACTCCGGCAAGCTGCCGCTGGCGCTGCGGCCGGGGATGCTGATTGGCGCCCTGAGCTTTGAGCCGTTGTCCGGCCCGGCGGCCCGGCCATACAACAGCCGCCAGGACGCAAAATATCGCGATCAGCAGGGCGCAGTAGCCAGTCGAATCGACAAGGACTAACGGCGCGGGATGCACCGTCGGTGTGGCGCTGACAAGAGGGTGGCATGAGAAGATTACTGACGACATTGGCGATTTTACTGGTGGTCGTGGTGGCGGGGATGTCCGCGCTGGTACTGCTGGTCAATCCGAATGATTTTCGCGGCTACATGGTCAAAAAAGTCGAGCAGAAGAGCGGCTACCAGCTGACGCTCGAAGGCGACCTGCGGTGGCACATCTGGCCGCAGCTGAGCATTTTGGCCGGCCGCATGACGCTAACCGCTCCGGGTGCCAAAGCGCCGGTGGTGAGTGCGGAAAACATGCGCCTCGATGTCAAACTGTTGCCGCTGCTGTCGCATCAGCTGTTTGTGAAGCAGGTGATGCTGAAAAACGCGGTTATCCGCCTCACGCCCGACAGCGAAGAGCACTCGCAGGTGGACGCCCCGATCGCACCCGCCGGTAGCGGTACTGACGCGGCAGACGCGGCCTGGAAGTTCGATATCGATAACCTTCGGGTGGTGGACAGCCTGCTGATTTGGCAGCGTGCCGATAACGAACAAATCAATGTCCGGGATATCAATCTCACCCTGCAACAAACGGAGAAACGCCAGGCGCAGCTGGAACTTTCCAGCCGGGTCAACCGCGATCAGCGTGACCTGACCTTCAGCATGGCGGCCGATGTCGATCTGCAGCAGTTCCCACGCCAGATTGGCGCCAAAGTGACCCAGTTCAATTACCAACTGGCGGGCGCGGATATTCTGAACGGCGGTATTCAGGGAGAGGGTAATGCCCAGGTGGTCTATCAGCAGACGCCGGCGCAGATTGCCGTCAGCCAGCTGAACGTCAGCGCCAATAACAGTCAGTTGACCGGCGATATCAGCGCCACGCTGGGGGCAGTGCCCGGCTATGTGGTGAACCTCAATTCGGCAAACCTCGATCTCGACGCGCTTTCCGGCTGGCAATCCAGCACCACGACCGCCGAGCAGCCCGCCGTGACTTCCGCGCCGGTGATCGCCAGCCAGGTTGACGATCGGCAGCAAAACCTGGAGGCGCTGCGCGATTTCACTGCACAGTTGAACCTGCAGGCGGCACAGGTAACCTATCGCGGTATGAACGTTGCCCAGTTGGCCGTTACGGCGGACAACCAACGCGGCCTGCTGACGTTGCGCAAGCTTGCCGGGCAATTGGCCGGCGGAGATTTCTCCTTGCCGGGAACGCTCGACGCGCGCGGCAATAAACCGGTGATAAGCGTGCAACCGGTGCTGAATCAGGTTGAGCTCGGCACGGTGCTCAAGGCATTCGATATGCCGCAGATGCTCACCGGCAAGTTCAGCATGAAAGGGGATCTGACCGGCGATCGCCTCTCTTCACAGGCATTTGAGCGCCGCTGGCGCGGTACGGCGCAGCTGGCGATGCAGGATGCGCAGCTGCACGGTCTGAATATTCAGCAGCTGATTCAGCAGGCGGTGGCGCGTAATGATAACAGCGTACGTGGGCAAGACAGCTATCAGCGCTATACCGAGGTCAAAAGCGTCTCGGCGCAGGCCAGTCTGAATCAGGGCACGGTCGAACTCAGCGGCCTGACGGCGGATTCGCCTTTGCTGGCGCTGACCGGCGCCGGCAGCATCGATATGCCGGGCAAACAGTGCGACATGGCGCTCAACGTGCGCGTCACCGGCGGTTGGCAAGGGCGCGGCGAGCTGATTGAGCAACTGCAAAAAACGCCGATCCCGCTGCGGGTCTATGGGCCTTGGCAACAGCTGAATTATCAACTGCAGGTCGATCAAGTGCTGCGCAAAACGCTGCAGGATCGGGCCAAGGATGCGTTGAACAAATGGGCTGAAAAGAACAAGGATTCGCGCGAAGGCCAGGATCTGAAGAAGCTGCTCGACAAGCTGTAATCTCCTCTGACGCGGGTCGCATTGTGGCCCGCGTCAATCTCGATGTTTCCCGCGATAATTTCTCTCCGTTACCTTGATGAAGGTCATGAAGACTCGCGCGCAGTTTGTGCAGAGTAAGGGACTGTTCTGCTATGACTATGCGCCTGAGCGCGAAAACATGACGAGTTGAGGAAACATGATAGAGCTTCTTATTGGCGCCGTAGTGGCGGCGGGCGTGGGCCGTTACATCATCAAGGGGTATTCCGCCACCGGCGTCTTGATGGTGGGCGGGTTACTGCTGCTCGGTATCAGCGCCCTAATGGGGAAAACGCTGTTGCCGTCCGGCGCCGCGTCTACCGGCTGGCGCGCGACCGATATTATCGAATACGTCAAGATCTTGCTGATGAGCCGCGGCGGCGATCTGGGCATGATGATCATGATGCTGTGTGGTTTCGCCGCTTACATGACGCATATCGGCGCCAACGACGTGGTCGTCAAGCTGGCCTCGCGCCCGTTGCAGATGATCAACTCGCCTTATCTGCTGATGGTGGCGGCCTATTTTGTCGCTTGCCTGATGTCATTGGCGGTCTCTTCCGCCACTGGCCTCGGCGTATTGCTGATGGCGACGCTGTTCCCGTTGATGGTGAACGTTGGCATCAGCCGCGGGGCGGCGGCGGCCATTTGCGCTTCGCCGGCGGCGATTATCCTGGCGCCGACCTCTGGCGACGTGGTGCTGGCGGCCAAGGCGGCGGAGATGCCGCTGGTGGACTTCGCGTTCAAAACCACGCTGCCGATCTCGATTGCCGCCATCGTCTGCATGGCCGTGGCGCACTTTTTCTGGCAGCGCTATCTCGACAAAAAGAACAATGAACAGCATCACATCATGGATGTCAGCGAAATCAACACCCACGCGCCGGGGTTCTATGCGATTTTGCCGTTTACGCCGATCCTCGGCGTGCTTATTTTCGACGGAAAATGGGGGCCGGAGCTGCACATCATTACTGTACTGGTCGGGTGCATACTGTTGGCGGCGGTGATCGAGTTTGTGCGCAGCTTCAGCGCCAAACAGGTGTTCAGCGGCCTGGAAGTGGCCTATCGCGGCATGGCGGACGCTTTCGCCAGCGTGGTGATGCTGCTGGTGGCCGCGGGTGTGTTCGCGCAGGGGCTGAGCACCGTCGGCTTTATCAGCGGCTTGATCGGGCTGGCGCAGTCGTTCGGCACCGGCGGTTTGATCATGATGTTGGTGCTGGTGGTGATCACCATGCTGGCGGCCATGACCACCGGTTCCGGCAATGCGCCGTTCTATGCGTTCGTCGAACTGATCCCGAAACTGGCGGCGCAGATGGGCGTGAATCCGGCCTATCTGGTGATCCCGATGCTGCAGGCGTCTAACCTCGGCCGCACGCTGTCGCCGGTCTCCGGCGTGGTGGTGGCGGTTTCCGGCATGGCGAAAATCTCGCCGTTCGAGGTGGTGAAACGCACTTCGGTGCCGGTAATTGTCGGGTTGGTGGTGGTGATCGTGGCGACCGAGCTGCTGGTTCCCCAGTAAAAGAAAGGCCGGGCGATGCCCGGCCTCAATGCTAAACCTCGTAGTCCTCCGGTGGGGGAGGCGGGGTGATCTTCACTTTCAGAATGCGGTGGCTGTTAACCTCCAGCGGTTCGAACAGATAGTCACCGATCTTGATTTGCTCGCCCTCTTGCGGCACACGCTGGCTGTGTTCCATCAGCAGCCCCGCCAGCGTGTGGTATTCGCGTTTTTCTTCCAGCGGCATCGGCAGGTACAGCACCAGATCTTCCAGCGGCATATAGCCGTTGGCAATCCAGCTGCCGTCTTCGTTTTGCTGAATGTCATGGCGTGCGTCCACCTCTTCGCCGGACTCCGGCAGATTGCCGGCGATGGTTTCCATCACGTCCGTCAGGGTGACGATACCTTCGACGGAACCGAACTCGTCGACCACAAAGGCAAAGTGCGTCTGCGCCTGGCGGAACTGTTCCAGGGCGCTTAACAGCGTGAGCTGTTCCGGGAAGATCAGCGGTTGGCGTATCAGCGCGCGCAGATCCAACGGTGCCTGCGCCAACTGCTGTTTGAGGACGTCGATAGTATGGATAACGCCCAGCGGTTCGTCGCTGGCGCTGCTTTCCACCACCACGATGCGCGTGTGCTGATTACGCTCCAGCAATTGCGTCAGTTTTTCCTGCGGATCGTTCAGCTCGAGGTATTCGACGTCGTGACGCGAAGTCATGATGCTGCTGACCGTGCGCTGCGCCATGCCCAGCACGCGTTCGATCATGCGCCGCTCTTGTTGATTGAAGATCTCGCCGTTTTCGCTGTCGCTGTCCGCCAGCAGGTTGGCGGAGTGGCTGTCGACCTCCGCTTCTTCGTGTTTACCACTCAGCATGCGCAGTACCGCCTCGGCGGTGCGCTCGCGCAGTGGCCGCACCTTCGACAGGAAGCGCCGGCGGTTGAACTGTGCCAGTTGGTTCAATGCTTCGATCATCACCGAGAAGCCGATCGCCGCGTAGAGGTAACCTTTCGGAATGTGGTAGCCGAAGCCTTCCGCCACCAGGCTGAAGCCGATCATCAGCAGGAAGCTCAGGCACAGGATAACGATAGTCGGGTGAGCGTTGACGAAGCGCGTCAGCGGCTTGCTGGCCAGCAGCATCAGGCCGATGGCGATACACACCGCGATCATCATCACCGCCAGGTGGTCGACCATGCCGACTGCGGTGATCACCGAGTCGAGCGAGAAAACGGCATCCAGCACCACGATCTGCGCCACTACCGGCCAGAAACGCGCGCCTTTGCGTGTGCCGTGCTGCTCTTCATCCTTGCCTTCCAGCCGCTCGTTCAGCTCCATGGTGGCCTTGAACAGCAGGAATACCCCGCCGACCAGCATGATCAGATCGCGGCCGCTGAAGGGGTGCTCCGCAACGATGAACATCGGTTTGGTCAGCGTCGCCAGCCACGAGATGGAGGCGAGCAGCGCCAGACGCATCACCAACGCCAGCAGCAGGCCGACGACTCGAGCCTTATCTCTTTGTTGTTTTGGTAGTTTGTCCGCCAGAATGGCGATGAAGACAAGGTTGTCTATACCCAGAACGATTTCCAGCACGACCAATGTGGCCAGGCCGGCCCAAATTGTTGGATCAGCGATCCATTCCATACGCCCAATTTCACCTGTAAGTTCTACGGCTTATGCCGCACGGGAATGATGGGCGCTGAGGCGGCAAAATTCAACTTTAATTCGAAGATGTAATAGTGAGTGAAGGTGAGTATCGGGTTAAGATCTAAGGAAAAATAGGGGGCATCAATAAATTAAATGGCTATGCAGTGAGCTGGGAGAAATAGCGTACTAGTCATTTGTCTGTAAAACAACCAGATCACGGTATTTTATTAAATATCATGATGTTATGATTGGATTCGTCAGTTTTTATATTATGAATTGGACGGTCCTAGTAGTCTTATTCTGAAAACGAGACGACTAGGGTATCTAAGGCTTGTGTCCAAAGATTAATAGTATAAGAATCTTAGCCATATAAACGGCCTAAATCGTCTGCTTTTGGTTATAAAAATACCTCTTTACATAGTTTGACGAACCAAACGCCACCGGTAGCCATTGCGCGTAAAAAAATACAAACAAATCAGTGTGTTAATTGATTTTTTCTCTTTCAACCACTGCAAGCAGCGCATTGGTAGCTGGAAGCCAAGGGCGGTAGCGTGTCTGCTATTGGCCGCTAAGCAGCGGGCAATGGATAAGCGTATTTTACAGAATAATGTGATTGTGGATAAAAAACATGCAAAAGAGACTTAAGGCTGTAATTCCGGTTGCTGGACTGGGGACGCGGATGTTGCCAGCAACTAAAGCCATTCCTAAAGAAATGTTGCCGGTTGTCGATAAACCCTTAATTCAATACATCGTAAATGAATGCGTAGCTGCCGGGATTAAGGATATCGTACTGGTTACACACTCCTCGAAGAATGCGATTGAGAACCACTTTGACACGTCATTCGAACTTGAGGCGGTACTGGAGTCGCGCGTCAAGCGTCAGCTGCTGGAAGAGATCAAAGGGATTTGTCCGCCGGACGTCACCGTTATGCAAGTGCGTCAGGGGCAGGCAAAGGGGTTGGGGCACGCCGTGCTGTGCGCCAAGCCGATGGTTGGCGACGCGCCTTTCGTCGTGTTGTTGCCGGACGTTTTGTTAGACGACTCCACTGCGGATCTACGCAAAGAGAACCTGGCTAAAATGCTGCAGCGCTTCGATGAAACCGGCTATAGCCAAATCATGGTGGAACCTGTCCCTGAGCAAGACGTGTCGAAATATGGCGTAGTAGACTGTGGCGGCGTGTCGCTGGCGGCGGGCGAAAGCATCGCCATGACGGCGGTGGTGGAAAAGCCCGCGCGCGAAGAAGCGCCTTCCAACTTGGCCGTGGTCGGTCGCTATGTGCTGGCCGCCGATATCTGGGCGCTGTTGGAAAAAACGCCGCCGGGCGCCGGTGACGAAATTCAATTGACGGACGCCATCGCCATGCTGATGGAGCAACAGACCGTTGAAGCGTTCCACATGAGCGGCAAGTCGCATGACTGCGGCGACAAATTAGGCTATATGAAGGCATTCGTCCAATATGGATTGCGCCATCAGACAGAAGGCGCAGGATTTACCCAATGGCTGAAGCAGGCGTTGAACGATAAATAACTGCGGTGAGCTTGTGCAATCGCAATGTTGAAGAGGATTACCATGACTAAGTTAAAGGCTGTCATTCCTGTTGCCGGTTTGGGTATGCATATGCTGCCGGCGACGAAGGCAATTCCCAAAGAGATGTTGCCGATTGTAGATAAGCCGCTGATTCAATATATCGTTAATGAATGCGTATCCGCTGGGATAAAAGACATTATTTTGGTTACGCATTCCTCCAAAAATGCGATAGAAAACCACTTTGATACGTCGTTTGAACTGGAAGCTATGTTGGAGGCGCGTGTAAAGCGCCAATTACTGGATGAAGTAAAATCCATCATCCCAAAAGGGGTGACCCTGATGCACATTCGTCAAGGGCAACCTAAAGGGTTAGGGCATGCGGTGTTGTGTGCTAGGCCATTGATTGGTGAAGAGCCTTTTGTGGTTGTATTGCCCGACATTCTGTTGGACGAAGGCAAAGCTGCACCCCAGAAAGATAATTTAGCGCATATGATTGCGCGTTTTGAGCAGAATGGTTCGAGCCAGGTGCTGGTTCAGAAGGCCGATGAACATGTTCTCTATGACTATTCTGTCGTTGAGTGTGAGGTGGATACTTTGCATCCGGGCGAAAGCGCCAGAATGACATCAATCGTCGAGAAACCTAGCCGTGAACTTCAGTTAAACTCCAATTATTCTGCTGTCGGACGCTATGTCCTTTCTGCCGAAATTTGGCCCATTTTGGAAAGAACCGAACCTGGCGCCTGGGGCCGAATTCAGCTGACTGACGCAATTGCCGAGCTGTTGCAACACAACACGGTGGAAGCGATGGAGCTGGTGGGAGATTCATTCAATTGCGGCGAGAAAATGGGTTATCTTCGTGCCTTTGTGACCTATGGTTTGCGACATCCAAGTCAGGGGGAAGCCTTTAGGACTTGGGCTAAGCAACTGTCGTTGTAATGTCGCTCGATTTGACCGCATTGTACACTCTGCGTTTTGATATGGAGGGGAACGCTCAGTGTTCCTCACTACGTTGGACTCAGCTTTGGAAATACTCCATAATCATACGGCCCTGATTCTCAACGCTGGCTCAATACGAGCATGGTTTTCCGTCAAAATATCTGAGATATGACAGTGCTTATGACGCACATACGACGATGTAGCCTAGGTTGACCAGCTAACGTAGCTTGCAGATATATTTACTTTGAAAGTGATGATAACTCGATGGCAAAAAAACAATGGAAACTGATACCACTTTTGGTATCTATCGGTGTGGTTAGCGGCTGTACTATCGTACCGGGCTCTCATCTTTCAACCAGTGGCAAAGAGGTCGTCAAACAACAAGATAATGATTTTGACATCGATAAACTGGTTAATGTTTATCCGCTCACACCAAGCTTGGTCGAGAAAATGCGACCTAAGCCAGTTGTTGCACAACCCAACTCCTCTTTAGAACGTGAACTACAGAACTATGAATACCGTATCGGTATTGGTGATGTCTTGATGGTAACCGTGTGGGATCATCCTGAACTGACCACTCCGGCAGGCCAATATCGGAGCGCCAGCGATACAGGGAACTGGGTCAATTCTGACGGTACTATTTTCTATCCTTACATTGGCAAGGTAAAAGTCGCCGGTAGGACCATGAGTCAGGTTCGCA
Source organism: Serratia sp. A07 (assembly GCF_058725505.1). NCBI lineage: Bacteria > Pseudomonadati > Pseudomonadota > Gammaproteobacteria > Enterobacterales > Yersiniaceae > Serratia > Serratia sp. A07. Next base: position 325,923 of record NZ_JBZXDO010000002.1, read on the forward strand.
ATGATATTGCCGGTAGGCTTGCGCAATATATCGAAAGCCCGCAAGTGGACGTCAGTATCGCCGCCTTCCGTTCACAAAAGGTTTATGTTACAGGTGAGGTAGCAACATCAGGAAAGCAGGCTATCACGAACGTTCCTTTGACAGTTATGGATGCTATTAATGCCGCCGGTGGTTTAGCTGAGAACGCTGATTGGCGCAATGTAGTGTTGACTCATAATGGGCAAGAACAGCGCATTTCCTTGCAAGCACTGATGCAGCGTGGTGATTTGACGCAAAACCGTTTACTTTATCCTGGTGATATCCTCTACGTACCACGCAACGATGACTTAAAAGTTTTCGTTATGGGAGAAGTGAAAAAGCAAACCACATTGAAAATGGACCGCAGCGGAATGACGTTGACGGAGGCACTTGGTAACGCTGAAGGAATGGACCAGGCTGTATCCGATGCAACAGGTGTATTTGTTATCAGGCCTCTGCGCGGAACGGAAGGCAAGAAACTGGCAAGCATATATCAGTTGAATGCATCGGATGCGACAGCCATGGTCATGGGAACAGAGTTCCATTTGCAACCCTACGATATTGTTTATGTAACCACGGCTCCTCTGGCTCGCTGGAACCGTGTAATTAACCAACTGTTACCAACTATTGTTGGATTTAACAACCTGACCGAAGGCTCACTGCGTATCCGTAATTGGCCGTAATTTATGTGAGTCCTGTCTCTCGCGTGTAAGTAAGTGGTGGCCATCTTCATATTAGAAAGATGGCCACTACGTACATTAATAGGTCAAAAGTATCTGATTACTGAGCTATCCTAAAATTAGCCATATGAAGTCAAGATAAAATAATTATACCCATTCATGATATTCACTCTCCGCGATGAGTCATATTTAGTACTCTAAAACCATAGCGCGCTTAACATGTTAGAAGTACCCAAGCCAATGACCGGAAACACTATGTCTGAAAAAAAACACGTAACTGAACCGTGCGATAGTGGCCAAATTAACAGCAATTTGCATCATTTAGTTGGTGTGCTGCTTGAACATCATAAGTTTATTATCGGACTGGTATTCTTATTTGCGGGTATGAGTATTGGTTACACATGGCTAGCAACGCCCTTGTACCGTGCGGATGTGTTAATACAGGTTGAAAAAAACGCCGCTGACAGTTTAGTATCGAACGTTTCTGAAGCTTTCGCGCAAGATCAGGAAGTAAAGGATGCTGCTGAAATGGCTTTGCTATTTTCTCGACGTGTCATTGGTGAGGCTGTATCGACGCTAAAACTTGATATTGATGCTAAAGAAAAGGTTGTACCTGTAATTGGCACACTGATCTCGAAAGTTACCGGGGACAAGAAATATATTATTGTAGACGTTTTGGACGTTCCGGAGAACCTTCAGGATAAAACTCTTCGATTAGACGTTATCTCTCAAAAAAAATATAAAATTATGACTGAGCAGGGTGATGTCATAACAGGAGAGTTTAATAATCCTATTTTGGAAGGTGGTGTTTCTGTTTTAATAAATAAAGGAAACTCTACCGTCGGAGACACTTTTGAGTTAGTAAAAAAATCTAAAATAACAGCAATTAACTCTGTTATAGCTAACCTCAGTTTCGTGAGTAATGATCGGGATAGTGGTATTTTTAGAGTGTTCTATCAAGGAACAGATCCTGAAAAAGTAGTATCAACGCTGAATGAAATTGCGAAAAATTATCTTAATCAAAATATAAAGGATAAATCAGCGCAAGCTGAGAAAGGGCTTGATTTTTTGTCTGTGCAGTTGCCTATTAAAAAAAATGATCTAGTCCTTGCTGAGGATGCACTAAATAAACATAGAAGAAATAGTAACTCTCTTGATATGACTTTAGAGGCCCAACAATTATTAAAGCGAGGAGTTGCGTTAGACACTCAGCTAAATGCGCTTACGATACAAGAGGTTGATGTATCGCAAGCTTACACGAAGGAATATCCATCATACAAAGCTCTTCTCGATAAGAAAAAAGCTATAGAAGAAGAGCGTTCAAAAATTAACTACAGTATTGCCAACTTACCAGAGAACCAACAGCAACTAATTCGACTGAGTCGCGACGTTCTGGTAGGGCAGGCTGTCTACGTGTTGCTTTTGCAAAAAGAACAAGAGTTACGAGTTACTAAGGCGAGTATTATCGGTGATGTAAGAATCGTTGACTACGCAGAGTTGAGGAATGGAGTTGCAAGTCTGAATAGCAAGGTGATTATTTTTGTCTCTATTTATCTTGGTTTCATATTTGCGTTTATATTGGTATTGTTGAAAACAATCCTTTATAAACGAGTTGAAAAAATCGAAGAATTAGGTCAATTGGGAGTGAGCGTACTAGCTACAATACCATTTTCCTCGATACAAGGTGAAATCATAAAAAAAGAAAGAAAAGGCGAGAATAAAAAATTTCTCCAGCACACTATACTGGCTGACTTTGATCCTAGCGATTTAGCAATCGAAGCACTTCGTGGATTACGCACTTCACTACATTTTACAATGATAGAGTCTAATAATAACGTGCTAATGATCTCTGGTGTAAGTCCAGGGTGTGGTAAAACATTTATTAGCGCCAATTTATCAAGTTTAATCACGAAGTCTGGAAAACGAGTGCTTTTGCTTGATGCTGATTTGAGAAAGGGATATGTTCATGAGCTATTTTCTTTGAAAAACGAGTTGGGATTATCCTCCTTCCTTACGTCATCTGAGGTAGATGTTAGTAAATATATCCAGCATGACGAGCGCACAGGATTGGATATAATTCCTAGAGGTAAGATAGCTCCAAATCCTTCCGAGTTGTTGATGACTGCTCGCTTCGAGTTTTTAGTTTCAACATTAAGCAATATGTATGATTTTGTTATTATTGACACACCTCCTATTATGGCCGTTACCGATCCTTCTATTATTGGACGGCACGCTGGAACGACAATGTTGGTAGTTGGATTCGCGAAAAATACTGTGAAAGAAGTTGAAATGTCAATATCTCGTTTTGAAAAATCGGGAGTTAGTATCAGCGGGTTAATTGTGAATGGGTATGTTAAAAAAGCAACAGAGAGCTATTCTGAAGGCTCATATTACAATTACGGATATAAATACCGATAAGTAAAGAAGTAAAAGAGCCATTTAAAATAAAGGTGAAAATATGGAGTTAACGGAAATGGTGAACAAAAGGAATATGGTCCTTTGCTTATTGGTGCTGGTTGCTATGAGCAGTTTCTTTGTTGCCCCCTACCTCACTATGGTTGGCTTTTGCGGGATAATGGCTTTTTATATCATTGCTAGTGAAAGAGAAAAAGACTATTTGGCATACTTTTTTTTCTTTATTGCAATGACATTGATAACTTGCATTGTTATATCCACAAAGACACTTGATGCAATTATGAATGACAAGGTCAATTACCGTGTATCTATGCTAGAAGGTAATGGGCTAAATATTGTTCAGTGGGTTGCCAGTTTCAGGGACTCGGATTTCATTTCTTATTTGTTCATGTACATTTCCGCATACTTATTCGGAGTGAACAACGAGGCATTTGCCTTCTTTTATTTCGTCAGTTTTACGTTACTTGTTGTGGGGCTCTATAGAATTACCGGAAACAGCTTCGCGATTATTTTGTTTATGTTCTGTTGTCAGTATACTTTCCAAGGGTTGTACGGGAATATTCTTAGACAGTCTTTAGCCTTATCCTTTTTAATTTGTGCGCTCTCTTGTAAAACTATACGAAACGGTATGGCATTAATAATTTTGGCAGCACTGAGCCACTTCTCGTTTATAATGTATGCCCCTTATATCTTTTTAAGACGTTTCTTCCACAAAATATCAACACCTCTAGCACTCATTGCATTTGGGGTCACTTATATTGTTGGGAAATACTTTTTTTCAGTATTGGTGGCTTTTTTCCCAACAGGGAGTCTGTTATCAGAAAAAGCGGCGGTATATGATAATGATGCAACGTTTGAAGGTAGTGATTTTGGCCGAAAATTGGGAGCGATAGTTTTCTTCATCATGATTATAGAGGGGGGGAATATTTTCCAAAAATATTTTCTAGAGTTAGACGAGTCTAGAAAGAGAACATTAGAAGATATACGCGGCTTCTTTATTTATGGCACATTGATATTTTTTCTATGTACGTCGTTCGAAGAGATTTCGACACGATATGCATTTAATTTAATGATCTTTGCATTTGCTTATGCCATTTTATTAGTAGGCGGAATAAAAGATTACACGCTAAAATGCATGATTTATCTTTCTTTGGTGGCACTGTTATTATTAATGTATGTATACATCAATGTCGTTAGTAACCAGTTTTTCTACTATGGAGATCTTGTCTCTATTCTTAGTGATGATTTGCCAACTATTCTAAATAAAATCGGCATATTTTAAACTGGCTGACATATTAGGATAATACATGGGATCTATACTTTTTAGCATAATTATACCTGCATATAATGTTTCTGAGTACTTATCAAACTGTCTTGTCTCTATAGTCAAACAACAGGGCTGTGTGTCATTCGAATGCATTATCATTAATGACGGTTCGACAGATAATACCGGGGATATTGCAGAGTCGTTTATAATCAATGAGAAGGTAAATAACTTCCATTATTATGAGAAGAAGAATGGTGGTGTGTCAGAGACTAGGAATTTTGGCTTGCAAAAGGCCTCTGGGGAATACATTATTTTCATAGATGCAGATGATATCATATCGCCAAATTTACTATGTTTTTTGAATAAAGCTATCGAAGAGCATAATGCGGATTTAGTATACTATAACTTCGAAGTATTACGTGGAGAGTCAACAGAAGAAAGCAACGTTTTAAGAAATGATTTGAAATTCATATGTAGTGAAATGTCTAAGCAAGAGCTAGCATCTAAGCCCAATTACCCCTGGGCTAGAGCCGCGAAGAGAAACCTCTATGAAAACGTTGTTTATCCACTTGGACTGATCTATGAAGATATTGTTAGTACAACTATTCTGAATGCACTGTGTCAAAAACCTTATCACATAGAGAACTCGCTCTATGGCTATAGAAAACGACCAAATTCTTTGATGTCAGAGTCGGCACTTAAGCAACTGGTAATGTTTGAAACAATAAAATATCTGAAGATTGAATGCAAAAAAAACAATATAGCAGAAATTTATTATAATTCTGCTGTTGTCAACCTTTCACGTTCTGCATTTATGAGCGTGTATCGTATCAAAGATAGAGATAAATTTATTGAAGGAAGGAAAATGATGTGGAAAAGCTATCATGAACTTCCTTTGATTGAGGGCTTGCGCAGCTATGCTACTCGTTTAGAAAAACTGATCTTTATTATTATAAAGGCAAAAAAGTTAGCAATACCATTGTCATGGGGGCTCGGTAAGCTAGTTAATAGAATAGATGCTAAACGCAACTCTCGTTTTAGTGATTAAGAATTTAAAAGGTGTAAAATGGTCATATATATAGTCACCCATAAGGATTATCAGTTCCCGGCAGACAATGTTTACACGCCGATTAAAGTTGGTTCTGGAAATGTAAATTCTGATATATTAACGGATGCGAACGGTGAAAACATCAGCTCTTTGAATCCCTATTTCTGCGAACTTACAGCCCTTTATTGGATATGGAAAAATGCGAGAGAAGATATTGTTGGCTTGGTCCACTATCGTAGATATTTTTCATCTGGGAGCTGTTCTGTTCAAATAAATGGTCGCGGAATATTAAGCCGCGAAGAGATCGACTCCGAACTAAGTGGATTCGATCTGATTGTGTCAAAGCCAAGAAACTATTACATTGTTAAAATAAAGGATCACTATATTAAAGCTCATGGGGAAAATGATTTTGAACTATTAAGAGCTGAAATTGAAAATAATGAGCCTGCGTATATTGAAAGTTTTGATGCGGTAATGAATAGTAAAAAAATAAGCCTTTACAATATGTTCATTGCAAGGAAAGAGGTTATCGATGAATACTGCGAATGGTTATTCGGGATTCTATTCTCCTTAAAAGATAAGATTCCGTACGAAACTTATGATGCCTACCAAAGACGTGTTTTTGGTTTCATGTCAGAGAGGCTCTTTAATGTTTGGATCAGAGCAAATGCTCACAAATTAAAAGTAAAAGAAATGGCCGTTGCCAATATTGAAGGTGAGAACGTCTTAAAAAAAGGCTTTGGGCTTATTAAGAGACAATATCTATGATGTGAGTGGTTAAATTGAATTTCCCGACAAGGAAATAGAATGTATACATTGTCGTTTGCTTTTTTTAGTAGTGAACGTATTTACTGCGTTGTTCCAATTAAATCGGTAGCCAAGCATATACAGGTTTTTGGTGCTAGCCAGAAATGCTAATTTGATGAGTTGGGACATATGGATGCGTCAAGGGGCTCGAAGATAATGGAAAAGAAAATATTAATATTGACTTCATTCGTTTCAGGTATGGGGGGAATGGAAAAGGTCATTGAACGAACTAATACGATTTTATCTAAAAATAAAAAATACACAACACGTATTATTTCTCTCAGTGGCGGTCAGAGTAATTTAATAAATGGGAAAACAAAATTTTTCTATACGGGGAAAGAATCATGGATTAATAATATAAACGGTTCTCGCTTCCCTTTTCGGAGTGGAATAAAACACCTCGACTTCATTCTTCACGCCATGTATGTATTTTTGGTTCTCATTCGATATAGACCCAATTATGTTGTCTGCACTGGATTTGGTCAGCTTGTCTATGCGAATAAGATTCGTAATATCTTTGGTCTTAAATATAAATTGCTTTCCTGGCCTCATTTCTCCATAGCATCAGGATTCGGGAATATAAAATATTCAACACAAGCCGACTACTGTTTAGGAATAAGTAAAGAGATAAATGATGAATTTATAAAAGCCTGCGTTGAGCCTGAGAAGGTTATTTATTTCCCGAATCCATTCTCTCGCATGGATATAATAAAAAGAAAAAATGACATTACAACCTTTGTCTTCATTGGCAGATTACTAATTGATGGTCAGAAGAGGATTAGAGATATAATCGATGCAGCGGGAAAAGTAAATGGAGATTTTCGCGTAAAATTTATTGGTGATGGCGAAGATGCTGATCTAATCGAGAAGTATATAAAGAACAGCCCAGCTAATAAAAAATTAGAGCTGTTACGTGGATGGGTTAATGATCCTTGGAGACTGGCTGGTAATCCGAATGCCTTGTTATTAGCATCTGCTTTCGAAGGATTGCCCACAGTAATTGGTGAGGCGATGTCTAGAGGCATTGTCTGCATCAGCTCTGATTGTAAAACAGGCCCGAGAGATTTTATAGTGGATGGAAGAAACGGCTATCTGTTCCCTGTAGGTGATGTAGATAGTTTGGCAAATCTTATGCAGCGTGTTGTTGATGGCGATATAAATCCATCACCGGAAATAATCGCGGAGAGCATCGATTTCTTCTATGAGGATAGATATGAAGAGCGTTTGCTCAAGGTGTTCAATTAAGAAGTGTTATCTAGTATAGGCTAATGATGAAGAAAATTGCATACATAACATTATTGGACACGAGTGCCAAGAGCAATGGTGTAAACAAAAAAATTTTTGCGCAATGCAAAGCATTTATTCACTTAGGGTACGATGTGGATATTTTCTCCATGACTAGTTATGGACTGATGAAAACCAACCTAATCACAGGTGAGTATCATGAGGAAAAGTTGAGCAAGCGAAGGAATATTTTTTTTTACAACGAGGTTATTCACTATCTAAGTGGGCGTGACGATGATTACCATATGGTATATCTTCGACAGCCATTTCCTACAATAAGAAGTATTGGTTTTAGTAATTTCATAAAAAAAATAAAGCTAAAGGCTAAAAAAATTGTCTTAGAAATGCCGACGTACCCATTTCTTAACGAATCAAAAAACCTCAAAGAAAAATTGTATAACTTTTTATTTAGATGGCAATTCTCCACTTCGAAAAAAAACATTGATTTAATTGTGTATATGGGCGCTTTTACTAAAGAAATCTGGGGTGTAAAGGCTTTGAGGATTTTCAATTCAGTGGATATCTCTCAAAATCCGATGATCAAAAATTGTTTTTCCAAGACGGTTAATGATGAGCCTATCAGACTTATTGGTGTTGCACAGTTGGCCTTTTGGCATGGTTATGATCGAATAATTACAGGGTTGGCGGAATATTACAAAAATAGCTCCAATAGCAAGGCTGTATACTTTGATATTGTTGGGAATTCCGACTTCGGGGGGGCAGAATCAGAACTCAAAGCTTTGGTTGATAAACTTAATTTAAGAAAGTATGTTATTTTTCATGGACCACAACATGGTGATGCATTAACTAAAATTTTCGAATCCTCAAACATCGCCGTTGACTCATTAGGTCGTCATCGTAGTAATAATGAATATAATTGCTCTTTGAAGTCAAAAGAATACTGTGCGCGAGGCCTGCCGTTTGTTAAAAGTCATAAAGATGACGCCTTTGAAGGAACCAACTATTTTTACCAGGTTCCTCCGGATGAATCAGCTATCGATATCAGCGAATTATTAAATTGGTATAAACGAGTGGATTTTGACCCCAATGAAATGCGTTGTTTTGTCGAGAATGAGCTAGTCTGGGAAGTACAAATGGAAAAGGTTATATCAGCGCTATCGTAACATATTAGGTTTTTATTTTTCAATACGTTGTATTTATAATGAAGGTGATTTATGACAGTGAAAAATGTGCTACTTGTTGGTGCTGGCCTATCCGGTGTGGTTATTGGGCGCCAATTGGCTGAGAAGGGATTAAGAGTCACTATTATAGATCAGCGCCCTCATATCGGGGGGAACTGTTTTGACGATCGAGATGCTGAAACAGAGGTAATGGTACACACCTATGGCCCCCATATATTCCATACCGATAATGAAATCGTATGGAATTATGTCACTAAATACGCAGTAATGATGCCATATGTCAATAGGGTAAAGTCAACGGTTAATGGGCAGGTTTTTTCACTCCCGATAAACTTACATACAATAAATCAGTTTTTCAATAAAACGTGCTCTCCCTCAGAAGCAAAGGAGCTTATTCAGAGTAAAGGTGATAGTTCAATTGTTGAACCGAAAACTTTTGAAGAACAAGCGTTGCGCTTTGTGGGTCAAGAATTATATGAAGCCTTTTTCAAAGGCTATACGATAAAGCAGTGGGGGATGTCTCCATCCGAGTTGCCAGCCTCGATACTGAAACGCTTGCCGATTCGTTTCAATTACGATGACAATTATTTTAATCACAAGTATCAAGGTATGCCAAAAGATGGTTATACGGCGATGATAAAAAAAATTGCGGAGCACGACAATATTACTGTTAAATTGGGTACTCCTTTTGATAAAGCCTGTATCGGAGATTATGACCATATATTTTATAGTGGCCCGCTCGATGCCATTTATGAGTACAGCCTTGGCAGATTGGGGTATAGAACGCTAGACTTTGACAAGTTTAAATTCGATGGAGATTATCAAGGCTGCGCCGTAATGAATTATGGTAGCGTAGATGTACCCTATACCCGTATTACTGAACATAAACATTTCTCCCCATGGGAATCACATCAAGGCTCGGTCTGTTACAAGGAATATAGTCGATATTGTACTGAGGATGATATTCCTTATTATCCGATTAGGCAGGTTGGAGAGATGCAGATGTTGGAAGGATACATTTCTTTGGCTCAGAAAGAAAAGAACATTACTTTTGTTGGTCGTTTGGGAACATATCGCTACTTAGACATGGATGTTACTATTCATGAAGCACTTCATACTGCAGATATTTATTTAAATAGTATCGCTACTGGTTCGGATATGCCAGTATTTACCGTGAAATGAGTATTCATTCGAATTGTTAAAATAGCAAATTTTTCCTCCTGGTAGCCACATGGTGATAAGGAACTACTCTTTCCCAGTTGAAAATAAACTCTTGTTGTATTAATTTTAACCACAGATAGCAGGCACGAAGCTTGTGTACTATGAAATGGGCTTGGCCTCGGAGAACAGAAAGAGTAGGTGCAGGTCGTCATGTGTGAGTTTACTGCCGATGAGATGTAATCGTCTGTTCTTACTAGAGTGTGCTGCCGATAACGGGTTCTGAAAGCTTGTGCATGGGGATGGTGATTTTGATATAGTAAACTCATCAAAGACATGAATGGTTTAAGCCAAAGTGAAACCTCGTACAAGTACTCATACTAAGCCTCAGGGATATGAATATGTTTGATTCTATCTTAGTTGTTTGCGTTGGCAATATATGCCGCTCTCCGACTGGTGAACGACTACTCAAGCAGTTTTTACCTTCTAAAAACATTGATTCCGCTGGTTTGGGGGCCGTAGTTGGGAGCGCTGCTGACTCAACAGCCAGTCTCGTTGCGCAAGCGCATGGTTTATCACTTGACGAACATATTGCCAAACAGTTAACTCGTGATTTGTGTAGGGCGTACTCGCTGATTTTAGTTATGGAAAAGAGCCATATTGAGGCTGTCACTCGGTTAGCACCGGAGGTTAGAGGAAAGACAATGCTATTTGGTCACTGGATGAATCAAAAAGACATCCCTGATCCATATGGCAAAAGCCATGAAGCCTTTGAGTTTGTTTACCGTTTACTTGCTGATTCGGCTCAGAAATGGGTTAAAGCACTGAATCCTTAATAGAGATCATAATGACAGATATAACCACAAAGAAAAGCGCCACCAACACTAAAGGCAATGATTTTAACATTGCCCAAGTGCTTGGGGCATTGCTCGATCATAGATGGCTTATCATTGGTGTTGTTACATTATTTGCAGTTTTCGGCATCATTTATTCTTTATTCACAACGCCCGTTTACCAGGCTGATTCTCTCGTGCAAGTTGAGAAAAAACCTGGTGGGTCTTTGCTGGATAATCTTTCACAAATGATTCCAAACTCTCAGGCCGAATCAACAACAGAAATTGAGTTAATTAAGTCTCGGATGATCATAGGCAAAGCTGTTGATGATCTGGGGCTCGACGTTTCCGTTGAAAGAAAATTCTTTCCTGTTTTTGGAAAAGGTTGGGCGCGCTTAACGGGCAGTAAGCCGCAAGAAATTGAAGTGCCACGACTGTTGGTACCTGAGATATTGTTTGGTGAAGAATTAACACTTACTGTCTTAGATGATCAATCATTCTCTCTTAGCGATGGTGATGGTGAAATATTAAAAGGAAAGTTTGGTGATCTGGCATTTGGTCAAGGTGTAACGGTTGTTGTTAATAATATCTCGGCAAAAGCAGGAGCTACTTACTATATCACTAAAAAAACGCGTTTAGCTGCGATAAATAGTGTTTTAAAGTCGCTAGTGGTCACTGATCGAGGTAAGAAAACTGGTGTTTTGGAGCTGACTCTAACCGGGGAAAGCAAGGCGTTGGTACAAAAAACACTGAACAGCATTGATGAAAACTACGTTCTGCAGAACGTAGCTCGTAAATCTGAAGAAGCAGAAAAAAGTCTGGAGTTTCTTAAAGAACAGTTGCCAGCCGTAAGATCATCACTAGATGATGCCGAAGATAAGCTTAACAGCTATCGGAAGAAGAACGATTCTGTTGATTTATCATTGGAAGCAAAATCGGTGCTGGATAGTATTGTTGCCGTAGAATCGCAACTTAACGAGCTGACATTTAAAGAGGCTGAGATTTCGAAACTGTTTACGAAAGAACACCCTGCATATCGTGCTTTGATGGAGAAGAGGTCTACCTTAGAGAAAGAACGGGCGAAGTTAAACAAGCGTGTCGCTACAATGCCACAGACGCAACAAGAGATTTTGCGATTAACGCGCGATGTTGATGCGGGTAAGGTCATTTATATGCAGTTGCTTAATAAGCAACAAGAATTGAGTATTACTAAAGCCAGTACGGTCGGTAATGTTCGCATAGTTGATGATGCAGTTGCGCAGCCGCGACCTGTTAAACCAAGAAAGACATTAATCGTTTTAATAGCAATTTTCCTCGGTGGTTTGCTGTCCGTCGCTTTCGTTGTTATAACAATGCGTATGCATAGAGGTATTGAATCACCCGATCAGCTAGAACAGGAAGGATTTAATGTCTATGCCAGTATTCCTCTCTCTGAATGGCAACAAAAGAAAGACCTCCAGATTCGATTGGCCTCAAGGCGCAAAGTTAATGCTGATTCGGATAGTTTACTGGCTAATGGCAACCCGGCCGATTTAGCTATCGAAGCTATTCGTAGTTTACGCACTAGCCTCCACTTTGCCATGATGGAGGCGAAGAATAACGTACTGATGATCTCCGGGGCAAGCCCGAATATCGGTAAGACATTCGTGAGCATCAACTTGGCAGCAGTTATTGCACAATCAGGGCAAAAAGTACTGGTGATAGATGCGGATATGCGTAAGGGGTATCTTCACTCGTTGCTTGGTATTGATGGTGGCAATGGTTTATCTGATGTCTTAGCGCAGCAAGTTTCAATTGAAAATGCAATCAAGAAAACCAATGTTGAGGGTATGGACATTATTGTTCGTGGTCAAGTTCCGCCTAACCCTTCCGAACTATTGATGACGCGTGGTCTTGGTGAATTGATTGATTGGGCTAGCCAAAACTATGATATGGTATTGGTTGATACGCCTCCAATTTTGGCTGTTACTGATGCTGCTATTATTGGCCACCATGCAGGTACTGCGTTGATGATCGCGCGCTTTGGTGTTAATACAGTAAAAGAAGTTGAGGTCAGTATTCGTCGCTTTGAGCAGAATGGTACCAATATCAAAGGCGTTATTCTTAACGCTGTTGAAAAGAAAGCGAGTAGTTATTATGGTGGTTATGGTTACTATCATTATGAATACGAGTCAACGAAGAAGTAAGTTGAGATGTGTAATGATAGCAGCCCATTCAGGGCTGCTGTTAATAGTAACGATGTATGCTTTTTCCTAGGATGGTCATCGTGAAAATTATGATGGTTAGCTCGTTATACGCACCATATCAGATGGGCGGTGCCGAGATATCTCTTCAATTGCTAAGTGAGTAACTAGTTAGAAGAGGTCATCAAGTTAGGGTAATTACGCTATGTGATAAACCGTTAAGGTCGTTCTCTATAATCAATGGCGTCGAGGTCGTATACATACCACTTAGAAATATATATTGGCCTTTCAGTGGCAGAAGGCGGAATGTTTTACTACGCTTTTTATGGCACATTATTGATAATTATAACCTATTAATGAAAACTCCGTTTAGGAAGGAAGTGGTAGAGTTTCAACCGGATATAGTGAATACAAATAATTTATCTGGATCTTCAGTCGCAGTTTGGAGTGTCGTTAACGCTCTGGGGATTACACTAGTCCATACTTCACGTGATTACTATCTAATGCATCCGAATACGACGATGTATTGCAAAGGAAAAAATATTGAGCCGCATACGCTGTCAGTTTTTTTTTGGTCCTCTTTAAAGAGAATTTATAGTAAAAAAGTCAATTATTATATTGGCATTAGTTTTTTTATCATGGATTTTCATATAAAGAATAAATTCTTCAAGAATGCATTAAAGGATTATACTTATAATCCAGTATCAGTTTATTCCGGATGTTCGCCCTCTGCAGATGTGATTCGTATCGGGTTTATCGGACGCTTAACAAAAGAAAAGGGGTTTGACGTATATTGCCGCTTGATTGTTAAATTGCGTAACGCCGGATATAATATAAAAGCTTTCGCTGCAGGTGATTGTTTTGATGACAATGATGAGTTTCGAGTTATGTTGCATTCAGCTGATATTATTCAGATGGGACGCGTTAATATCGAGCATTTCTTAAATAACGTAGATATTGTCATTTTCCCTTTTCAATGGCGTGAGCCATTTGGTCGAGTCGTTGTTGAAAGTGCATTAGCCAAAAAACGTGTGTTAATTAACCCAGTTGGCGGGGCAGGAGAATTACTAGAGTTAATCCCATCTGTCAAAGAGATAACGGAAAATAATCTTGAGTGGGCATTGAACTCTACTACAGAAGTTATTGTTGAGCCCGATGTTATAAAGCTTTTTGATATTTATAACATAACAGATGAGTATATATCGACTTATGATCGAGCCAGAGAAACTACCAATTATCACTGAACTTCCTGCTTTGCTTATAGTTTACGATAGCATTGTTTTTTTTCTTGGTCTTTTCCTTGCCTTTGCCTATTTATATCGTATTGTAGTTAAGTATAACTTCAATTTACATGCAGTGATACTTTTCGCTTTATACGTACTCTGTTCGTATTCGTCATATAACATCATGGTTATGCCAATCCATGATTATAACGTCGCTATAGCTAGAAACTTCATTTATCATTATAAATTCTTTAGTTTTATATCGATTGTCGATATTGTCTTTGTAACTATTTTTTTTGCTTTGCTCGCACACTTCACTTTTCATTCCAGCTGGTTTAAGTTTCGACAGAGAGAGTATAAGGTTGCCATCTTTCTAACTGTAGCGATTATTATTCAAGGATGCGTAATCGGTATAATTTCAACTTCAGCGTTTTTCAATCACGTTATGCAAGGTGGCCTTGGTCAGATTAAAAGGCAAGTTGTTTATTTTCGCGGTGTTATTTATTTCAGCGTGCTGATTTATCTTTTCTTTAATTGCATGAAACAGCTTTCGGCATTAGGGTTTTATAAAGTATTGACTTTCTTTTGTGTCTTTGACCTAATAAACTTCACATCCAGTATAGCGGCGAGTAATATATATTATGATTTTTTATGGGAGAGATATGGAGTAAAGGTTACCATAATAGATCAAGATAAGATATACAACTATTTCACTATTTACTCCTTGATGATTTTTGCTTTATTCTTTTCCAGATTGCCGCAAAGATTTACAATCTGTTTGGCAACAATCGTTATTGGTGCAGTGATGTATTTTAATATGTACAAGTTTTTATTCGCCTTCGCCTTTCTCTTTATATTGTATGATATCATCATTAACATTCTTAATAAGAGAATACCAAAGTTAAAAATAACAATAACTTTTCTCATCTGCATCATAGCGCTGCCTGCTATGATGAATTTGTACTCCAGTAAATCGATGAATACTCGCTCAAGTCAAATGACAGATTATTGGAAATATACGGGGCAGTATTTCCCCGAAAGTCTGATAGGCATTGGCTATGGAGGGCTATATTATTCACCTTCCGGCATTGGTGATAAAGGAGAGACAAAAAAAGTTGACCTTATGGAGTTAGATGCACATTATAAAAGAAGTATACAGACGCCGTTTTTGACGCAGTTAAAAAATAGCGGATTGCTTGGTGTTATTTTTATGCTGACTGTCGCAATCATTGTCGCTGTGAGAATGATAAAAGTTAATTTAAAATTGGCTGAACACATCTTCAGTAATGCGATTTGTTTTAATATCATTTGGTTGGTCGGAAGTACCAGTATTTTATTACAACCATATCCGATGCCTTCGCTTGCTTTTGTGAAACTACTATTGCTTCTTTTTTTGATGTTAAGTGCAAACAAGTTGCGAATGGGGTTGCATAGAAATGCTAACTGAATGGATAAGGAAATGGAGGAGGAAGGGGCGTGTATATATCAAATTATTTTCTAAGTTCTTACCCTGGTCGCTTCAGGATAGGTTCGTTTTTTTATTGAAGCTGGGCTATTTCCCTAATTTGAAAAATGCAAGAACCTTCAACGAAAAGATATTGTTTAGAAAGCAAAATAAAATGGGCGGTGACAATTTTGTTTTTCTATCAGACAAATATTTAGTGCGTGATTATGTGCGTGACAAAATCGGAGACCAATACTTCGTCCCTTTAATGTTTTGTACCGACTCTCCAGAGCAGTTATTTGATTATGTTCCCCACTGTGACGTAATTTTGAAACCTAACCATGGGGCCGGGATGTACAGAATTGTAAAAACTTCAAATTATAATTCTGAAATAGAGGATATAGTTAAACTATGTAACGAATGGATGAGAATAGACTTTTCACATATTCAAAGAGAAATTCAGTACAGAAATATTCCTAAGAAGATATTGATGGAAAAGTTGTTAGGCGATGGTGTTATTGCTCCAACTGATTATAAATTCCATATATTCCGTGGTTTGGCAGGTAAGGTTAATTATGTTCTTCAAGTCATAAATGAAAGATTTACTGGCAACTTGTCGCGTACTTTTTATGTAAATGGATTTGATAAGCCATTTGAAACTGGAATAAACAGTAAAGAAAATGGTGAAGAGAAGTCTTTATACGCTATTGACAAAAAGTTGGCATCAGAGGCATTGAGATTGAGTTGTTTGCTGGCCGCTGATTTCGATTATGTACGTGTTGACTGGTATATTCATGATGGCTGCATTTATTTTAGTGAGCTTACGTTTACGCCTGCTGCAGGATTTGGCATTGGATATGGCCCTCACCTAGATAGATTGATGGGAGAGTTTTGGGTATAGATACTGACATTGAGCCAGCATATAACTACTGATATCGAGAAAGTGTATGATATACATCAACGCCCGGTTTTTAACTCAAGATATGACGGGAGTTCAGCGTTTCGCAGCAGAGCTTTGTCTACAACTGGCGGGGCTAAGAGATGATGTTATATTCTTATCGCCACGAGATATTAAACAAGTGGATATCGCATCACGTCTAAATGTTAAAGTAGTAGGTAGTCGTTCGGGGCACCTCTGGGAACAGTGGGATCTTCCTTTTTTTTTGCGAAAAAATGGATGCCCATTGCTTGTTAATCTAGGAAATACAGCTCCATTACTATATCTGAACAAAGTAATCACATTAGATGATATATCTTATCTGCGATATCCTAAAACATACTCATGGGGTTTCCGGTACTGCTATAAGTTTTTTATACCACTTCTATTGAAAACATGTAAGAAGTTATTAACTGTTAGTGATTTTTCGAGAGATGAAATATGTTCACAGTATGGATTTTCTAGAGAGAAGATACATATTATTCATAATGCTGTAAGTGAAAAGTTCACTGGAGCTCATAAGACTGGGCTTAGGAGGGGGTATTTTCTTGCCGTATCCTCGCATCATTACCACAATAATTTTCATGGGTTACTCGCTGCATTCAATAAATTACCTGAAAAGTATGAAATGCATATGATTGTTGCTGGGAGCACGCATCCTAACTATCAGCCCTTAGAATTTGATAAAAACCTCGGTAATAAAGTCAGTTTCGTCGGGCGAGTTTCTGACGAGGAGCTTGTGGATCTGTATCGCAATGCGTTCTGCTTTCTTTTCCCATCCCTATATGAAGGCTTTGGTTTGCCACCGCTAGAAGCTCAAGCCTGTGGTTGTCCCGTGATTGCATCTAATGCCACTGCGATGCCTGAAGTTCTTGGCGAAAGTGCAATTCTTGTCGATCCATTAAACGATGATGCATTAACTGAAGCTATGGAGAAGCTGGTTCTTGACCCAAAACTCAGAGAGTCTCTTATCGCAGCAGGCACTGAAAATATTGAACGATTTTCTTGGCTACTCTCTGCAAGACAACTAAGCTGTGTTATCGACAGCGTATCAGTTTGATAAGCCTACTGCTTTGCTACAGACTTGTCTGCGAGTAAATTTAGAAGAGAAATATCTTGAGGCATATAATGTTGGGTAGTGATTTTAGTGTTGGAATAGTCGCCGATTGGCTTGTTACATCAGCCGGCTCTGAGAGCGTCGTCAAAGAATTGATCAATATATACCCATCTTCCGAGTTGTTTTCGTTGATAGATTTTATCTCTGAGGAGGAACGTAATGACTATTCTGGAAAGAAGGCTAAAACGACATTTATCCAAAAGTTCCTTTTGTTAAGAAAAACTATCAAATTTTTCTGCCTTTGATGCCTTTTGCTGTTGAGCAAATTGACGTTAGCTCTCATAATGTGATTATCTCTAGTTGTCACGCAGTTTCTAAAGGTGTTCTTACTGGACCCGATCAATTACATATAAGTTATGTGCATTCCCCTATGCGTTATGCGTGGGATCTTCAGCATCAATATCTAAAAGAAACTGGTCTCAGCAAAGGTTTGAAAGGACTGATTGTAAAATGGCTTTTGCATAAAATACGCATTTGGGACTACCGAACTGCCCATGGTGTAGACCACATGGTGGCGAATTCCCATTTCATTGCACGTCGGATAAAGAAGGTCCATGGTCGCGATGCTGACGTTATTTACCCTCCGGTGCATGTCGAACGCTTTGCTTTGAATACCCATAAGGAAAATTTCTATATTACGGCATCTAGATTAGTTCCTTATAAGAGGGTTGACCTCATTGTTGAAGCTTTTAGAAGAATGCCGGATAAAAAGCTTATTGTTATTGGTGACGGTCCTGAGATGAAGAAAGTTATTCGCCACACATCAGAAAATGTAAGTGTACTTGGATATCAACCCGATGATGTATTGCAAGACTTGATGGGAAGAGCTAAGGCATTTGTTTTTGCCGCTGAAGAAGACTTTGGGATCGTGGTTGTGGAGGCGCAGGCTTGCGGTACTCCTATCATTGCCTATGGACGTGGTGGTGCGTTAGAAACAGTAAGACCTTATGGTTCGCAGAATGCAACGGGCGTTTTTTTTCATGAACAAACGCCTGAACATATTATGTCTGCTGTTGAAAAATTTGAGTCTATTCAAGATGATTTGTTACCTGAAAACTGTCGTAGTAATGCATTGCGTTTTTCTGCTCATCGGTTCCGTGAAGAATTTAGCGCTTACTTAAAAGATAAATGGATAAATTTTCAAGAGTTAAAGAAGATCACATACTGATATCGTAAAGGGAATGGTCGCATTACTGACTTCTCTTTTAATTTAAGTGACTTACCCTTTATGTTGCTAGTCTTGGTATAGGATTTAATTGGTATTTTTATAAACCATTTATGGGGAGTAAATATGTGTATTATTATTATGGATGGAAAGCGCAATGTTAAAAAATAAAAATGTGCTAAAAACAATTGTACCTAAGGTTTCCCTGATTGTGTCAGATTTTTTATTTTTTAACACCTCTCTTTTTCTTGCCTACTTTATTGTTTTTCACTCTACTGGCAATAGTCTTGTTCTACCCGAGGATGGAACTTACACCGCAAGAATTTTTGCTCATTTAATTCTATCTGTTGTTTGTATTACTTGGTTCCTGTCAAGGTTGAGGCATTATACGTATAGAAAGCCTTTTTGGTTTGAGTTGAAAGAGGTTGTTAGAACATTATTGATTTTTGCTGTTTTAGACCTGTCGCTGGTTGCTTTCTCAAAGTGGAACTTTTCTCGCTGGGTTTGGTTGGTTACGTGGGTTCTCATTTTGATACTCATTCCATTGGGGCGAGCGATTACAAAGCGAATATTGAATAAGCTTCATCTGTGGAAAAAAGATACTATTGTTATCGGTTCCGGAAAAAATGCAAAAGAAGCCTACGCGGCTTTACAGAGTGAGGAAGTACTTGGTTTTAATGTGATTGCCTTTGTTTGCACAAGTTCACCTTGTGAGGAAGTTATCACCGATATCCCTGTGCTTGATTCTGAGGAGGCGCTGTGGAAGATCGCCGATGTTGAGAGTACACAGTTTATTGTCGCGCTAGAATTCGAAGAACATGCATTACGTGACTGGTGGTTAAAGAATCTTGCGAAACATAACTGCCGTTCTGTTTCAGTTATACCGACACTGCGCGGTGTTCCTTTGTATGGCACTGATATGTCGTTCATATTTAGCCATGAGGTCATGATATTACGAGTGGGTAATAATTTGGCCAAGCGTTCGTCACGGCTGATTAAGCGTATTTTTGATATTGTTGGCTCAGCTTCTATCATGTTGGTATTGTCACCTGTATTACTATTTTTGGCATACAAAGTTTCACGTGATGGCGGCAAGGCTATTTATGGTCATGAGCGTGTTGGCCATAATGGGATAAGATTTAAGTGTCTTAAGTTTCGTTCCATGGTAATGAACTCACAAGAAGTGTTAGATGATTTATTACGAACAGATCCTGCTGCAAAGGCCGAATGGGATAAGGATTTTAAATTAAAGAACGATCCTAGAATCACTAAAATTGGTCATTTTATCCGAAAAACCAGCCTTGATGAGTTACCTCAATTGTGGAATGTTTTTAGAGGTGAGATGAGTTTAGTTGGTCCTCGTCCTATTATTGAGGCAGAACTTGAACGTTATGCTGGTGATGTTGATTATTACTATATGGCAAAACCGGGCATGACAGGTCTTTGGCAGGTTAGTGGTCGCAATGATATTGATTACGATACGCGGGTTTATTTTGATGCCTGGTACGTAAAAAATTGGGCATTATGGAATGACATAGCGATTCTATTCAAGACGATAGGTGTGGTTTTGAAGCGTGATGGTGCATATTAGTTTTAATCTTGTGCCTCTGTACGATGCCGAATGGTTTTAAATGAGAATTTCACCTATTTGTTTGATTTTAAACTGTTTATTTTTTGATTACTGAGTCTGCTTTGCTGCATTTTAATGGCGCAACGTTTCATGTTGCGCCTTTCTCAATCAATTTTTCTCCAACAACCTTATAATCCTCTCCTGTTTCATTTTCCTCCCAACCCATTTTCATTCTTTTCCTAACCCATTCCTTCCCCTCTGCCATAAATTTATTTATTCTGTTTTGTCCCTTGTCCCTTGTCCCTTGTCCCTTGTCCCTTGTCCCTTGTCCCTTGTCCCTTGTCACTTGTCACTTGTCTGTTGAAGAATAGTGACTTTCTTCAGTTTCTTATTTAAATTATTATTTTTCAATGTGATAGTTTTTTTCGAAAGAATGTGGATATCTTCTAATACTAGAAAATCCTACTGATTTTAACTCTTTTATCTCTAATTTTTAGATGGTTATTGTCGATGACTTTTTTATTGTTCGAAATTAAATATTAGCGCGACTTATTTATAGGACGATCATCTTTTTATGTTTTTGATTTTGTTGTGTTTTATTTTTTTTATAATAAAAATCCTACCACCTTGACAGCTTGCATTTTTTGAACTTTTCTTTATATGCGAAGAAAGGGGGTTTTTTCGCGAGGTATTCAATTGTGCGGTAACGTTTTTATCGCTAACGCCAGGTTTTAAAATCAGATTTGATTTTGCCTAGCTAAAACCATTTTATTTTTAAGGATACGATTATGGCTTCTCTAGTGTACCAGAAAGAGGCGGCAGCGCTTCTTTTAGCTGTGCTTGGACAAAATGCATCACCAAGCGTGTTTGACACTGTTGGTAATCAAATAGAGAAAGGGCAAACTACCGCCCAGGCATACATCTCCAGTCTGTTATCCTCCAGTGCTGGACAGGCACTCTATGCATCCAAAACAGACGTTGAAATCTTACAGAGTATCTACACAGCAGCCTATGGCAACTCCCCGACAACAGCGCAACTGCAGGCGATTCTTGCTGGGAGCACCTTGAACGATGCCATATCTAGCGCCATTAACTCTTTGCTGAATTACAGCGGTTTTGATAGCGGCACGCTGGCGTCTCAGAGCAACTTCGATGCGCAACTCAATAACGTGCTATTCCCGGGCACTAGCGCCGCTGGCTCTGGGCCTGGTGTGTCGGATGCATTGGCACTCTATTATCTGGCTGGCATCGATCCTGTCACCAGCACGGTTATTACACTAGCTACGCAGATAAATACCTCCGCGCAATCCTTCTCACAAGTAGCCAATAAATTTGTTACCGATCGAGCAGCGCTCAATTCGTTATCAAACACAGATTTTATCAATAAGGTGTTTAATGAAGCCTATGAACGCGCGCCAAGTACCAGTGAGTTCTCCGCTCTGAGTGCAATTCTCAGCGGGGGCGGTACTAAAGGTGATGTATTGATCAATATCATTACCGGATTGCGTGGCACTGTGGGCTCCGGTGATACTGCTGCGCAGCAATTCTTCTTGACTGAGACTCAGCCTGATGCTGCCGGTCAACTGGCGGGTTTGGCTGCTCGTGAACAGGTTGCTTCCATCTATCTTGCTGTACCTCAACGTGATGTTGATGCGCAAGGCTTGGACGACTGGAGCAATTATCTGGGTAAGCACGGTAACACTTTTGCTTCTCTGACCACAAAACTGTTGACCTCTGTTGAGTTTCAGAAAAAAGGTGCTCAATTAACCGGCACTGACTTCATTCAGCACGTATATACTGGCGTTCACGGTGTTGCTGCTACACCAGCGCAAATTGCACTGTATAGCGGTTTAACCGACAAAGGCGCGATCACGACTGCGATTATTAATGACCTGCGCAACTCAACTGCCACCGACGCCACAACTGTAACTCAGCAGCATGGCTTTGAATATGACATCGGTACTAGCCTGCTGTATAAAACCGCTGCATCTCTGACGGCAACGGCTGCTGGGGGTAACGCGACAGGAACTGTCAACACTGGCGCTTCCCACCAAATCAGCAACGCCGAAACCGCAGTACTGACAAATGTTCAACTGAACGCCAATGCCGCCAGCCTGGTCAACCTGAAGTTCGCCGATCACCTGGCAAACCTGACCATCAACGGCACCAGCGCAGCAACGGTCAACCTGTCTGATAACGGCGTTAATCCTGGGGTTGCTGTCACCGTCAACAACGGCAACGTCATTCTGAACGCCAGCTCCGGTTCAGACAACGTGGTCGTGACTTCGACGGCTAACATCGCGACCGGTACCGCGCAGTTTAACCTTGGCGCCGGCAACGACAGCCTGCACTGGGCGGGTAACGCGGTTTCCGGCGGTGCGAACACCGTTGCCAATACCGTCAAGGCTGACGGCGGTACCGGCACGGATTCCATCTCTGCCAACTTCATCACCAAAACCGTCGTGACCAACCAGAACGCCCTGGGCGTTCGCACCAGCACCGTGACCAGCAACGCCAACAACTTCTCGAACTTTGAGCAGATTGATCTGACCGGTTATATCGGTAAGTCTGTCGGTACGCTGATTACGACACCGCTGATTGGTTCACCGACCACCACCAGCGTCACTACGCCAACCAACACCTTCGACTTTGGCCTGACCAACGGCACGTCTACGGTAGAAGGTACTACGGGCGGTACGGTCACCCAGAACGCAGCGGCGACCAACCTGGGGGCGCAAGGGTTCGTGATCTCCGGCCTGGCTAACGTCAACGTCATCAACGCTGCCGGCGGTAACGCCGCACAGCTGGAAGTGAAAGGCGATGCGACCTCAGCCAGTACGCTGAACTTCACCTTCGTCCAAAACGCCACCGACCACTTTAACATCAACTTTGATGCAGTGAGCTCGGCGAACGTGAATGCCGGCGCCATCAGCCTGAACAGCAGCAGCAGTGCGCTGTTGGGCACCGCGCTGACGACGGTGAACGTGGCTTCCGGCGGTACCGGTTCGTTCAACAACATTCTGTCCCTGGCAGGCACCAATGCGCAGGTTCAGACTGTCAACGTGACCGGTGACCATGCGCTGAACTTGACGTTGGGTAGCGGCTTCAGCAACGTTCGTGACGTTAACGCTTCTACCAATACCGGCGGTTTGAACCTGGATTCAAGCCATGCGGGTACCGGTGACGGTATTATCGTGCAGCTGTTGAACGCGTTGCCACTGAGTGCGGTTACCACCGCATTGCTGACCCCGCTGCTGAACACGCTGGGTCTGAACGGTTACCAACTGACGGTAGAAGGGACGTCCACGGCCGACAGCTTCAACGTACTGGGTAACACCACGTTGACCGGGGGCACCGGGGCGAATATCTACGATCTGAAATCCAGTACTTCGCAGGCGGGGGTCACCATCACCGACTTCAGCACTGCGAAAGACAAAATCGTGGATGCGGCTTCCGGCCTGACCCTGTCCAACACCGGTACCGCGGTGGCGGATTACGGTACTCGCGCTTCAGATACGTTGGATGCGCTGTTAGGTTCACTGGTTGGCGGTCTGACTACCGGCGTTGTCGGTCTGTTGGGCGGCATCCTGGGCCTGAGCAATCCTAACTCGCTGACGGCGAAGGTGGGCGTGGCCTCGGTGGTGTTCAGTGGTACAGGTAACAATGCTGACTCCTATGTGATTATTGACAATAACAATAACCACACGCTGGATGCTAACGATACCGTCATTTACCTGACTGGCCAGAACCACCAGCAATTGGTGGATACTCTGCACTACGCTTAAGAGTAAAACCACAACAGCCAATAATTCCCTGTGGAACTATTGAGTTTTAAATAATGCGGGGGAGGTTATTCCCCCGCATGTTTAAATTTGTGAGCAGCATCATCCTCTCTAAGTTATTCCATTTCGTTATCTTCCCGTTGCTTTTTCATTTTCCCGTATCATTCTGTTTTATCATGCCTTTTTAAGGCGTGATGACCGGCTTTTTTTTTATACCCTACCTTGCCGGTTTTCACTTTCTCTACCTATAGTTAACAAAAGTATCTGCAGTCTCGGGCATTTCTTTGGGGTGAGTCTTCTCGGGGTAATTCTTTTTTAGGAATTTCTTTAGGGAAGGGGTCAATGCGGATTGGACTGACAGTGCACATGATGTAAGGGCAGAACGTGAATCAATTTATCCCGCGCAACGAAATTGCGGATGTTATACGGACGCGCAGTAAAGTCTTCTGGACCGTTGGCATATTCACTGCGTTTATTAACCTGTTAATGCTGGTGCCTTCCATTTACATGCTCCAGGTTTACGACCGGGTGCTTCCTTCTCGTAATGAAATCACGCTGTTAATGCTGACGCTGATCATGCTGGGTATGTTCGGCATGATGTCCTTGCTGGAATACGTGCGCAGCATGGTGGTGATCCGCATCGGCAGCCAGCTGGATATGCGTCTCAATACGCGTATCTATACGGCGGCTTACGAGGCGAATTTAAAGAACGGCTCTTCCGATGCCGGCCAGATGCTGAGCGATCTGACCAACGTACGTCAATTCCTGACCGGCAGTGCGCTGTTCGCCTTCTTCGATGCGCCGTGGTTCCCTATTTATCTGCTGGTGATTTTCCTGTTTAACCCTTGGCTGGGGTTGTTCGCGCTGGTGGGCTCCTTGCTGTTGATCGCCCTGGCGGTGATCAACGAAGTGGTGTCGAAGAAACCGTTGGCGGATGCCAGCCGGCTTTCTATCATGTCGGGCAATCTGGCCAGCACCAACTTGCGCAATGCCGAAGTGATTGAAGCGTTGGGGATGTTACCCAACCTGAAGGGGCGCTGGTTCAGTTTGCATCAGCGCTTCCTGAACAGCCAACGCATCGCCAGCGAACGGGCATCACGGGTCACGTCGATCACGAAGTTTGTGCGTCTGTCGCTTCAGTCGCTGGTTTTGGGCCTGGGGGGCTGGCTGGCGATCGATGGGCACATCACGCCGGGCATGATGATCGCCGGTTCCATTTTGATGGGGCGCACGTTGGCGCCTATCGAGCAGGTGATTAACGTTTGGAAAAGCTGGAGCTCCGCCAAACTGGCTTACCAGCGCCTGGTACGCTTGTTGGAGCAGCATCCGCCGCGTGGTACCGCCATGTCGCTACCGCGCCCGGAAGGGGTGATTTCCGTTGAAGGGGTGACCGCGACGCCGCCCGGCTCGAAGGGGAGCGCGGTGTTGCATAACGTCAGCTTCGCCATTCAGCCGGGAGACGTGCTGGGGATTATCGGGCCAAGCGCCTCCGGCAAGTCGACGTTGGCGCGTCTGCTGGTCGGCATCTGGCCGGTCAGCGAAGGCATCGTGCGCCTGGACAACGCCGACATCTACCAGTGGAACAAGGACGAGCTGGGGCCTTACATCGGCTATCTGCCGCAGGATATTGAGCTGTTCGCCGGCAGCATCGCGGAGAACATCGCCCGCTTCAACGAGCTGGACTCGGAGAAAGTGATCGAGGCCGCCAAGTTGGCCGGAGTGCATGAGCTGATTCTGCGCTTCCCCAATGGCTATGATTCGGTTATTGGCAGCGGGGGCGCCGGGCTTTCCGGCGGTCAGAAACAGCGTATCGGTTTGGCGCGCGCGCTGTATGGCGATCCTTCTCTTATCGTGCTGGATGAACCCAACTCCAATCTGGACGATGCCGGCGAGCGGGCGTTGAACCAGGCCATTACGTTCCTTAAACAGCGGAATAAGACGGTGATCCTGATTACGCACCGCACCAATCTGCTGGCGATGACCAACAAGCTGTTGCTGCTGGTTAACGGGAACGTCAATGCGTTTGGCCCAACGCAGCAGGTGCTGCAGGCCTTGGCGAATGCGCAAAAAGCGCAGGTGCCTACGCAGGCGGTGCGTGCGGTGAACTCCGAGCCGGATGAAGGCGATGTTCCTAAAACTCAAATTAATTAAGCCGTGAACTGGCCTGGCGGCGCCGTTGCGTCGCCGGCAGTCAAAGGAGTTGGTATGTCTACGCATATTGGCGAGCCGAATGACTCGTACTCAGAACAGATCCCGCTGGATGAGCGCCGTTATACCCGTCTCGGGTGGTTGGCGCTGGGTGTGGGCGTGTTCGGTTTCTTGGCCTGGGCGGCGTTTGCACCTTTGGACAAAGGGGTCGCGTCGCCGGGATCGGTAACCGTTTCCGGCAACCGTAAAACGGTGCAGGCACCGGCCAGCGGCATCATCAAAAATATCGTGGTGAAAGACGGCGACAAGGTGAAAGCCGGCGAAGTCCTGGTGCAGTTGAGCCAGGTGCAGGCACAGGCGCAGGTCGATTCGCTGCGCGATCAGTATTACACCACGCTGGCGACCGAAGGGCGCTTGCTGGCTGAACGGGACGGTCTGAGCAAGGTCACTTTTTCCCCTGTTTTCGCTCAGGTTAAGGCTCAGCCGCGTGTCGCGGAGATCATTGCGCTGCAGACGCAGCTGTTCGCCTCCCGTCGCCAAGGGCTGCAAAGTGAAATTGACGGTTATAAGCAGTCGATGGACGGGATCCGTTTCCAATTGAAAGGCCTGCAGGACTCACGTGCCAACAAACAGATCCAACTCTCCAGCCTGCGTGAGCAGATGAACAGCATGAAACAGCTGGCGGCGGACGGTTACCTGCCGCGCAACCGCTATCTGGAAATTCAGCGCCAGTTCGCCGAGGTGAACAGCAGCATCGATGAAACCGTCGGGCGGATTGGCCAACTGCAAAAGCAGCTGCAGGAATCTCAGCAACGCATCGATCAGCGCTTCGCCGACTATCAGCGCGAAGTCAGAACGCAGCTGGCGCAAACCCAAATGGACGCCAGCGAGTTCCGTAACAAGCTGCAAATGGCCGATTTCGATCTGGGCAACACCGCCATCACCTCACCGGTGGACGGCACCGTGGTCGGATTGAATATCTTCACTCAGGGGGGCGTCGTGGGAGCGGGTGACCACCTGATGGACGTGGTACCCAGCCAGGCGACATTGGTGGTGGATTCTCGCCTCAAAGTCGACCTGATCGATAAGGTGTACAACGGGTTGCCGGTGGATCTGATGTTTACCGCCTTCAACCAAAACAAAACCCCGAAAATTCCGGGAACGGTCACGCTGGTTTCCGCCGATCGTCTGGTCGACAAAACCAATGGCGAACCTTACTACCAGATGCAGGTCACGGTCTCGCCGGAGGGCATGAAAATGCTCAGTGGCGAGGACATCAAGCCGGGGATGCCGGTGGAAGTGTTCGTGAAAACGGGGTCACGCTCGCTGCTGAGCTATCTGTTTAAACCTATTTTGGATCGCGCTCATACTTCATTAACCGAGGAATAATTTTGATTCATTCAAAACGACAGGCTGCCGGTCTGGTTATCGGCACCCTTTTGTTTGCGATGTCTGCGCCGGTTTATTCGATAGGGATTTTAGACGCATATTCGCTGGCATTAGAAAAGGACCCGACCTTCCGGGCGGCTATAAAAGAAAAAGAAGCGGGAGATGAGAACGAAAATATCGGCAGGGCGGGGCTGCTGCCGAAGGTATCGCTGAACTACCAGAATTCGCCGCGCAACTGGCAAACGCAGAAGTACCCGCAAAGCGATTTCTTTGGCAACATTACGGAAGCGACGCGGCGTCAGCAGTACCGCAGCTACTCCAGCTCGGTGACGTTGACGCAGCCGCTGTTCGATTATGAGGCCTATGCGCGTTACAAAGGCGGCGTGGCGCAGACGATGATGTCGGATGAACGCTACCGCGGCAAACTGCTCGATCTGGCGGTGAGGGTGATCAGCGCCTACGTCGAAGTGGCCTATTCCAAAGATCAAATCGCCTTGGCCGAGGCGCAAAAAACAGCCTATAAAGAGCAGCTGGCGTTGAACGATCGGCTGATGAGCGCGGGTGAGGGAACGTTGACCGACGTTTCCGAAACGCAGGCGCGCTACAGCCTGGCCGAGGCGCAGGTGATCGAGGCGCGCGACGCGCTGGATGCCGCACAGCGCGAGCTGGAGGTGATCATCGGTGTGCCGTTGAATCAACTGGATGAGCTGCAGGTCTTACGGCCGGGCAAGTTCCAGGTGGCTCCGCTGATCCCGTCGAAGTTTGAAGAGTGGCAAAAGATCGCCCTGGAGAATAACCCGGTGCTGGCCGCCTCGCGCCACGGCGTCGATGCGGCAAAATACGAGGTAGAGAGAAACCGCGCCGGCTTTATGCCGAGTGTGCAACTCTATGCTTCGCATTCGGAGAACGATTCCAGCAGCGACAACACGGTTAATCAGAAATACCGTACCGACAGTATCGGGGTGCAGGTGAGTTTGCCGATTTATTCCGGCGGCGGTGTGGCGGCCTCAACGCGGCAGGCGGCGGCACGTTACGGCCAGGCGATGGCTGAGATGGACACGCAGGTTGGCTCGACGCTGAACGATCTGCGCAAACAGTTCAATCTGTGCATCAGCAGCCGAGCCAAGCTGGCGGCCTACGAGCTGGCGGTGAAGTCGGCGACCACGCAGGTGACGGCGACCCGGCAGAGCGTTTTGGCGGGGCAGCGCGTCAACGTCGATGTGCTCAACGCCGAACAGCAGCTCTATAGCGCCCAGCGCGATCTGGCCTCTGCCAAGTACACCTACATCAAGTCCTGGATTACCCTGCTGAGCGACTCCGGCACGTTGGATGAGAAGGATGTGCTGCGCGTGGCGCAGTATTTCGCCCGCAACCGCTAGTGGATTTTTCACTATAAGCATTAATCTGAAAGAGCAGCGTTTAGCTGCTCTTTTTGTTTTAATACGTTATGGTTACTCGTTTTTCAATACTGTTCGGTTGACTGGTCGGTATTTCTCGTTGGGTTCATGCGTGTATCAGACTAACTACCGGAGAGAAAAGATGAATACTGAAGTATTTTTTAGCGCCTGATGCGCGAGGAAGGAATTGTCATGGCAATTTTAGTCACCGGTGGTGCCGGTTACATCGGATCCCACACTGTTTTATCTCTGTTGGAACGTGGCGAAGACGTAGTGGTGTTGGACAACCTGTCGAACTCTTCTGCTGAGTCGTTACTTCGTGTGGAAAAGCTGACGGGGAAAGCCGCCGTGTTCTATCAGGGCGATATTCTGGATGCTGAGTGTCTGCAGCGTATCTTCGAGGCGCATGACATCTCGGCCGTGATCCACTTTGCCGGCCTCAAGGCCGTCGGGGAGTCAACACGTAAACCGCTTGAGTATTATCAGAACAACGTCACCGGCACGTTGGTATTGTTGGATGCCATGCGCCGTGCCGGCGTACATGATTTCATCTTCAGTTCTTCCGCTACTGTTTATGGTGCCAATTCGCCGGTGCCTTACGTCGAGACGACGCCGATCGGCGGCACGACCAGCCCTTATGGCACGTCTAAGCTGATGGTAGAGCAGATCCTGCAAGATTTCGCCAAGGCAGAACCGCAATTTTCGATCATTGCCTTGCGTTACTTTAACCCGGTGGGCGCCCATGAATCGGGTTTGATCGGCGAAGATCCTAATGGGATTCCCAATAACCTGTTGCCTTACATCTCGCAGGTGGCGATCGGCAAGCTGGAAAAGCTGGGTATTTTCGGCGGGGATTACCCGACGAACGATGGGACGGGAGAGCGTGATTACATTCATGTCATGGATCTGGCCGAAGGCCATCTGAAAGCGATGGATCATCTGCCGAAGCTCAACGGATTTAAGGCCTATAACCTGGGGGCCGGTGTAGGGCACTCGGTGCTGGCGATGGTTCAGGCATTTGAAAAAGCCTCCGGTGTCGCGATCCCTTACCAAATAATGCCGCGCCGCGACGGCGATCTGCCTGCCTTCTGGGCGAACGCCGATCTGGCTTATCAGGAGCTGGGGTGGAAAGTGCGCAGGGGGCTTGATGATATGATGCGCGATACCTGGAACTGGCAGAAGAAAAATCCTAAGGGTTTTCAGCGCTGATCCTGCAGTTTACCCCCATCGTTTATAGGAAAGGATAAATGGTGGGGCCAAAACGACCATTGGGCAATCAGTAAGCGATACTTGATAAATTGTAACCAGCTTCCTAGAAAATACAGCAAAACTTTCTACTACATTTCCTATATTTCATTTTAAAACCATTGAGTTAAATCTTATCCTTGAACAAGAACCACACAGATTCAGCGTATTTTTTTACGTTACGGTGTCGGATGTTTTTGCAAATTGTGCTAGTCTCTCAAACCTTCGCGGACCCTATATTATTTCTGTCATATGCACGCGAGTTTGTTTAAGGTTCGTTCAAAAAGACCTCAAACGTGAAGTGTAAACTCGGTGGCGACGCGTGTTTATAAGCATAATTCGAGGTCTCTGGGTAACGTTTTTGTGAGTAAATTTCTAATGAAAGTGATAGAGACGCAGGTTGAAGGTGTAAAGCTGATCGAACCCAAAGTGTTTGGCGACCAGCGTGGTTTTTTCTTGGAAACGTTCCAAAAAAGCCGATACCAGGAGCTGCTCGGCATTGATGCGGAGTTCGTACAAGATAACCACTCCCGTTCTGCGCGTGGCGTCTTGCGGGGATTGCATTTTCAAACGGCAAAACCGCAAGGTAAGTTGGTAAGGGTGGTACGCGGCGAGGTCTACGATGTGGTCGTCGATATTCGTCCTGAGTCGCCGACGTTCAAAAAGTGGGTTGGCGTCTACTTGTCTGAAGAGAACAAAAACCAACTTTGGGTGCCGCCTGGTCTCGCCCATGGTTTTGTCGTAGTTTCGGACTCGGCTGATTTTGAATATAAATGCACTGATTACTATGATCCAAGTAATGAAGGTTGCCTACTGTGGAACGATCCGGAAGTAGGTGTCGAATGGCCAATCAGCGATCCGCTGTTGTCGCCAAAGGATCTGCAGGGAAAACTGTTTAGAGAGCTTTTTTAATGCGTGTACTTTTGACTGGTGCTGCGGGGCAGCTGGGACGCTGTATTATCGATCGTTTCCCTGCCAATTGGACCCTGATGGCGATGGACAGCCAGCAATTGGATATCGCGGACTCCGCTGCCGTTTCGGCAGCGGTTGAACAGCTAGTACCGGATGCCATTATCAATGCTGCGGCTTATACTGCGGTGGATAAAGCGGAATCTGAGCCTGAAAAGGCCAGGGCGATCAATGCGCTCGGCCCAGGATTCCTGGCTACAGCAGCGGCGAAGTTAGACATTCCTTTCATACATATCTCGACCGATTACGTCTTTGACGGCACTTCATCGGAACCGTACTGTGAAGAGACGCCATGTTCACCCCAGAGCGTTTACGGGCAAACGAAACTCGAAGGTGAGCGTGCGGCTTTGCTGGCAAATCCGAAAACGGTAGTGATCAGAACGGCCTGGGTTTTCAGCGAGTACGGCAACAACTTCGTGAAAACCATGCTGCGAGTCGGTGCACAGAGGGGGGAATTGGGCGTGGTAAGCGACCAGTTCGGCTGCCCTACCTATGCGGGAGACATTGCGGCGACGGCCATCGCTATGCTGTCCCATCCTCAATTACCTTACGGTATCTATCATTACTGCGGCGATAACGCGGTTTCATGGTTCGATTTTGCTTGCGCTATCTTCCGGGAGGCGGAGAACTCAGGTCATTATCCGCATCAGGTGAATGTCAAACCTATCGCAACCCATGAATATCCAACGCCTGCATCCAGGCCTGCTTATTCGATTCTGAGCACCAGCAAGATTTGTGCGCTGGATCTGAAGCCTAGCCCATGGGAACAGCAACTTAAAAGTGTGCTCCAGAAGATATTATCTCAGTGATGATCCTTCAAATGGATAAGATTAAAGGGGATAATGCTATCCCCTTTGACGTTTTTGCATGGTGATGAAACGTTATCATCGCTTATGGGCCTGACGTTCAGTCTTTCAACCACCCTAATGGCATGACTTTGTGACTGCGGTAAATTACGGGTTTAGGAACTAGATACAGCATGGCTGTAGACCAAGAAAAATCTCAATTTCAGATCGTTGCATCTATCGTTTTATTCAACCACAGCTATGAGCAGGTGGCGGGCACTTTGACGTCTCTTTTGGCCGAGCGCTGCGTTGATAAGATTGTTTTGGTCAATAACGGCGGTGCCGATTGGGCCGATGCTTTGGATAATGACCGTATCAGCTACATCTCTGCTGAGGGAAATGGCGGATTTGGCCACGGACATAACCTGGCAATGAGCCGCTACCTGGACTCCTGTGAGTATTTTTTGATCTGTAACCCGGATATCAGTTTTGAGATGGGGGCATTGGCGAGTTTGTATCAGTTCGCCAGCGAAGGGAAACATCAGTTTGTCTCTCCACGGATACATTATAGCGACGGCCGTTTTCAGTATAGTTGTCGTC
This sequence comes from Serratia sp. A07, assembly GCF_058725505.1. Classification (NCBI taxonomy): domain Bacteria; kingdom Pseudomonadati; phylum Pseudomonadota; class Gammaproteobacteria; order Enterobacterales; family Yersiniaceae; genus Serratia; species Serratia sp. A07. The sequence continues at coordinate 358,529 of NZ_JBZXDO010000002.1, forward strand.
TGTTACCGACACCGGCAAACCTTTTGCTTCGCCGCTTCCTGCCAAAATGGGGAGCTAAGATGGATATTGACTACGAACTGCAACATGCTGACTACGAGAGAAACTTTGCCGTGCCTTCCGTTTCAGGCTGTTTCATGTTGATGAAGTCGGAATTACTGGCTCGTTTGGAGGGGTTTGACGAGCGTTACTTTATGTATCTCGAGGATGTTGATCTGTGCCGACGGGCGCTTGAACTCACTGATATTATGTATTATTCAGGAACTACAATCACACACGTATTCGGTAAGGGATCATATAAATCTCTAACTTTATTGGGGTACCATATGCGCTCAGCGATTCTTTATTTTAACAAATGGGGATGGTTTTTTGACCGGGAGCGCTCTCGTTACAACCAGCGCTACTTGAATTCTATCCCGATGGCTTCTTCTCGCGATCTTCGCTGAGCCCCCGGCTATAAATTTTTGATAGTTTTTAAGGTATTGATTATGTTCATATATGTGGATGATCGGATAGTGGTCAACGCTGCCGAAGACGGTAAGGAGCTAAATGATGAGTAACCCTCATAAAAATAGGCCGCTGACGCCGTTAGGCCTCCTTCGCACTTTGTGGGGGTTCAAGTCGTTGATTGCGCAAATGACCAAGAGAGAAGTCGTCGGTCGTTATAAAGGTTCAACGATGGGCTTGGCCTGGTCATTCCTAAACCCGTTGTTCATGCTGGTCGTTTACACCTTTGTTTTTTCGGTGGTTTTTAAGGCGCGTTGGTCAGTAGGGGGCGATGAGAGTCGCACACAGTTCGCCGTGATTTTATTTGTAGGTATGATTGTGCATGGTTTCTTCGCCGAAGTGATCAACCGTGCGCCGCAGATTATCTTAGGAAATGCCAACTACGTTAAAAAAGTCGTGTTTCCTCTGGAGACGCTGCCCGTGATCAGCCTGTGCGCAGCCTTGTTTCACTCTCTGATTAGCCTGGTTGTCTTGTTGTGCGCCTTCTTTCTTTTTAACGGCTTTTTGCACTGGACCATTGTGTTTATTCCTTTGGTTTTCCTGCCACTGGTGATCTTTTGCCTAGGGTTGGGATGGGTGCTGGCATCTCTTGGGGTATTTATCCGAGATGTAGGCCAAACCACGGTGATTATTACAACGGTAATGATGTTTTTGTCACCGGTCTTTTTCCCGATTACCGCGCTGCCGGAGAAATACCGAATCTGGATTATGCTTAATCCGCTTACGTTCATTATTGAACAAGCACGTAACGTATTGATTTGGGGGACTCTGCCAGATTGGCAGGGGCTGATGGTATATACCCTGGCAGCTGCTGCGGTGGCGTGGTTGGGTTATGTCTTCTTCCAGAAAACCAGAAAGGGGTTTGCGGATGTCCTCTAATGAAATAGCTATTGAAGTCAAAGGATTAAGCAAATGTTATCAGATTTATGATCGCCCACGCGATCGTCTGAAACAGTTTTTCGCTCCTAAACTACAACGAGTTGCGCGTCGCGAATCTCGGCGCTATTTTCGCGAGTTTTGGGCTTTACGAGATGTCTCTTTCAGCATCAAAAAAGGTGAAACTGTCGGTATTATCGGGCGTAACGGTGCTGGCAAATCGACTTTGCTGCAAATGATTTGCGGCACGCTAACGCCAACGGCAGGGGAGATCCAGGTTAACGGAAGAATTGCCGCTTTGCTGGAGTTGGGTGCTGGTTTTAACCCTGAATTCACCGGTCGAGACAATGTTTACCTTAACGGTTCTGTTTTAGGATTTTCGCGCGAACAAGTCGATGCTCGCTTTCAGGAAATCATTGATTTTGCAGATATTGGTGAGTTCATCGACCAACCGGTGAAAACCTATTCCAGCGGCATGTATGTTCGATTGGCCTTTGCCGTTCAGGCGTGCGTCGAACCGGAAATCTTGATTGTCGATGAAGCGCTGGCCGTGGGGGATATTGGTTTCCAGTACAAGTGCTACAAGCGCATGGAAGCTCTTCGAGCTAAGGGCGTCACCATTATTATGGTGACCCATTCCACCGGCAGTATTCTTGAGTACGCCGATCGTTGTCTGGTGATGAATGATGGCCAGCTGGTTGGTGATACGCATGATGTATTAGCCGCGGTGCTCGCGTACGAAAAAGGTATGTTGTTGACCCAAAACTCGCCGAAAGAAAGAAAACAGCGTGCGGAATGCTCTGATGTCAAAGATGTAGCGACACTTCAGGCCATTCAGGCGGAACAGACTAATGCTGAAGTAGGGGAGAAACGCTTTGGCAGTGCACGTGCGATTATTGAAAGTTTGCAGATCTACAAATCTGACGGTACGCCATTGTCAGAAAAACCTCTTGTGCGGTCTGGCGAAGAGCTAACTTTAGACTACAGGATTTTGTCTTCGGAAGTCATCGAAGATGTGGCGCTCGGCGTTTCCATTTCCAAAGCTCAAGGGGGGGATATCTGGGGCGACAGCAACATTGCTGCTGGCGTTCCTATCGTTTTGAAACCCGGTGAGCAGCACATCGTATATAAAGTCAAACTGCCTATCAATTCCGGTGATTACCTGGTGCACTGTGGCTTGGCTCGCGTCGGCAAGGGGGAAAGGGAAGAACTCGATCAGCGTCGGCCGATGATGAGGCTGAAATTCTGGTCGTCGCGTGAATTGGGTGGCGTTATCCATGCTCCAATACAAATTTCGTTGGACGAGGAATAAAGTTATGCTGGCTGTTTTTTTACCGCCCTATCCTTTTCGCGGCGTAAAAGCTCCCTACCTGTGGGTGTTTTATCGGTTGCTGAGCACTTTGCAGGAAAAAAGCATTTTTATCACCGGCGGTGATTACTTGCGCGAGCCTGAGCTATGGCGTGAACAAGGGCGCTGGGAGTTCGATGTACCCACGATGAATAATCTGGGCTATTCGTTGCCGACTCAGGATATATTTGATCGACATGAGTTTGAACTACTGGATGATGGCCTGTTTGCTCGATTGTTGAATGAAACGCACGAAAATCCAATGGCTGCGTTCAATGTGTTTCTTACTCAGCGCATTCCCGAGTTGGAGTCTGAGCTTAAGGGGCTTTTACATGCGAAAATAAAATGTGGCATTGAGGGGATTCTCAGCATTTGTAATTGCCCTTCGCTGGAACATGTTGCGCAAGAGCTGGCGATTCCCGTTATTCACATTGAGGTGGGCCCTCTACGTTCGCCGATGTATCTGGGAACCGGTTACATTGATTTTCGTGGCGTAAATGGCAATACCGAAGCACAGGCGCGTTATCTACCTGTCGCAGATGATTGTCGAGTTCAGCTTTCAATGGCTGAGCTGCATCAATTTTTTGCACAGGATGCATTGCCACAGAAAGATATTGCGGAGTTTGAACTTGGGTTAGCGCTACAGGTTGAGGATGATTCGAATATCATTGCCTATAGCAATGGTTTCAATAACTTATCTATTCTCTCATATGCTCAGACGCAATGCCCTAGCGAAAGCATACTGGTTCGGCCGCATCCCGGCAGTCGCTTTCAGCTGCAAAACACAGCGTCTGAAATCGATCACTCATCCAATAGCCTCGAGTTCTTACTCCGCTGTCAACGGCTCGTAACCATCAACTCGAGCGTAGGTTTGGAAGGGTTGTTGCTTGAGAGAGATGTTCAAATATTGGGTGACACTTCGTATCGTTTCATCGATGAGGTCGCTGACGAATCTGAACGCGTGAACAGAATGGCGTTCTATCTGTTTTCTTACCTTGTTCCGTTCGAACTGATGTTTGATACGGACTATCTGCATTTTCGCCTGTCTAAGCCGGCAGAAATCGACATCGTGCGGTATCATCTTAATTATTATTCAGCGGGAGCTGACGGGTTGACAAGTATGAAAGGGATAACCATCGGTGAGTTGATCACGGAGCATGTTAAGCTGGACAATAACGTTAGAGCCGAAATTTTCCGCGTTATTGAAGAGCAGAAACAGCATATTGATGAGAAATGCCAGCAGATTGAATTGCTGGAGCAACGTTTGCGGTTGCAGCTCGAAGAAAATCTGCAGCTGCGAGAGTCAATGCTGCAGACGAAAAATCAACATGAGCAAATCATGTTGCAAAAGCAAAGCCAGCATGAGGAAGCCTTGCAGCGGATAAAAATCAGTGAAGAGAACAATAATAATAACTGCGAGAAGGAGCTGAAACGCGAAATCAACACGTTAAATTCCGCGTTGAGCCAAAAAGACGGTCTGCTGGAACAACAACATGCTTCCATGGCTTCGATTCGTAATAGCCTATCTTGGAAACTGACAATGCCAGTGAGAATGGTTGGTCGTGCATTGCGCGGCGAGTTTGGGGTCATTCGCGATTTTACCCGCCATTATTTTACACATCGTTTTATCGCTAAGAATTCATTGACAGCAAAGACATGGCGCGCATTCCGTAGCCACCCTCAACCCTATCGCGCATTGGGGCGTAAGGCTAAAACGGCATGTTCACTGATAACGAAAGGTCAATTCTCCGAGTTGATCGCTACCCTGCGCCGGGTGGCGAAAAATACTGCTGACGCACCGATGCCGTTAACGCACATAGATACTCAGCACATTGTGATTCTTGCTTCCCGACATACTCTCTACGTGGCTCATCGGGTAGAGAAGTCTTTGACCGACATCGGGTTGGGCGTCACGATTATTCATGCATACTCGGCTGCAGCAGACAGTGGCCAAATGCACATTGTTATTTGTCCCCAGATATTCCCTGAGCTGCCGAAGAATTTTGTTGCATTCCAGATGGAACAGTCAATTAACCCGCGCTGGTTCACGCCGGAGTACTTTGCAATTCTTGATCGCGCAATCGCGATTTTCGATTACTCGCTTACCAACATCGATTATTTACTGCAACATGGAGTACCCTATCAAAAACTGTTCTACATGCCGGTGTCCTCTTATGACCGTTATGCTGAGCATTTAAAGCAGGGAGGGTATAATCTTCAACCGTTGAAGGATGAAGCGCCGATTGATGTGTTGTTCTATGGCGATCCAAACTGTGAGCGGCGCCAGAATTACCTGCGTGAACTCTCCCAGCGCTTTAATGTGCATATCGCTTCGGAGGTCTTTGGTCAAGACCTGACTCGTCTTGTTATGCGAGCGAAGCTGATCGTTAATATTCATTATTACGAGGATGCACTGCTGGAAACCACCCGCTTGTACGAAACATTGTCCCTGGGAACGCCTATCGTCAGTGAAACCAGTTCGGATATTCAGCATCATGGCATGTTGAATGACGTCATCGACTTCGCTCCGGTAGGCGATATTGATGCGATGGCTGATAAAATCGAACGCTTGCTGGCTGATGAGAAACTTTATGCCCGTCGCCGGCAAGATATTGCGGCATTTACACGTACAGATTTGCAATTTGATGCTTATTTCAAACGTTATTTGCTGGCTAACGATCTGATTGATTTCCAGACTTACAAAAACAGTGTCGACTTTATCCCGCACAACGAAGTGGATATTCCAAAGTTGTGTTTGTCATTGACAGAAACACCGGTACGTAAGCAAGCGTTTCTCAGCAAACCGACCCATGGCTTCCAGGTCATCGAAGGCATCCGTCATCGTATTGGCTGGATTGGTTGCGGAATGAGTTATAAATACATGTTGTCAACGTTGGCCGAACGCTCTACCGAAATGGCCATGATTTGTGAAGATGACGTATTGTTCCCATTTGATTTTGACATTCAACTGGAGAAGGTCGTCGGGCATTTGCGCCATACTGAATGGGACTGGCATGTGTTTGCGGGCATCATTGCGCACTTACATGATGATACCGAAATTCTGGCTATAAAAGAAATTGATGGCATCGAATATGTTTATATCAACCGTATGACAAGTATGGTTATGAATATCTATTCTCGCCGCGGTATCGAGCTTATCAGCCAATGGAACGAGAAGAACATCGACGCTGAAAGCAATACTATCGATCGTTATCTGGAGTCCGCACCAGGTTTGACCGTTGTAACGACATTGCCGTTTATGGTCGGCTATGCCGAAGATCAACACTCAACGTTGTGGGGATTCGTAAATACTCAGTATACCGATATGATTCGCGGCAGTGAGCGGTTATTGGCCGAAAAAGTGGCTGCGTTTAAGGCGCGTCAGTCTGAAGCGACCAAGGTATAACGCAGTATTCATCTGAGCGCTGAAATCAAAACGGTCAGTCGTAGATGACTGACCGTTTTTTATTCCTAACTTAAAACCACGTCCTGTGGACGTGGTTATCGACTCGGTTTTGGCTCTGCCTGTAAAAACCTGC